>JAYSYA010000073.1:0-16339 GCA_043716765.1 Akkermansiaceae bacterium
CGCTGGTGGCTTCGGGCTCGCCGCCGACCAACGCGACCGCCGCGTGAAAATCACCATGAAGGAAAGAGCCGGCGTCTCCATCGACTCGCTGCTTTCCACCGACTCCAACCACGCGAAATTCGAAGGCGCTTCGCAAAACGAAGTCGAAATGATCGCCAACCGCCCCTCGCCGGACGCGGTCCAAGACTTCTTCCCGGACGGCCCCTGCTGCGCCGAGCTCGGCCACGGCTCCGTCCTCATCGCCGCCATCACTTCCTGCACCAACACCAGCAACCCGAGCGTCATGCTCGCAGCCGGTCTGCTAGCGAAAAAGGCCAACGCCCTCGGACTAACCGTCGCGCCCTTCGTCAAGACCTCGCTCGGACCCGGCTCCCGCGTTGTCACCGACTACCTCGACGCCACCGGCCTCTCCAAAGAACTCGACCAGCTCGGCTTCCAAACCGTCGGCTACGGCTGCACCACCTGCATCGGTAACTCCGGCCCGCTTCACCCGGCCATCGAGAACGCCATCAAGGAAGGCGACCTCGTCTGCACCTCGGTCCTCTCCGGCAACCGCAATTTCGAAGCCCGCGTCCATGGCTCGATCAAGGCGAACTTCCTCATGAGTCCGCCGCTCGTCGTCGCCTACGCCCTCGCCGGCCGCGTCGATCTCGACCTCTCCACCGAGCCGATCGGCAACGACCAAAACGGCAACCCGGTCTTCCTCAAAGACCTCTGGCCGACCCAGGCGGAAATCCGCGAGCAGCTCGACGCCGCCCTCAAGCCCGCCGTCTATCAAAAACTCTACGGCAACGTCGACACCGCCAACCCGAAGTGGGCGGAAATCCCCGGCAGCACCGGCGCGACCTATAACTGGAACGTGAAATCCACCTACGTCCAGTCCCCGCCGTTCTTCGAAACCAAGCAAGGCGCGAGCGAAAACATCCTCGCCGCCCGCCCGCTCGGCATCTTCGGCGACTCGGTCACCACCGACCACATCTCGCCCGCCGGCTCGATCAAGGCCACCTCGCCCGCCGGCAAGTATCTGTTGGAAAACGGCGTCGATGCCGCCTCATTCAACTCCTACGGCGCGCGCCGCGGCAACGACCGCGTCATGACCCGCGGCACCTTCGCCAACGTCCGCATCAAAAACCTGATGTGCCCCGGCATCGAAGGCGGCTACACCCAGTATTTCGGCCAAGCCGTAGTCGCCGCCCCGGACCGTGACTTCGCCGCGGTGGAAGGTGCCAAGCCCGCCTTCATCTACGACGCCTCGATGGCCTATCAGGCGGAACACACCAAGCTCATCGCCATCGGCGGCGAGGACTACGGCATGGGCTCCTCCCGCGACTGGGCCGCCAAAGGCACCCGTCTGCTCGGCATCAGCGCCGTCATCACCAAGTCCTTCGAGCGCATCCACCGTTCCAACCTCATCGGCATGGGCGTGCTGCCGCTCAACTTCATCCACAAGGAAGACTACGACCAAGTGAAGGACTTGGTGGACGCCACCTTCGACATCACCGGCATCGCCGGCGAACTCAAGCCGATGCAAACCGCCACCCTCACCGCCCACAAGGCCGACGGCAGCACTCTCGAAATCCCGCTCAAAGTCCGCCTCGATACCCCCGCCGAAGTCGATTACTTCAACGCCGGCGGCATCCTGCCCTACGTCCTCAACCAAATCCTAGCGTAAGGTAGCCATACTGCCTGCTCGTCCCCAACCGGAGCCCGCGCAAGCAGGCTCCGGTTGTCGTTTGCTGAGGCGCGTCGAAAAATTCACCTCACCCGAACGCACCGAGCAGCACCGCCAACTCCTCGTCCACCATCGCCGGATCCGCCAGCGTGTCGGCGACTTCAGTTCTCAACAGCTCGCGATAACGCTTTCGCAAGCAATGCACCGCCACCCGCCCGCACCATCGTCCAGCGCGTCGTCGCGAAAAATCCATCGGGTGAAGCGGCCTTCAGCGGTAGCGGCGATCAGAATCCTCTAATCTTTCACATCCGTGCTTGTTTTCCGCCGAAAATCAGCGAAAGGGTGCCCCCCGCCGCTCCAAAAATTCGGACGTGGTGGGATTTTGACTTATAATTTGCTCATGGATACGCCTCCCTTTTCTGAACTCGGATTGCCCGATACTCTGCTCGCCGCCATTGAAACTCTCGGTTACGAGCGTCCCTCGCCGATTCAGGCGATGAGCATCCCCCCCGCCCTGCTGGGCAAGGACCTGGTCGGACTTTCCGCCACCGGCTCCGGGAAAACCGCCGCTTTCACGCTGCCGGCGCTCGCCAAACTTGACGTGAAACTCGCTTATCCGCAGGTGCTGATCCTCTGCCCCACCCGCGAGCTCGCGGTGCAGGTCTGTGAAGAGGTCCACCGCTTGGGCGCAAAAATGACCGGACTCCACGCCACGCCAGTTTACGGCGGTGCGCCGATCGACCGCCAACTGCGCGCGCTGCGCTCCGGCGCACAGCTCGTCGTCGGCACCCCCGGCCGCTTGCTCGACCACCTTCGCCGCGGCAGCTTCGACGCTTCCCGCATCAAGATGGCCATCCTCGACGAGGCCGACCGCATGCTCGACATGGGCTTCAAGGATGAAATGGACGAGCTGCTCGCCGCGCTCCCTCCGGACCGCCAAACGCTGTTCTTCTCCGCGACGATGAATCCTGGCGTGTCCCGCCTGATCCAAAAGTTCGGCAACAGCCCGGAAGTCATTCAGATCGAGCAAAAAGCCCGCACCGTTTCCACGGTCGAGCAATCCTACTTCGAAGTCCGCCAGCGCTCCAAGGTCGAGGTGCTTTCCCGCATCCTTGACATGAACCCGCCGCGGCTCGGCATCGTTTTCTGCAACACCAAGCGCTCGGTCGATGAATGCACCGAAGATCTTGTCAACCGCGGCTACTCTGCGGACCGCCTCCACGGCGACATCACCCAACAAATGCGCGAGCGCGTGCTCAAGCGCTTTCGCGACGGTGCCGTGGAAATCCTCGTCGCCACCGACGTCGCCGCCCGCGGCCTCGACATCGAGGAAATCGACATCGTCTTCAACTACGACCTGCCGACCGACCCGGAAGACTACGTCCACCGCATCGGCCGCACTGGCCGCGCCGGCCGCTCGGGCCGCGCCGTGAGCTTTGTTTACGGCCGTGAAATCTATCGCCTCCAATCGATCGAGCGCTACACCCGCTCCGTCATCAAGCGCGAGCGCATCCCGTCCGTCGAGCAAGTCGAAGGCCGCCGCGCGGATCTTATTTTCGACGACCTCAAGGAGCGCCTCGAGTCAGGCAAATTCGAACCCTATCAGGACAACATCGACCGCCTGCTGGAACAAGGTCACACTCCCACCGACATCGCCGGCGCACTCGTGACGATGATCCGCGAGGCCAGCGGCCGCGAAGGTTCCGCCATCGAGGAAGATCGCGAACCGGAACGCCGCGAACGCCGTGAGGCTCCCCGCCGCGACGACCGCCCGCAACGTGATGATCGGCCACAGCGCGACGATCGCCCGCAACGCGATGAACGCGGACCCCGCCACGATGGCCCGCGCGATCTCATTCCTCAAGAAAGCGGAATGACCCGCCTTTTCCTCTCGCTCGGCAAAACCCACGGCGTCATGGCCAAGGAAATCGTCGGTATGCTCTACCGTGAAGCCGGATTGCCGGATGGCTGCCTGGGCCGCATCACCTTGTTCCCGAAACACTCGCTCGTCGATGTGCCGGAGCAATTCGTCGGCCAAGTCATCGACCGCACGCGCAACGCCCGCCTCCGCGGCCGCCCGTTCCGAATGGATGTGGACCGCGGACCCGCTTGATCGTCCGGACTGCGGCACGCCCTGCTGCCGCCCGCGGCGGATGGAAGCTCTGCTCCATGCGGCGCGGAGCTCTTGCTCTTCTTTCCGGCGCATGAAGGCGCTCCGCACCCCCTCCGGCAGAGCCGCAGCGACCATGGGCGCGAGCATAGCTTAGCGACTCCGGAGTGCGTCACCAACTCGCTCGTGATTCCTTACGCTTTAGCAGCGTACTTTGCCAAGAGCTCCTCGGCTTTGCCGGGAGCGATTCCCTCGTGGAAATCGTCGTTCACCAGGCACACCGGCGCGCTGCCGCAGGACGCGAGGCACTCGGCGAACTCGACGGAGAATTTTCCGCAGGGGGAAACCGTGATCGGGTGGTGGTGGGAATCGCTGGCGGAGCGGTCAATGCCGGTTAGCTCGCAAAGGCGCTCCATCAACTCGTAGCTGCCGCCCATCGCGCAGGATAGCGTGCGGCAGACGCGGATGTGGAATTTGCCCGGAGCGGACTGGCGGAAGCCCGGATAGAAAGTGACGACTTCGAGAATCTTGATCGGCTCCACCGAAAGCTTGCTAGCCACCCACTCGATGGAAGCCGCCGAGATATAACCGAAGTGATGCTGGACGATGTGCAGCAGCGGCAAGGTCGCCGCGCGCTTGCTCTCCGGGTAATGCGCGATGCGCTCGTCCGCCTCGGCCTCAAGCTCGGGACTGATGACAAACGGCGGATGGAACTGGCTGCCGGGCGTCTCGTGGGAGGCGACGTTTTCTTCGAGAATGGATGAGGACATCGGGAAATTTGGGTCAGTTGACGGCAGTAGGCGCGGCTTACTTTTTAAGGAGGGTGGCCAAGTGGCTCATCACCACGCCCGGGCCGACGTAAGTCTCACCCTGGTAACTGGTCTTGATTAGCTTGCCCTCGCTATCGGTGAGGACGAGATTCGGAATGCCACCACCGGGATGCTTGAACTCCTTTTTAAACCGCTCGACGCGTGAAAGCTTGAGTTGGGGCCAAGGCATTTTCTTTTGCTCGGCGTATTCCTCCATGGCCGCCTCGTCGCTGTCGCTGGTGACGAGGATGAGCTCGAACTCGTCGTTACCGGGTTTGTGTTTGTTATAGAAATCCACCAGCGAAGGAGTGAATTTCTGGCAGGGACCGCACCATGAGGCCGTGTAGTAGAAGAGATAGTATTTTTTAGGTTTGGTGGCGTCCTTACAGGCCTTGAGGGATTTGCCGCTGAGACGAACCAAGTCACCGTCAAGGAAGGAGTCGAAAACACTAACTACCGGAGCGGCGGCGACAGGAGCGGGTGTCCACTCCGCCAGAAGTTTGGCGTCCGCCTCCGCGAAAACCGAGGCCTTGAGAGTGACCGACTTTCCATTCCGCATCTCGAATTCCCCGGATTTGTCCCCGTCAGCACCGGTCACGGCGATGAGATCAAGCTCGGCGCTCTTCCCGTCGTTGCGGGTCCAGACGCGGAACTCGGCGTTTGCGGAAACAGCAAGGAGACAACCCACCAGGATTTGAAATGCGGTTTTCATGAAAGGAGTGATTCAGTTAGCGGTCGCACTCGCCCATCACGAAGTCGAGAGAGCCGAGGATGGCCGGGATGTCGGAAACCATGTGGCCGGGCAGGAGCTTGGAGGTGATGGAGAGATTGCAGAACGAGGGGCTGCGGATTTTCAAGCGGTACGGCACGCCGCCGCCCTTGGAATGGATGAAGAATCCGAGCTCGCCCTTGGGATTCTCCGCGGCGAAGTAAACTTCGCCGGCGGGGGCGTTGATGCCTTGGGTGGAGACGATGAAATGATGGATGAGCTCCTCCATCGACATCATCACGCGCTCCTTGGCGGGCAGCATGCTTTTGGAATCCGCTAGATTGACCGGCCCGTCCGGCATGGTGTCAAGAACTTGGCGGCAGATGCGGATGGACTGGCGCATTTCCTCCATCCGAATCTGATAGCGGGCGTAGCAGTCGCCTTCCTCGGCGATCGGCACGTCGAATTCGTAATTCTCGTAACCGAGGTAAGGGCTGTCCTTGCGGAGGTCGCGAGGGACGCCGGAGGCACGGAGGTTCGGACCGGTCATGCCCCAAGCGATGGCGGACTCACGGCTGATCACGCCGACGTCGACCATGCGGTCGAGGAAAATTTTGTTTTTATCCAACAACTTGGCGATCTCGCCGATGGTGACGGTGCACTCGTCGAGGAACTTGCGCACGGATTCCTCAAAGCCCGGCGGCATGTCGCGGAGCTGGCCGCCGACGCGGGTGTAAGAGGTGGTGAAGCGGGCGCCGGTGAGCTGCTCGCACAAGTTATAAACTTTCTCGCGCTCAGTGAAGGTGTAGAGGAACACGGTCATCGCGCCGACGTCCATCGCGCAGACGCCGACTCCGAGCATGTGGGAGGAAATCCGGGCAAGCTCGCAGCAAAGCACGCGCAACGCCTGGCCGCGCGGTGGCAGCGTCCAGCCCATCAGTTTTTCGACAGCGCAGGCGTAGGCGACATTGTTAGCCAGCGGGGCGAGATAATCCAAGCGGTCCGTGTAAGGCACGAACTGATTGTAATGCATGTTTTCCGCAATCTTCTCGTCGCCACGATGGAGGAAACCGACGTCTGGATCAGCGGAATGAATGATCTCGCCGTTCAGTTCGAGAATGAGGCGCAACACGCCGTGAGTCGCCGGGTGGGACGGCCCCATGTTCAGTACCATTCGCTCGCCGACAAGATCATCCGTTTCCGCATGATAGTGGTCCGCGGCACGGGCGGCGCGGGCGATGGTGTCGGGTGCCTCGATTTCTTGGGTAGTGTTGCTCATGCCGAATTTGCCGACGAAATAAGCACCCAAAACGGCCGGATTCGCAAGGGGTTTGTGAAAATCTTCACAAGGCTCCGCGACCATAGCGCTCGCGGAATTGGCGGAGCAGATCGTCCACCCGGTCAGTGTCGGCAGGCGCCGCAGGCGGGGTTGCCCCTGCGGGCTCGACCAGCGGCGAAGGGGCCGGGCCCGGGGCGGGTTCCGTCACAGATGGTGCCGCTGCGGTCGGCTGCGGGACAAACGCCGGACGGGGCGTTTGGAACGGAGCGTCCACCGGCGGCTGGGAAATAACGGGTGGCTGGGGAGCGGGTTCGTGAGCCGCAGGCCCAGTTAGAAATGGCGAGTCAACCGGAGTTTGATAGGCCAGAGGCTCGGAAGAAATTGCTACAGGTGAGGCCGGCGCAAATGCGGGTGAGGGCCATGAATCGAGCTCTTTCTGCGCCGCCGGAACCTCAACGCCGGGGGCCGCGACCGGTGGCACGCCATCCATGGCCGTCGCCTTGAGCCACGCCATGCCCGCCGCACGGATGAGACCGCGGGCGTGCGTGCCCGCTTGGGGAATGTTGATGTGGTCGAGAACGCGACGCCCGAGTCCGGGGACGCGGGAATCGAGAAGTGCCTCCATTTCCCGTTCGGTGAGTGGTTCGAGCTCCACGACCACTTCTGATAGACGGTCGGCCAATCCACCGCTGAGGCGGGGCACGAAGGCGCTTTCCCAGATATCCTGATTGAGCGAAAGAATGACATCGAGCCGGTCCACCGACTGGCGAAGCGAGCCAAGGAAGGCGGCCAGTCTGAGAGCCGCGGATTCGTCTGCGGAAAACCCTTCCAAGTCGTCGGCGACGAGCACGACGCGGATTTGCAGGGTGAGCAAACCAAGCAAGGCTTCCAGGCGCTCGATCGCGAAATCGCACCCGCGATGGACGCTTTCCGCTAGAATTCTAACGCGGTCGGGATTTTCCAGCGGCGCGGAAGCGAAGCGGAACAGCGCGTCCACCCAGAAGGCGATTTCACGCACTGGCAAATCGCAGCGTTGGGCGAGTTCGAGACTGAGCCGTTGGCCGAGGACCTCGAAATTTTCCCGCGCCCAGTGTGCGGTAACCGCGTTGGGATGATGGAAATCGAAGGTTTCCACTGGCCGGGTGCGCAGTGCGGCGAGCGCGCCTTCGCGATCCTGACACGGCACTTCGCCGGAGCCGACTAGCGGTTGCAGGCCCGCTGCAAACAAGCGGCGGGTCACCAGATCGAGCACGCAAAGCCCGCCGGCCGCCGGCAGTTGGCGGACGAGCCGCCGCAACGTGTCGTCAATGACCGAAGCCGCGTCGATCCGGCTGCCAAACGCCGCGTGCAGCGGGATGAATTCATGGGAAGCGCCGAGCTGGTGCTGGATGCGGGACAATAAATGGGTTTTCCCATGACCGGCGCGAGGCGCGCGCAGCAGGATGCAGCGGCCCGGTTTTTCAAGCGGCACCGAGAGAATGTTAGAAAGAACTCCATAAGCCCGTCGGTTGACCGACTCCGCGTGGGCGGCTGGAACGCGACCGAGAGTTTCGAAAAGAAGCTGGAAGGGGTGCTCGTTAGCCATGGGGGTAATCATTCGAGTTGGACGGAGCCTGATGGGCTTTTCCTCATCCTACAAGACCGGAGGGAATAAATTCCCGGCGTTCGAAAGCGCGGGGTTGACGGAAAACCGTTGGCATTCCTGGACCGCTCTGCTTCCCTCCACTTGATGAACTCCTACCTCGTGATGACGGTGCTCGGCAATGACCGCCCCGGACTGGTCAGTTCGCTCGCAGACACCGTGGCAAGCCATGGCGGCAACTGGCTTGAAAGCCGAATGGCCCGGCTCGCCGGACAATTTGCCGGTATTGTCCGCATCGAATGCCCATCAGAAACCGCAGACGCGCTCATCAGCGAACTCCAAACACCGGGCAACTCCGGTCTCACGATCCTCGCGGTTCGTCAGCAGGCGCAGGACCCCCTGCCCCGCCGGACTCTTACGGTGGAAGTGGTCGGCAACGACCGGCCGGGCATTGTCCGCGAACTATCCGCAGCCGTCGCCAGCGCGGGCGGCAACATTGAGGAACTCACCACCGGTCTCGAAAGCGCGCCGATGAGCGGGCAGCCAATGTTCCGCGCCCACGGCATCATTTCTATTGCTGAAGACACCGAAACCACCGCGCTCACCATCGCTATCGAAAGCCTCGGCAATGATCTGACTGTCGATATCAGCGTCTGAAATTTTCTCACTCGAAATCAAACGATTTGCGGCGTGTCGGCTGGAGCGGAAAGCGGCCGCCGTTCAGCTGGCGGATGGGATCGAAAACGGAATCCATGCCGACGGATTTGATCTCGCAGACCTGCGCCATCAGCTCGCCGAGGCGGCCTTTGGGAAAACCGCGTTCTTGAAACCAGCAGAGATATTCCATGGGGAGATCCATGATCGGAACCCCTGCCGGCGGATAGGCTTTGATTCCGAATTTACCGAAAGGAATCCGCGTTTTGCCGATTTCGAGGAGGACGTTGCGGAAATCCTCGCGGTCGATTTCGGTGATGTCAGCCACGAGGAATCGTTAGTTCGCCGCAGTGGCCGGAGCAACCGGCTTCGGGCTGTTTGCCTTCAACGCGGCTTCGGTCTGACTCTTATACCAAGTGTCGTATTGAGCCTTGGGCAGCACTTCCATGGAGCCGACCATGTTGGCATGTCCCTCTCCGCAGAGCTGGCCGCAGACGACGAAGGTTTCGAGAGTCTTGATCGGCGTGAACCACATCGGGATTTCCCGTCCAGGAATCGCGTCCTGCTGGATGCGCATCGGGATGATGGAGTAGTTGTGAATCACGTCCTTGGTGCCGATGTTGAGCACGGCGGGCTGGTTGACCGGGAGCTTGAGAATCGGGCTGGTGAAATCGTCCAGAGCGTTGGGATCGGTGTAATCAATGCCGAGATCATTGGAACCCGAGATGAGATCCGGATCAAAACGGCCAAACTTGTTGTCGGCACCGGCGTAGTGATAGGTCCAGCCGAACTGCCAGCCGACGACACGGGCCCGCACCGGATTAAGGTTTTGGACATCCTTCCAACTATCCACGCGCTCGGCCCACAGCGGGAACGCGAAGCCAAGGAGCAGCACGGCTTCCACGATGATAACTCCGACTTCCAAGTGACTGGAAAGATGGCTCCTAACACCTTCATAAGACGCCTTAGGGTTGTTCTTGTGCCAGAATCGGAAGATGCAGTAGAAGAAGAACAGCGTCCACCCCACAAACAAGGCGATCATGAACCAGTGCACGACGTCCATCATGTGATCGACCTGGCCGCCGTGGGCGGAGAAGTTTTCGGGGATGCCTAGCAACTTGGAAGGACTCATATAGGTGAAATTTTATATCTTAAACGAAGGACTTACTGCGGTGAAGACGGACTGACATAGTCGTCAGAGAGGGTGGGGTCGAAGTGCTCCCTCTGCCGCCGGGCGATGCGGATCATGAAAAAACCGATGCCGCCCAACATCGCCAAAATTACGATAAGGAGAAAGAAGATCGACCAACCGGCCGCATCTCCACCCCCGGCAACCATGGTGACACGGCAACTGGAGCAAGCGAGTAAGTGGAAAATAGGATTCATAAAGTTCTGATCGGTAGAGTGATCTCAGAGGCGGATGCGGGTAATTTTTCGATAGAAGCAGACCCCATACACAGGCATCAACAAAGCGCCAAGCACTCCCACGATTCCAAGCGCCATGGTCATCCCCGAACGCTCGGGCGCGAGCAAAAAGGACCACGCGGCCAGAAACACGCAGAGCAAGGTGCTGACTGTCACGAAGACGATGTGAAATCCTTTGAGGGACATGGAGCTGAATTGGGGGCTGGAGTTTTAGTGACCGGAGTAAAAGAACGTGTCGAAAATCATATCCCCCAGCGCGAGGTGGGTGAGACCTCCAAGGCTGCAAACCATGCAAAGCCCGGAGGCGAAGAGCCAATAAACCGCCTTCTTCTCATGATTGAGGTGCATAAAGATAAATGCAACTAGAGATGCCTTAATTGTCGCGATGATAAGGCCGAGGATACAGTCCATGGCATCAAACCCATGGCGGCCTACATCCAAGGCTGGAACGGTCGCGATCAGCACCGTGATGATCGTTCCTAGAAATAGTATACCACCAACAAACAAGTAGGTGCGGACGGATTTTTGAATCGCTTCTGGAGTGTCAGCCATTGGGTTGGGAATTTGGGATTTTATATTTTCGAACTTACATCAAATACAGGATCGGGAAAACGAAGATCCAGACAAGGTCGACAAAGTGCCAGAACAGGCCGCCGATCTCGACCCGGTTGGCAAGCCACTCGGGATTTTCGAGATACATCTTCCGACCGAAGAACAAGTAGTAAGCGAGCACGAGCGCGCCACCAATAACGTGCAGGCCGTGGAGACCGGTAATGGTGAAATAGATGGCGTAGTAGGTATTCCATGCCGGACTGAATTTCGCGGCAAAGCCCACTTGTTCTCGGGGCACCGAGAAGCCGGGGAATGTCTCGTTTCCGCGGGCATCGTAATTGGGTCCCATGAACTCTTCCTTGGTCGCATCCATGAATGAAAGCTTCGGCCGACCACCGTCCTCCGCTTTCTTGGCGAAGTCTTTCCAACCGATGCGATAAAGTTCCTTGTGAGTCGGTTCGAGCCCCTTCTTGCCGAGATCGGCTTTCAACTTGGCCACCTCGCCTTGATGCCATTCCCAAGCTTCCTTGGCAAACGGGCTGTTCTTGATGAGCCAGGAATTTTCGATCGCCACGTCAGGATCGATCCCCTTCTCCTTGGCCTTCATCACGAGATGCTGGAAGTCGATTGCATCGACATTATGGAATACCATCGGGCTGTCGAGTAGCTTGCCGTCAACCACGGTATCATCGCGAAGCCGGGATTGGCTGTCGGCCTCCTTGATGTTGCGCGGGTGGAAATCCAGCTTTGTCGGCGGCTCGACATTGAAGGTGACAGTGGAAATTTCCGTGAGCAACTTGGGAGCGAGCGCCACCATGTCGATGTTGACGCCCGAAGCAATCTGCCAGTCCTTCTTTCCGGGATTGGCGGCGTGGACTTTGACCCACTCCTCGCGAAGGGCGGCGGTGCGGTGACCGGAGTTATGGTCGCTGGCAGCCAGGCGGGACTTCTCGACCCGGCGGAGCAGCCCTGCGGATAGAGGCTCGCCGGCCTTGGCGATGACTTCGGCGGGCTGGCCTTCTTTCGTGACTGCGGTGATATCAGCCGCCAGCACGACTCTCGCTTGGTGATGCCCGGCCTGAGTGAGGATTTCCTCTACCCACGACTTCTCAAACCGACGGGTGCTGAACGTGAGCTTAGAGGTTTCGACAAAAATCAGGTTTTCCTCAACCTTGTTGCCATGGTGATCGAGTTCCTTCTCATAACCGAGGTGACCTTCGATCACCGTGTAGTCTTTAAGACGGAGAGCTTGGTGATGAAATTTGACGTTATACTCAATGCCCTTGAGCACCATGAAGATCAGCGCGCAGAACACCGTGATTCCCATGAAGATCTGGAAATTTCTCCAGTTCCGCAATTTTAAGGAAGCCCACGCGAACACCACCGTCACCGAGGAACCGATGAGCACGAAGGTGTTAATCAGGCCGGGCAGCACGGGAAGCGTCCGCTCAGGCCATGGATAGTCCGCGCCGAGGCGGAGGAACACGTAGGCCGAGAAGAAGCCGCCGAAAAGCATGACTTCGGAAGCAAGGAACAACCAGATCGCGATCTTCGAGTTGAAGAGGCCGGTGTCCTTTCGGGGAGTGACGACGTAAGGAATTTCCATTGGGAAAAGGGAAGGCTGGTGAGGTGGTAAACCGCGGAGACTTGGTTGAAATTGAGGACTTGGAGCTTAGTGCTTCTCCGCAGACTTGTCCGAGGAGTCGAGGTGCTTCGGCTCGATCCACTGGGGAAGAAAATCCGAATCTCCGCCCGGGCGGCTGTATTCATAGGGACCGCGATAGGTCACGGGATCCTTGAGGAAATTGCCATGGCCCGGAGGGGTCGGTGTCGCCCACTCCAGCGTGGTCGCATCCCACGGATTGTCGCTTTCAACCTTCTTGCCATACTTCCACGAGAACAGAAGATTGATCATGAAGGGAATCTGGAACAAGGCCATGGTCCAGGCACCCATCGACATGAGGATGTTCATATCAATATACTCAACGACCGTGTTGCCGAAGACGTTGACGCTGTCGGCAGCTTTCGAGAGATAGGCGTCACCGCCATTATACCAACGGCGGTGGAAGCCGGCCATCCCTTGCACGAGCATCGGGAAGAAGATGAGGTTCATACAAATCAAGCTGGGCCAGAAGTGCAGGTGGTTGAGCGTTTTGCTCATGAAGCGCCCGGTGACTTTCGGATACCAGTGGAGAATCCCGGCGAAGAAGCCGAACAGAATTCCCGGTGCCACGACATAGTGGAAGTGACCGATCACGTAGTAGGTATCGTGGAGGTGCAAGTCGGCTAGGTTAAAGGCAAGCGGCAGACCGGTGAGACCGCCGATCCCGAACATCGGGATAAACGCACAGGCCCACATCATCGGTGGCGTGAAACGGATCGAACCGCCCCAAAGCGAGATCAGCATCGCGGTGATGATGACTACGGAAGGAACCGAGATTAGAACCGTCGTCGTTTGGAAGAAGGTGGAAACCGCAGCGCCCATCCCGGTCATATACATGTGGTGAGCCCATACGACGAAGGAGAGGAAACCGAGCACCAGCACCGAATAGACCATCGACTTGTAGCCCCACAGCGGCTTGCGGGTGTTGGCGGGAATGATTTCACTGACACAAGCGAGGGCCGGGAGCAGAAGCACATAAACTTCCGGGTGACCGAGGAACCAGAACAAGTGCTGGAACAGCAGCGGCGAGCCACCACCGGAAAGATCGGCAAGCCCTTCACTCTTGGTGAAGAGCCCGGAAGGCATGAAGAACGACGAATGCGTGACGCGGTCCATCAGCTGCATGATCCCGGCAGCCTCAAGCGGCGGGAAGGCAAGCAGCAGCAGGAAACCAGTCACCAGCATGGCCCAGACAAAGAACGGCATTCGCATCCAAGTCATGCCGCGCACCCGCAGGTTGATGATGGTAGTGATGAAATTGACCGAACCGAGAAGCGACGAAGTGATGAGGCAGACCAAACCGATTAGCCATTGGGTTTGGCCGGCCAGCCACTGATTGACGATCTGGCCGTCCGCGAAACCCGCGAGCGGCGAGTAATTCGTCCAGCCGGACTTGGCGGAACCGGACTCCATGAAGAATGAGGCGCACATGATCAGGCCACCCACCAGATAGATCCAGTAGCTGGCCATGTTCAAACGCGGGAACGCCATGTCCGGCGCACCGATCTGAAGCGGCGTGACATAATTACCGAAAGCCCCGAAGCCCAGCGGCACAATGCCGAGGAACACCATGATCGTCCCGTGCATAGCGCCGAACATGTTATAGGTTTCCCCAATCACCTTGCCGTCCTGTAACCAACGGGCTTTCCAACCATCGGTGAAAACCCAGCTCATCCACTCCGGGAGCGGTTGGTGCGGATAGGCGATGCTCCAACGCATCACCATCATTAGATAGAATCCGAAAGCCAGGAAGCACAGGGCAGTGATTCCATATTGGAGACCAATCATCTTGTGATCGGTCGAAAAGATCCATTTCCGGATAAATCCCGGATCATGGTGATGATCTTCATGGTGGGCGTCGTGCTTGGCGTGTGAGGTAGCGTGAGAGCTCATAATTCCGTCTTGCGGCGTGTGTGGAGTCTGAAAAAGTGGTTTGTAAATCGCGTCGGAAGAACCGGGTCAAGGAGCCTTCGCAGGGGCCAAGCTAATTGGATCCAGCAGCGCCTTCGGATCGAGAACGTCGCCAAGCAGCGCCTTGACGTGATCGGCGGTGAGTTCTGCGGCGGTCGCCGACTTGCCCACGTTCTTGCGGGCGGCGGAAATTTCAAGGGCGGACTTTGCCATGTCGATGGTGACTACATCGCCTGTGGTATTGCCGAAATTGTTGCGGACGTAAGTCATAATTCCCGCGAGATCTTCGGCTGCCATGCCGATTCCCTGAGGAGGCATCATACCATAGGTCTTGCCGTCGCTGAGAGGTCCTTCGAGACCATTGAGGATAATCATCGCAAGTCGCTGCGTCTCACCGGTCACCCAAGTCGAACCGACCAGCGACGGGAATGTCGAACCGTTGCCTTTCGCATCTGAACCGTGGCAACCATTACACTTGGCGGAGTAGATTTTTGAACCCTTCGACATGTAAGCGGCGAGCGCCTCCTTCGGCACCGGACCGGTGTCACCGGCACCGGGAGCGGGAGTGCGGACGTAGCCCTCGCGGAAAACCTTGCCATAGGAAAACAAACGTCCGCCACTGCCGAGAATGCCACCGGCGATCAGCAAGACGACACCGCAAGCGACGAAGGCCCACAACGAAATCGGCTCGATGCCATTGTCAACGATCCGCTTCTCGCGGGCGCACGCGGCGGCTTCGCGGACCACTCGCCCGTGGGCCTCGGTCACATTGATCGAGTCCTCGAGGTCTGGTGTTTGGTTAGGCAGAGACATGTTTGAAATTAGGGATTAAGTAAATGAATTCAAGGGGCGGTTTTGGCTTTCGCTGGCGCAAAATTCAGCGCCGCCGGGACGGCTTGGTCCTTCTTGAGCGAGAGCAGATAAGAGACCAGAGCCTTCGCCTCAGAGCTGGGGACCCGTTCGGTGTCGCCGTGTTTGCCGAAGGCTAGCGTATCAGACGGATTCCCGGTCACCTTGCGCTTGTCGAACAAAAATTTGTGGGGCGGGCAAGTGGATTTCCACCGCTGAGGGTCTTGCCGCGGATTGTAGAGGTGGGCGAAAAGCCACTGCTCGGGATCGCCACCGGCCGCATACTCCGCTTCCACGCGGCGGCCAAGATTGGAAAGATCCGGCCCCATCCGCGAGACCCCGATCTGTGCGAACTTTTCGCCGAAGAAGTCGTAAGCGTTGGTTTCGCGCCGGGTATCACCGCGAACCGGATCGGCCTTCAAGCCACCCCAATCGGGCCGATAGAGATCGTTGCCCGCATAAGTCGGGCGCACGACCTGCGTGTGGCAAAGGTAGCAGCCGTTTTCCGCATAGACTTGCGCGCCGTCCGCAACCCGGCCGGTGCGCTTGGGAAAGAAAATACCAGTGCCTCCATCGGTGGCTTCGGAAAGCTGGATGGGTGCGAGATCGCGCATCTTGATGAATGGCACGACGACGACCGCCAGCCAAGCGACGCCGAAGCTGGCGGATAAACCGAGAATGAATGTGCGGAGGCTCATTGGAAAAAGATTTGAAATTTGAAATCCGAAATTTGAAATTTCATATTAGTGGGCGGGCATGCTGCCCGGACCGGCATTATCGATATCGCCCTCTTCACCATGCGGGCTGGGGCCGTGACCGTGCGCGGAGACCAGCAAAGTCGGATGCGAACTGCGGCGCCCGAGGCGCAGCCACATCAGGGTCAGATGAATGAAGAAGAACACGTTAGAAAACAGAATGAAGCACCAGGCGATGGTGGTCGCCACCGCGTAGGGATAGGCGCGCGCCGCAGCACCTTGCCAGGGCTGCTGCCATTCCTCCTGACCGATCCCCTGCTGCAGCCCGCCGAAGAGCGCGACCAATGCCACCGTGATGATCCCATAGACGGAGAATAGGAAGTGCATCTTGATCAGGCGGCGGGAAAGCCACTCGCGGCGCGTCACCCG
>JAYSYA010000074.1:0-5363 GCA_043716765.1 Akkermansiaceae bacterium
GGCATGCCGAGGGAACGCGATCCGGACGAACCGAAAATCTACTTTTTGCCGAACCTGATGACGGCCCTGAATCTGGCCTGCGGATTTTTCGCGGTGGTGATGATCGTCGTCGGGCTGATCGAAGTGCAGCGGAGATCCGGCGAGGTCAAACTGCCCGACAAGGAGTATTACGAAATCTCCAAGCACTATTATGAATACGCGATCCTGCTGATTTTCGGCTCCTGCCTGTTCGATCTTCTCGACGGCCGGCTGGCGCGGCTTGGCGGCCAGGAATCTCCCTTCGGCCAGCAATTCGACTCGCTCGCCGACATCATTTCCTTCGGCATGGCTCCGGCGATGCTGCTTTCCCGCGCGGTGCTATTCCCGCTGGGTAACATCGGCTGGGCGATTGCGCTCATCTACCTCGTTTGCGGCGCGATGCGGCTGGCGCGATTCAACTGCCTCGCCGCCCTGCCGAAAAAACCCGGCGCTTCTACCGATTTCCGCGGCTTGCCGATCCCAATGGCCGCCGGATTCATCGCCTCGCTGACCTTCCTGTTGATCGACCTTTACAAAAACGATCATGAACTCGGGCTGTGGAAATACATTCTCGCAGGTGCCATGCTGGGGCTTTCCCTTTTGATGATCAGCGACATCCGCTACCCGAGTTTCAAAAAAGTCGGCTTCCGGACCCGCGGCACCTTCAGTGCGATCGTCATCGCCGTGCTGGTCATCTACACCACCGTGCAGTTCCGCTACGTGATGCCGGTGGTGCTGTTCAGCATCTATCTGCTTTATGGCATGATCCGGCCGTGGATTTCCCAGCGTTTGAGAAAGGAAATCGAAGTGGAAACCGACGGCGAGGAAGAATCCCCAGCCGGTGAATCCAATAAAGAAGTCTGAGCATGGAAGCCGCTCCCAAACGCCGCTCGCCATGGGTCATGTTGTTGCTCGTTTTGCTGCCACTGTGGCTGGTCGCATCCGGTGTCGGGGCGCTATGGTACTATTTTTACCGGGAGAAAAAGCAGGCGCTCGTCGAGCAGGAGCGCTTCGTCCAAGCCGTCTCCGCTCCCCTTCTAGCCGACGATCTGCGAAAAATCGTCGAAGTCATCGGCGAGCGCCACGCGTCCTCGGAGACCGCCGCCGCGAGCCTTTCCCGCGCCGCCTCAATGATCGAAGGCCTTCTCGGCCCGTCCAACACCGGTTACTCCGTCCGGCTCACGAACGGCCCGGGAAGATGGCCCATGATCCAAGTCACCCTCGCCGGAAAAACCCGGGATGCTCCCGCCGTCTGGGTGCTCACCTCCTACGACAGCCGCGTCGGGTCGCGCGGTGCCGAGGCCAATGGCAGCGGCCTCGCCGCCACCCTCGCCGCCGCCCAAGCGCTCGCTCGCGACAAACCGAATTGCCCCGTTCATTTCGCCTTCCTGCCTCACGCGAACGATTTGGAATCACCTGTCATCGAGACCGCATCGAAATTTGCCGCCTTGGCGAAATCGCCCAAAGCCGTCCTCTGCGTGGAGTCCATGGGAGCCGGCGAAACACTGTGGCTCAGCTCCCGCGATGTCACCGCCGCACCGCTCCATCTCGTCACCGGCCTCGGCGCGATTTACGGCGCGGAAGTCGTTTGCCTCGGAGAACATACGGACTTGGCCAGCACGCTGTTTGAAATGAACTTGCCCGCTGTCCGCGTTTCGACCCGCCCGCTCGTGCTCCCCGAGGAAGCCGACGAAAAACTGCCCTTCGCCCCGACTGTCGCCGCGTCCACCGGCCGTCTAATCGAATTAATCCGCCGCTGCGCCGCCAAATAGCAGAACATTCCGGGTTGCGAATTTCCCGATGTGGTTCAAAATCCCCCCTCAACGAAATCAGCCGAATCGCGCAAATCGCTCGCCTGATTCCTCCCCACTCTTCATGCACCCCACCGACCTCGATCCTGCTTTCATTTCCCACGCCCCAGGCTATTGGTCGGACGATGCCACGGAAAACTGGGATGACCACCGCTGGCAACTCCGCAACCGGGTGGATTCCCTCGCGGATCTCGACCTGCGCCTCAACCTCACCGACGAGGAACGTGCCGGCGTCCTGCTCGCCGGCACCAAGCTGGCGATGGCGATCACGCCGCACTTTTTCAATCTCATCGACCGTGATGACCCGGATTGCCCGATCCGCAGACAGGTCATTCCGCGGATCGAGGAAGGCTGGAACGCGCCGGAGGAAATGGCCGATCCCTGTGGCGAGGATTCCCACATGCCAGTGCCGGGGCTGGTGCACCGCTACCCGGACCGGGTTTTGTTTCTGGTCACGGACCGTTGTGCATCCTACTGCCGCTACTGCACCCGCTCGCGGGTCGTCTCCGGCGTGGGTGAACAACATCTTGAAACGCAGTGGGAGGCCGCATTCCGATATCTCGAAAAGCACACCGAAGTCCGCGATGTCCTGCTTTCAGGCGGCGATCCCCTGCTCTTCTCGGACGACCGGCTGGATAAAATCCTCACCCGCCTGCGCGCGATCCCACACATCCAGTTTCTCCGCATCGGCTCGCGGATACCGATTTTCCTGCCTCAGCGGATCACGCCGGAGCTGTGCGCGATGTTAAAGAAGCACCACCCGCTGTTCATTTCGATCCACACGAATCATCCCCGCGAGCTGACTACCGAAGTCCGCGATGCGCTCGGACGGCTCGCCGATGCAGGCATCCCGCTCGGCAACCAAAGCGTGATGCTGCGAGGCGTGAACGACAGCGAGGAAGTGCAAAAAGCGCTCGTCCAAAAGCTGCTGATGTGCCGCGTGAAGCCCTACTATCTTTACCAGTGTGATCTCATCAACGGCTCGTCCCACCTCCGGACGCCCGTCGCGGAAGGCGTGGCAATTATCGAAGGCTTGCGCGGTCACACCACCGGCTACGCAATTCCACAGTTTGTGATCGACGGCCCCGGCGGCGGCGGAAAAATCCCGATCAACCCGAACTACGTGGTGGATGCGGCGGCCGGGCGCATCACGTTGCGAAATTTCGAAGGCGAAATCTTCGAATATCCCGATCCGACACCGATACCGGCGGCGGAACTGGAGAAGCTGCATCAGGCAGCGCTGAGCCGCTCGATTTGAGCGGATGCCCGGAGACGGCCTTCCCTTGCGCTACCAGCCGCCTCCGGCACGTTGGCTTATTCGACCGGATTCCCGCGCATGGCGGAACCCGCTCTGGACACAAGGCTGGTCCCCGAGGCGGCACGGCCACAGGAGCTTTTTACCCCCCCTGCGGATTTGGCCGATTCAGACCTGACTGACGTCCCGCGTTTCCTTGGGGCGGGCCTGGGGCCTGGCGACCCCACGTTATTATTCTCGTTCGCAGGTGCGGGCCATCCCCTATCGCTCCAGTGCGGTGATGAACTCCTCAACGGAGACACCCGCTTGCTTCAAGATGCGGCCAGAGTGCCGGTCTTGATCTCGCCATGCATCGGCACCACACAGCCGGATTCGCCACGCCGCATCACCAGATGACTGCCGCGCTGGCGGGCATCCTCGAATCCCAGCCGGGCAAGCGCCTTGCAGCACGCTTTACCGCTAACGACCGGCAACTTGGCCATGGGACACTTCAAAACAGGTTAAAACCGCAGGTACCTTCGATGCCATCGGGAAGACCTCCAGATACAATTCCGTGGCTTCCCGCAGGTTGACGACCGCTTCGTCGAAGGTCTCACCCTGAGCCGTGGTTCCGGTCTCGGGATTGAAGGCCACGTAGCCGCCTTCCTCAGCCTCGGTAAAAAATGACAGCGCTTAAAATCATGAGGTGATGTTACTACGGTGTCTGGAGATGGCAAGCCATCCGGCCGCACTCGTTGAGTGCGCGGGCGCTGAACTCGAATTGCGCGGGCGTAGGACGCTTCCACCAGCAGATCCAGCACGTCCATCGCTTGTTCTGCCAGACGCTGGCCGAGGACGAAGCGCTGGCTTTTCGAGAAATTCTCCACCCGCTCCAGCAGCCACTTGGCGTAGTCATAACCATTTCACCAGGAAGACGGTGGCTTCGGGGGCCGGGAGGCTTCAAGGTTCAGGAAAAAATTCGTCCGCCTGCGGCGGGGGGAGCACACGCGCCCTCGCGTGTGCCGGGGCGCGCCCTCGCGGCCCGTCATGCCCTGTGCGACGCTCACTTTTGGATCGACGCCCGTTTTCAGCGAGGGCGCTGAAAACCCCACGCGGGGGCGCGTGGGCTCCCCGAAGAAAAAGGACAAAGGGATAAAGGACAGCGTTTCCGGCGGGCGAACATCACTCCGCTGGCCAACATCATCAGGACAAGGGACGTGGGTTCAGGGACACTGGCGACTCGGAACCCCACGTGGTAGGTCTCGTCGGCGGCGGAGTTGCCGCTGCGTTCGGATGCGCGCAGGTTGTGCTCGAGGGGGTTGGCCCAAGAGCCCCCGCGCAGCCCGCGCCCCGAGTCGGAAAACACCCCGTCGTTCCATTCCCACACGTTGCCTCCCTGGTCGAGCGTGCCGTAGAAATTATTCGCCGCCGCGCTGCCTACCGTCGTCACGTTGCCGGTCTGGGCATTCCAGCCCGCTCCGCCCCAGTAGTTCGCGACGTTCGCGCCCGGATTGGAGATATCGCCGGTGGCGTTGGCTGTTCCCACCGTCGGGTCCGCGTCGCTCTGGGTCGGAAACTCCCAGTAGTTGTCCCCGCTCGCGCCGGGTGTCGGGTCGTAATAGGCCGCCTTATACCACTCATCCTCACTCGGCAGCCAGACTGTGGCTCCGACGTTCTTGGTGATGATGCCGGTGTTTCCTATGAGCGTGTAGGCTCCGGTCTCGGTGCTGCCAGCACCTTGGCCATTGCCCAGCCAGTTGCTGAAGCGGGCCGCGTCATACCAGCTCACGTGGTTCACCGGCTTGTCGCCCATGCTGGTGCGGATGGTGTATTTGGAACCGCTGGCAGCACCGGCGGTGTAGTTGATGCCACCGCGAATGTCGCTGCCCATGCTGGTGTTGTAGATGCCGTTGGCATTCGCGCCGGCGGGGTCCGCCGCATTGAGGAAGGCGGTGTATTGGGCGTTGGTGACTTCGTATTTCCCGATCTGATAGGCGTAGGCCACCGCGCCGTAGAGCGAGCCGGTGGAATTGTCCGTCGCGTTCCCGGCATTGCCGACTGGGACATAGTCGATGTTGATCACCGCAAAGGCCGGGGTGACGAGGGAGATGCCAGCCAGAATGGACAGGCTGACAGTGGGAATGATGGGAAGTTTCATGATCAGTAGTCTGACCCCCGAGGTTCCAGCGGGTTGCGCGCTGAATGTCGAATTATTTCCCCACATTCCGAAATCCGGGTGCCCGTGTGATCCAGGCGAAACCGCCTTGCACGGCAGTCCTGCCGGAATGTAGCATCCTCCT
>JAYSYA010000075.1:0-1823 GCA_043716765.1 Akkermansiaceae bacterium
ACCGGAGGCGGCGGCCAGGAGTGCGTTGTTTTTCTGCTCCGTCGAGGCTCGGCTGAGCGACGGGGCCGCAGCCTTGGCCCGATGCCCCAGATCAGCGACGGAATTGCCGACATAACCCTGGGCGCAGTCGGACATCGACTGAAGCTTACCGGCGTGTCCCCGACCGGTGGGTCAAGTTTCAGGCAAACAAAACGGCCCGCCTGTTTCCAGGCGGGCCGTCCAAGTGAAGACGGGGAAAACTACTTCCAGTTCGAGTTCTTGTAACCAGCGATGAGCGGCGAGCTAAACGGCTTGTTGCTGGTGGCGTAGGTCAGACGGCCGAGGACAGCGGAGTCGACCTTCATGATGTAGGACGCCGAAGAGGGCGTGCGGCTGGAGACTTGGCCGTAGTCATATTCGGGCATCAAACCATCTAGCGCCAACCGACCCGTTTGGGTCATCGCCGCCTTGATACCGTCGCGGCTGAAGTCGCCCAGGGATGCGGCCTTTTCGAGGACGGCAGCAACCGACTTTGCCTGAACGTATCCCCAGATGAAAGCACCGTTCACGTCGCCGGCGTACTGCGGTGCGTTCTTCTTGACCGAGGCGATCATCGGAGCCATACCGGGGATCGAGGAATCTCCCCACTCGCCAGCGTCGGTGGCTACGAAGTACTGCTTGTTGTAGAGCGCTTCGGTGCTGTTGTTGACCTGGCCCTTATCGAATGACGGAGCGATTCCAACGAACGTGGGGTTGTACCCGTTCTGTGCTCCGTTCACGATAAGGCCGGTTGTTTGCGCCGACGACTCGGCCAGCAACACAACGCCACAGTTGGCTTCCTTCAACTGGGAAATCACCGCAGCCATATTCGCTTCCGTGCCGGCAAATCGAATAATCGGGCCGACATCAACGCCGAGTTTCTTGGTGGCAATGTTGAAGCCCTCGACACCGGTATCGCCGTAGGGACCGGTATGGGCGGCGGCGCAGAACTTCTTGCCCTTGCCTCCACCGTTGTTATAAGCCCAGTCGAGGACGTTGATGGCCTGGAACTGGTAGGCCCCACCGACCGGAAGAAAACTTTCGTCTCGGGCCCACTGGGCGTCGAGGGAGATCGGGGAGCCGACCATGTTGTCCTGCTTCAGCTTTGCCGCGAGAGCGACGACGAGCGGGGTGCCGTAGATCTGGCTGAGCATCACCGTTTTGTCTTTGAGCTCCGCATACTTCTGCGACGCCACATCCGGGTTGTATTCGGTCTCAGCGAAAATTGTGTTGACGCGATACTTACCGGCGATGCCGCCCTTTTCATTAAGGTCGTTCATGTAGGCCAGGAAGCCAGCGGTGAGCGCCTTGCCGCCAACCGCAAACGGGCCGGACGCAACATTGCCGAGGTGGGCCAGCGAAATGGTTTTGCCATCGAAGCCGGGAACGACCTTCGGGCCCGACGCCGGTGCTGGCGTGGAACCGCCGATGGTGGCCGGGGCGACGGTTGCTGCGGGAGCAAGCTGCCAGACCTTCTTGCGGCCCTTGGCGACGCACACCAGGTTTTTTTCTTTGGCGCCGACAATTTTGCAGGCGGCGTTGGCTTTGGCTTTTGCTTTCGCAGCGGAGGCAGGAAGCACTGCGGAGGCAGACACGGTCAACGCACCCACCCCCAACGCAATGATGGAGTTTCTTACTTTTTGGTTCATGGGTTCCCCTTTAGGAGCTGATGAATGGGCTTGGTTGAAAGAGTAGTTCGATGGTTCGAAATCTTAAGTGAACGATGATTTCCCTTTACGCGCTGAAGGGCCACGTGCGTATGTAGCGCTTTACCCGTTCCCACAGACCGTTAAGTCCGAGCGGAA
>JAYSYA010000076.1:0-1805 GCA_043716765.1 Akkermansiaceae bacterium
TTGCCTCTCCCCATCGCCATTCCATGGGCTTCGGCGGATCGGAGTCCGCCGCTCCTTGGGGCTTCGCGTTTCGGCAATGACTTTTGGCAAACGGTCTAAGGCAAATGCGGTGTGGAATTCACAGGCAGTAGCGCACGGCGCTGGTTTGGTGCTCGCGGTCAGCCAGACGGCTCGTTCATGGCGTCGTTTCCGGTCGCGATGACGCACGGCGCATGCATGCCGCTCCAGTCGAAAGAGATCGTTAGAATCGCTTCGTGGAAATCGCCATTGGGCTGATGGTCGGTTCATTGCGGCTGGCCTTGACGCAAAATCCACCGTGGGTGACGCAAATCGGCCCTAGTGAGCGGGCTGGGAGCTTGTTAAGAAC
Source organism: Akkermansiaceae bacterium (assembly GCA_043716765.1). Taxonomy (GTDB): domain Bacteria; phylum Verrucomicrobiota; class Verrucomicrobiia; order Verrucomicrobiales; family Akkermansiaceae; genus Luteolibacter. The sequence goes on from JAYSYA010000076.1 coordinate 368, forward strand.
TCATGCCAACCCGAAATGCGCCTGGAGACAGATCGTGAGTTTCCGCTCGAAAATTCCTGTTCTTTTTCGACGCGACTGATGAAACTTCGATCCCCAGAACCTGGCTGAGATACCCGCTACATGAAAAAACCCGATGAATCCCAAGGCTGGAAGGCTGGATCCCGCCGATTGACGCGGATCTGTCAAATAATTCTCACGCTGGCGCCGGCCGCCGCTTTGGCAGGGCCGGCCACCGGAGTCGCCCAGAAAATCGAGCTGAAATCCTCGGTGGTGTCGGCGCTCCCGACGTCCACGGAGGGCGGGTTGATTGGAAAAGCAGGAAAACACCTGCTCGCCGCCGCCGTGCCACTGACGCTTCGTGCCGATGGCGCGCTTGCCATCTGGACCAGTCCGGCGTCCTCGGAAAAGGGCGGCGCAGTGCCGTGGAAGGAATCGGCGGTGACCGTTCCGGTCTGGGCGGCTGCCGCGAAGTGGGAGGGGCGCCTGATCGTGGCAGGCGGCATGGTGGGTGGGAAGCCGGTTGGAACCATGTCGGTATTGAGCGCCGATGATTCGGGAACGGTAGTGTCCGAGAATCTCCCGGATTTGCCCCGGCCATTGGCAGGCGCGGGCGCGGCGATGATCGGGACGACGCTTTATGTGTTCGGCGGTCTGTCCTCGGTGGATCCCGTCGTGTTCGAGAAAAGGCTCTGGAAACTAGATCTCGCCAATGGGGTTCCGGCCGCCGAATGGCTGGAGGGAGAGGCTTTTCCGAATTCCCCACGGGCGTTTTTCGGAGTGACAGAACAGTATGGGATGCTCTGCGTGTTCGGGGGGATCGAGCCGGACCTCCGTGTTTCTAACGAATCCTGGGTCTATCGGCCACAACCGATCGAAGCGACCAGTTACATCGGATGGAAGCGGGTCAGCGACCTGCCACATCCGAGCGCCCGGGCAAACGCCGTGGCCATGGGGCAGGCCAGTGTGATGCTGGTGGGTGGCATTCAGGATGAAATGGTTCAGGGCTTGCCTCCAGTAAATGCCGGCACCCGGAAGGATGATCGGGCTTGGCTCTATCATACGGTTACGGATGCATGGTGCCCTTTCGACAAGAGCATGCCCGCCGGGGACTTCTTTGCCTTGAAAAAGGATCCGGGCGTGTGGCTCTGCGGCCGCGAAGGTAGCCACGAAGTGACTTTTCCAAGAATGTTGAGGAAATTGGCAATCATCGACTATGCGGTGGTCATCGGCTATTTCGTCGTCCTTGCCAGCATCGGCTTCTATTTTTCGAAACAAGAATCCAGTGCCGAATTCTCGCTTGGAAACCGTAAGATCAAATGGTGGGCGGCGGGCATCAGCATGTTTGCGACGGGCGCCAGCGCGATCAGCTTCATGGCCATCCCGGCGCTGGCATTCGCGACGAACCTGGTGTGGACGCTACCGGTCGTCGCCACCTTGA
>JAYSYA010000077.1:0-5288 GCA_043716765.1 Akkermansiaceae bacterium
CCAGACCCCGGCCTCACGCTTTGGCAATGCCGACGAACTCATCGGCGCGACCCTGCTGCTAGCTTCCGCCAAGGCCGGCTCGTTCATCACCGGCATGGAAATGATCGTCGATGGCGGATTCCAAGCGATGACGATTTGAAGCTCCCTCCCACGCTCCATTTCCAGCACTTTCTAGCGCTTGCACCTGCGTAAATGCCAGTGTATTGCCTCTCCCCCGGCGGGTGAAATCCGCCCTACCCCTTCCTATATGATCAAGTGGATTCTCCAAAAAATCGTCGGCAGCAAGAACCAGCGCGAAGTGCGCCGCATCCGGCCGACGGTGGCCCGCATCAACGAAATTGAAGAAGCACTCCAGCGCGAGCCGGCTGAAAAGCTGCTCGAATTCACGACCACCTGGAAGGGTCATCTTGCCCGTTATCACGCTCTTGATGCACCGGCAAAACCGCTCGTCGAGCGCATGGATGAGTCCGAACTTCGCGTCACCGCCGACGCCCTGGAAGCCCGTTTGTCGGTCCTTCGCGAGGAATTCCCGTCGCTCCCTTCCAACATCCTCGCCACTGCCTCCTCAATCGAGGCCGCGAAATCCGCTTTCCATGAAATCGAAGGCGAGTTCGGGAAGTCCCGTGCCAGGTATCTTGAGAAGATTTTGCCCGAGGCCTACGCCGTCGTGAAAAACGGTGCCCGCCGTCTCTGTGGCACCGAGATCACCGTCAACGACCGCCCGCTTGCGTGGGAGATGATCCATTTCGACGTCCAGCTCGTCGGCGGCGTCGCCCTCCACCGCGGGATGATCGCGGAAATGCAGACCGGGGAAGGCAAGACCCTGGTCGCCACCCTGCCCGTCTATCTGAACGCGCTAACAGGTGCCGGCGTCCACGTCGTCACCGTCAACGACTACCTCGCGAAACGCGACTCGGAGTGGATGGGTTCGCTGTTCCGCTTCCTCGGTCTAACGGTCGGCACGATCCAGAACCAGATGCCGCCGTGGGAACGCCGCGCCGAATACGCCTGCGACATCACCTACGGCACCAACGCCGAGTTCGGCTTCGACTACCTCCGCGACAACGGCATGGCCTCCACCAAGGACGAACAAGTCCAGCGCGGCCATTACCTCGCCATCATCGACGAAGTGGACTCGATCCTCATCGACGAAGCGCGCACGCCACTCATCATTTCCGGTCCTTCCACCCAGTCGTCCCACCAGTTCGACAAATACAAGCCACTCGTCGAGCAGCTCGTGAAAAAGCAGACCGAACTTTGCAACAACCTCGCCGCCGAGGCCAAGCAACTGCTCGAAAACGGCGATCCCGTCAGCGCCGGCCGCAACCTCTTCAAAGTCAAGCTCGGCCAGCCGCGCAACCGCCAGCTCATGCGTTTCATGGAAGACCCGGAAATGCGCAAGCTGTTGGAGAAATCCGAACTCTCCTTCCACCAGGACGCCCAGAAAAAAGAACTCTTCGCCCTCAAGGAAGAACTCTTTTTCACCATCGACGAAAAAGGCCACGACTCCGACCTGATGGAAATTGGCCGCGAGTTCCTCTCACCCGGCGACCCGGAATCCTTCACCCTGCCCGACCTCGGCACCCTCTACGCGGACATCGACACCGACCGCTCGCTCACCGAGGAGCAGAAGATCGAAGCCAAGGACTCGCTCCAAGTCCGCATGGATCAGCAGGCCGAAAAAATCCATAACATCTCCCAGCTCCTCAAGGCCTACTGCGTTTTCGAAAAGGACGTCCAGTATGTCGTCAAGGACGACAAGGTCATCATCGTGGACGAAAACACCGGCCGCGAAATGCCCGGCCGCCGCTGGTCTGACGGACTCCATCAGGCAGTCGAGGCCAAGGAAGACGTCTCCATCGAAAAGGAAACCCAGACCTTCGCCACCATCACGATCCAGAACTATTTCCGCCTCTATCAAAAACTAGCGGGCATGACCGGCACCGCCGAGACCGAGGCCGCCGAGTTCCACGATATCTATCGCCTCGACGTGCTGCCGATCCCGACCAACACGTCGAACATCCGCATCGACGACAACGACCAGGTCTTCAAAACGCGCCGCGAGAAGTTCAACGCCGTCATCGCCAAAATCGAGGAAGCCCACGCCAAAGGCCAGCCGGTGCTCGTCGGCACCGCCTCCGTCGAGTCTTCGGAAACTCTCGCCCGCATGCTCAAGCGCGCGAAGATCCCGCACTCGGTGCTCAACGCGAAATTCCACCAACAGGAAGCCGAAATTATCTCCCGCGCCGGCCACCTCGGCGCGGTTACCGTCTCCACCAACATGGCCGGCCGCGGCACCGACATCAAGCTTGCCGCCGGCGTTCCCGAAGCCGGCGGCCTATTCGTCATCGGCACTGAGCGCCACCAGTCCCGCCGCATCGACCGCCAGCTCCGCGGCCGTTGCTCGCGCCAAGGCGACCCCGGCCGCTCGCAGTTCTTCATTTCCTTCGAAGACGACCTCATGCGCAACTTCGCCGCCGCCGACCGCATGACCCAGATGATGGAGCGCTTCGGCATGAAAGAAGGCGAAGCCCTCGAACACTCGTGGCTCAACAAATCCGTCGAGACCGCCCAGAAGCGCGTCGAACAGCGCGACTACACCGGCCGCAAGCGCGTGCTCGATTTCGACGACGTCATGAACATGCAGCGCGAGGTCGTTTACGGCTACCGCAACGAAGTCCTAACCACCGAGGTCCCGCGCGACCTCGTCAACGAAATCATCGACGAAACCATCCCCGCCAAGGTCCACGAATACCTAACCGAGCGCGACGACAAGGAACCCGACTACAACGAACTCCTGCACTGGGTCAACGCCACCCTTCCCGTCAGCGTCACCGCCGACGATTTCCTCAATGCGCACAACGAGGAAGCCATTTCCGCGATGCTGGTGGACAGGGTCAAGGAAGCCTATCAAGTCCGCGTCGGCGACCTACCATTGGAAGTGCTCGACCAGGAAGAACGCCGCATGGTGCTCGTCGCCATCGACAAGCAATGGCAGGCACATCTTTATAACATGGACGCCCTCCGCGAAGGTGTCGGCCTGCGCGCCCAAGGCCAGAAGGATCCGCTCATCGAATATAAGAACGAGGCCTACAACCTCTTCGTCACTCTGATGGATTCGATCAAACAAGAGGCCCTTCAAAACCTCTTCCGCTCGGCCGCCAATCTCGAAGCCTTCCTCCAACAACTCCACAGCGCGCCGCAACAGCTCCACGGTGGCGAAGCCGCGCTCACCCGCGACAACATGGCCGTCTCCGGCAGCTCGGAAAACCTCAATCCGGCAGCGCTGCCCTCACCCGAAGGCACCACCCTCAAGCTCAACCTCCCGAAACGCAAACCGAGCTTCTCCATCGAAACCACCGGCCGCAACGCCCCCTGCCCCTGCGGTTCCGGCAAGAAATTCAAGCAATGCTGCGGCAAAGAGAGCTGATCTGATAACCTAACAAGTTAGACGCCACTCTCTTTACTTCGATGTTCATCCCTGTTGCCCTGGTAGTCGGAATACCAGAGAAGGCCAGTCGGAAGCGGAGCTCCTGCCGCGGCTGAGACAGCCGGGCCACATTCCGCTACTGGCCGTCCGGGTTGACGGGACGTGGGCCTTCCTTAGGATCGACGCATGCGCCTCGACCGATTTCTCACCCGCCGCGGGACTCACCCGTGCAAGGAGATCGCGCGGCTGTTGGCGGACGGCCGGGTGACGGTGGACGGGGCGGTGGAATCCAGTGGACTGCGGCGGATCTGCCGCTTCAGCAGGATCGAGCTGGATGGTGAAATTCTGCAGGCGCAAGCCGCTGTCTATCTGATGTTGCACAAGCCGGCCGGCTATCTGAGCGCGACGACCGACCCCCAGCACCCGACGGTGATGGCGCTGATGGACCACCCGCTGCGCGACGAGCTGCATCTGGCAGGACGGCTGGACCGGGCGAGCACCGGATTGCTACTACTGACAAACGACGGGCGCTGGTCGAAGCGGGTGACGGAGCCGCTGGAGGAGATTTCAAAAGTTTACCGCGTGACGACGCGCGATGAAATTGCACCGAAAACGGCGGCGACCTTTGCGGCGGGGATTTATTTCGCCTACGAGGATCTGACGACGCGGCCCGCGCGGTTGGAAATCATCGCCGGGCGCGAGGCGCTGCTAACCATCCACGAGGGCCGCTACCACCAGGTGAAGCGAATGTTCCATGCGGTGGGCAACCAGGTGCTAAGCCTGCACCGCGAGAGCATCGGGCCGCTGGTGCTGGACGACTCGTTGCCGCCGGGAAAGTTCCGCTCGTTGACCGCGGCGGAGGTCGCGTTCTTCGGTCGTTAGTCCTACTTTGGCAGGCCGCTAACGGTTTTCTCCCAGCGCTGTTCGAAGGCCGGACTCTCCTGGGACAGAACCGAGGCGGCCAGCAGCGCGCGGTCACGATTTCCGGCGAGCCAGTCGAAGGAAATCGCGCACTCGTGGCGGCGCAACCGCTCGGACTCGCTCTTCGAGTTCTTCACGAAAATCCGGTGCAGGGCAATGATCGCGTCCGGCGAGAAATCCGCCCACTGGGCAGGACCGGATTTCTTGCTCGCATCCACCGTGGTAATCACGCCGGCGGGATCGATGGTGATTTTGCCGACGATTGCCCCCGATTTCATGGGAAACTCGCCGGTGGCGGCTTCTTTGCGAAGATCCTCCGCGAGATCAAAAAAAAGCGCGGCGGAGGCCTCACTCACCGCAAGCAAGGAAGCCCGCGTTGCCCCTTCCGGATCGGCGGCTAGAAAAACCAGATAGGCGGAGGCGTCCGGAAAACGAAAGTCCTTGGAGAACTCAGCAAGCCTCGCCATGACAGCGGCGAGAGCGGGCGCGGTGGACGCGGCGGACGGGATGACCTTCGGGGCGGCTAGCAGCTTGGAATGCTTCGTTAGGTCGAGCTGCCAGGCGCGCAGGTTGTAGCGGGCGCGGCCGCGGGTTTTCAAGGTTCCCAGAATTTGCTCCAACTCGGCAACGGCTGCGGTGCATCCGGCCACGTCATCGGGAAATTTCTCAAACACCGGACTGGAGAACGCCCGGTGATCTGCAAGATAATCGTTCGCTAGACTTTGATAGGTGGCGAGCCACTCGTCCGCCTCCGGAATCTTCGCGGACGAAACCGCGGCAAACCAATTCACCGCCTCGCTGGGCATTCCCTGATCCCAATTCTTGAGTCCGGCGAGCATCCAGGCCAGCACGTGGGCCGCGCCGTTGCGAGAAGCATCCACCTCCGTGGCGGGGATGGCGGGAAGCTGTTTCAACCGATCCAGCATCTCTATCAACC
>JAYSYA010000078.1:0-16060 GCA_043716765.1 Akkermansiaceae bacterium
GGTGGAGGTCATGCCTTTTTCACCGCAATGGATGTGAATGCGCTCTAGCAGGGCGATGACCGCAGCGGTGTCTGACGGGTCGATGTTTTCCTGGAGCGCCTTCCAGGTGATGGCGCGATACATGGCGCCGGAGTTGACCATGACGAGGCCGAGGCGTTCTGCGAGCTTGCGGGCGAGCGTGCTTTTGCCGGAGGCGGCGGGTCCGTCGATGGCGATGGCGAAACGGGGAGTGACGGTCATGCGCGGGAAACGGTGGGCAGGGTGAAATCGGCGGCTTGTGAGCGCTCGTGGAGGATGGCGTCGAGGTGATGGGCAAATCCCGGATAGGAAGTGTTCACGCACTCGGTGTTTTTAATGACGGTTTCGCCTTCCGCGAAAAGTCCGGCGATGGCGAAGGCCATGGCGATGCGGTGGTCGCCGAAGCTGTCGATCACGGCGGCGTGCAGCGGCTTGCCGCCTTCGATTTCCATGCCGTCTTCGAACTCATCGACCTCGGCTCCCATGGCGCGGAGGTGGTTGACGACGGTGGAGATGCGGTCGGATTCCTTGACGCGGAGTTCTTTGGCGTTGCGGATGATCGTGCGGCCCTGCGCCAGCGCGGCGGCGACGGCGATGACCGGAATTTCATCGATTAGATTCGGCACTTCATCGATGAAAATCGTGGTGCCGGTTAGGGCCGCGCCGTGAAGTTCGATGTTGCCGATAGGCTCGCCTTCGGAGTCGTGGACGATTTCTGACAGGTGCGCGCCCATGCGGCCGAGCACTTTGAGAATCGCGGTGCGGGTCGGGTTGAGGCCGACGTCTTTGATGAGCAGGCGCGAGCCGGGAATGGCGGCGGCGGCGACAAGCCAGAAGGCGGCGCTGGAAATGTCGCCGGGCACGGTGAAATCGCAGGCTTGGGGGACTTGTCCGCCGTCGATCGAGATCGCGTTGCCCGCGCGGCGGGTGGTGATGCCGAAGGAGGCCATCATTCGCTCGGTGTGGTCGCGGGTTTCGGCGGGCTGGATGACGGTGGTTTCGCCCTCGGCAAAAAGTCCTGCTAGAAGGACGGCGCTTTTCACTTGGGCGCTGGCGACCGGCATGTCGTAGGTGACGGGGTGCAACTTGGCGGGGTGGATGAGCAGGGGCGCGCAGCCGGGTTTTTCGCCGCGGGTCTCGATGTTAGCGCCCATCTGGCCGAGCGGGACGGTGATCCGGCCCATCGGGCGTGAGGAGAGCGAGGCGTCGCCGAAGAGTTCGGTGGAAAAGGCTTGGCCGGCGAGAAGACCTGCGAGGAGTCGCATGCCGGTGCCGGCGTTGCCGCAGTCGATGGGCGCGGCGGGCGCGCTGAGTTTCATCGACTGGCCGTGGAGGCGCAGGTTGATCGGGCCGTAGCTTGCGAGTTCGTGGAGGACCTCGTAGGACGCGCCGAGTGCTCTCATGGCGTTGAGCGTGTTGATGCAATCTTCACTCGGGAGGAAGTTGCGGATGGTGCAGGTGCCGTTGGAAAGTCCGCCAAGGATGGCGGCGCGGTGGGACATGCTTTTATCGCCGGGGACGCTGAACTCGGCGTGCAGTTTTGAAATGGCTTTGACTCGAAATTCCGACATGTGGGGTGGCAAAAAAGGCTATTAAGGTGGGTTCAACGGGTCGCGCCGCTGCTTGGCGGTGACGAGCCACTGGCGGGCTTGTTCTTGGTCGCCGCTTTCGAGACTGGCAAGAATTTCGCGGAGATCGGCGATGGTTTCTTGAAGCGGGCCGATGAGTGCCTCGCGGTTTTCGGTGACGATTTCCGCCCACATTGCGGGGTTGCCGGCGGCGACACGGGTGGTGTCGCGGAGGCCACCGCCGCCGAAGCGGCCGTCCGACGGCTCCCTCAAACAAACCCGGGCGGCGCTGGCGGCGATGAGGTGCGGGAGGTGGCTGATGCGGGCGACGAGCTCGTCGTGAACTGCGGCGCTCATCCAGGAGGTGCGGCAGCCGATGGTCTGCCAGAAACGCTCCAAGGCGGCGGTGAGTTCGGAGGGAGCGCTGTCGTCGTTGGTGAGCAGACAGGCGGCGTTGTGAAATAGATTCGCGGTGACGGCGGAGAGTCCGTTGCGCTCGGAGCCGGCCATCGGGTGGCTGCCGATGAATTGGATTTCCCGACCGACGAGCAAGGGACCGATCTGCTGGTGAGGCACGCGCTTCACGCTGCCGACATCGGTGACAACGCAGTCGTTAGGCAGGCCGGCGTCCAAGGCGGCGGTGACAAGCGCGGCCATCGAGCCGACCGGGACGGCGAGAACGATTAGATGGGCGTCTCGAACCGCTTCGCCAAGATCGCCGGTGGCTCCGGTGATGCCGAGGTCGCGCGCCGCCTCGACGGTTTCGTGCTTGCGGGCCCAAAGTCTAACTCCAGGCGGGTTTTCCATCGCACCCAGGGCAAGAGCGAGTGAACCGCCGAGCAGGCCGCCGCCGAGGATGGTGATGTTTTGAAAATCCGTCTTCATCAAAAACAAAAAGACCGGGTCCAGTGCGCCGGACCCGGTCGGTTTTCCTAAACAGGTTTACCGGGAATCAGGAAAATCTCAAGGCACGCGGAAGTAGCCTTTGCCCGCGCCGGTGTAGGTAGGATCCTGGACGAGAGTGCCGCTCGGGATGTCGCGGACATCGACCACTTTGTTGTTATAAGGGCTGAAGACGAAGCCATCCTTGCCGGGAACCTTGTTGGCGAACTTGTATTCCGCGCGCTTTTCCTCAACTGGCGGGGCGGGTGTTTGGGTGGGTGGAGTGGTTTGGGAGGCGGTGTCGGCCGGAGTCTCGGGAGTGGTGTTCGCGGGAGTTTCTTTCTTCGCGAGCTCTTCCTTTTGCTTCATGAGATCCCGTTGCTCCTGGATCTTTTGTTGTTCTGCGGCGGTGACGGTTTTTTGCGCCGGCTTTTGAGTTGGCCTCCTGTTTTGTTGCTCGTTGAAGGGGGTGCAGGAAGCGAACAAAACGCAGCCGAGTGCGGCAAATCCGGTGAGAAAACGAAGGTTCATGGTGGTGTGGGAGAGAGAAGGGATGGGAGTGGGAAACGTCAAAAAGTGTGGTGAGGCGCTCGGGCGGGATGATGGTCTTCCTGAGCTTTCCGTCAAGCAAGGTCATCGTCGTTTCTCGGAATGAGCCGTGAAATTTGGCATGGCCGGGGCTTGTCGGCAAGGAGGTTTCTGGTTGAGACTCCCGGTCGCCATGCCAGATGCCACGATTCACGCCGCCGGAGAGATTTTGGAAAACCTCAACCCCGTTCTCTATCGAGTGGCCTTGCCGAACGGGAAAAAAATCTTAGCCCATCTCTCGAAGCCGCTGACCCGGGCGAAAGCCGGCTTCGCCGCCGGCGAGCAGGTCGTGCTTGAGCTGACGGCCTATGATTTCGACCAAGCGCGCATTCTCGGTGGCGTGCCAGTCCCGATGAGCGGGCCGGGTGCTATTTCGAAACTTTGATGCGGGCGGGGACTTCCTTGATCGGGATGCCGGCTTTGGTGAGGGCGTCCCAGACTCTCAGCAGGCGTTCGAGGGGAATGTTTTTATCCGCCTCGAGTTCAAGTTTGCGGCCGGGATTCTGCTTCTGATAGGCAGCGAGATAGGATTCCAACAGGCCTTCCGGAACGGCGAGGGAATCGAGGGTGACGTTTCCAATAGCGTCCAAGGCGATGGTCGAGCGGGTGTCGGCCACCGTGTCGGAGGGAATTTCGCGGACGGTCGGCAGCTCGATTCGCAGCACGTCCCGCGGCTTTTTGAAGGCGGTGGAGACAATGAAAAAGATGAGCAGGACGAAGAGGATATCGATCATCGGGATGACCGCCACTTGGCTGCGGGTGATTTTCGGGCGGTGGAAACGCATAAGGGATCAGGCGTTCGGGTTGGGTTTTTCGCAAGCGAACGCCAAGGCCGCCAGCAGGGATTCCAAGCGGGCCGTTAGCCTTTCAATCCGGCGAGAAAAGTAGCCGTGGGCGATCACGCAGGGAACGGCGATGGCTAGGCCGACAATGGTGGTGGTGAGCGCCTCGGAAATGCCGCGGGCGATGGCGAGGTGATCCGAGTTGTCGCCCAAGCCTTGGAAAATCCGAACCAGGCCGGAGGCGGTGCCGAGCAGACCTAGCAGCGGCGCGATGGTGATGATGGTGTCCAGCACGGCGATGCCGGCGTGCAGGTGGAAAGTTTCCTCGCGGGCGGCGGATTCCACGGCGTGGGTGATTTCGGCGCGCGGCTTGCCGCGGTGTTTGACGACGATCGCGGCGAGGCGGGCGAGGGTGCTGGAGCCTTTTTCAAATTCCTTGAGAATAGGCTCCACTTGGTCCGTCACGATGCGTTGCGGGAACTGGCCCACTTCCCGCGCAAGCGCGTTCGGGATCACGCGGTTGTTGGATAGAGAGAGGAGTTTATACAGGATGGCCATCACGCCTGCGATGGAGGTGATGCCGAGCGGAAACATGAAAACCCCGCCATCATGGAGGAATTGCCAAACGATGTTGATGCCGGTGAGATCGGCTGCGGCGAGGGTGAGGCTGGAGGATTCGAGCATGGCGGTGAGTTAGAAGTAGAAGTTGAAAATGAGTTCGAGCGGTTCCTTGGCGAAGTCTTTGCGGACCGCGGCGGGCATCGGGGGGATGTCGGCGTCGCGAATGGAATTGAGGGTGAAGCCTTTCTGGACCTCGCCGGTTTCCATGTCGCCGACAAACTGGACGGCCCGCACCCGGCCGTTGGTTTCGACGAAGAAGCGGACCGTGAGAAATCCCGGAGTGATGAAATCGCGGTGCCTGACGCAGTTGCGCTGCCACTCCTGCTCGACGGCGCGGCTGATGAGTGCCTGATAGCGCCCGAGCGGCGAGTCCGCCACATCGAGGGCGCTGCGGCCGGTGCGGGAAATCGAGCCGACGATGGCGGTCTTGCGCTGGTAGCCGCGGAAGCCGCGGTCGTTGGTGGCGGCGGGTTTCAGCGAGTCGGTGGCTTCGGGTTCGGGTCTGCCATCCTTGGGGGATTTCGGCGGAGTCGGCTTGATCGCGTCGCTTTCCGCAGTGTCCTGCGGCACCGCGACATCGACGGGATTGGGACCTTCCAGCAGAGTTTCGCGGGGACCGTCGGCTTTTTCGACGGAAGGAGCAATTTCCGCAACGGCGGGGTCGGCGGGGGTGGGGACCACGGGAGACGAAGGCGTCGGGGGCAGGGGTTTTAGAATCTGATCGCTTGTCAGACTGCCGTCCTGGTAATTGCTCTCCGTTGTCTCGAAATCCTCGCGGTCTCTCGGCGCGACCCCCGTTTGGGAAGGCAGCGGCGGCGCAGTAGCGTCCGCGCTCTGGTCGCTTGTTGCCAGAGTGTTACGTTCGCCGATGAACGCGGCTTTTTCGGGAGCCGGCGCGAGCTGGTCTTCAGCGGTCCTCGCAAACGAGGGCTTGCCGGATGCCGCCGGAGCCGCAGACTCGGCGTTCGTAGCATCAACAGCGTTCGCGGTGGCCACGGCTATTTCCGGGAAAATTGTCACAGTCATCTCGGGAGCCACGACTGGCGAAACGGGACGCGTTCTTTGAAACACTTGGGATTTAAGGGAAATGAAACCGGCCGCCAGCAGGATCACCGCGTTGACTAGCAACGACAAGCCGAGCGCGATCGCCCACAAGCGGGCGTCCTGCCGGGATGCGGTTGAGGCGAGTGATTTCATGGGCGACAATGCAACCCTTGTCGGGAAATGCGGCGGACGCAATCCGCGAAATTCGCAGTTGGAAGCTAAAATTGGGTGGGGGTGCGTTTTCCCGGAACGGCGACTCGGTTTTTTTATCGTTTCACCAGAAAATGATCATTTTCTCAGCGCGTCTCCGCTGCGATTAGCGAAGTTGTCGTGATTTTTGCAATTTCTGGTTGATCTCAGAAGGCTGCTGACGCACGTTTCGCCCGCTAACCCCAATTTTCATGAGCAAAAACCAAATGGACGGCGCACAAGCGCTTATCAAGACCCTCGACGACCTTGGGATCGAATATATCTTCGGCTATTCCGGCGGAGCGGCCATTCCGATTTTCGACGCACTCGAGACGGTCAAAACCAAGATGAAGTTCATCCTTGTCCGTCACGAGCAGGGAGCGGTGCACATGGCCGACGGCTACGCCCGCGCCACTGGTCGCCCGGCCGCCGTGCTGGTGACTTCCGGCCCCGGCGCGGGAAACACCGTCACCGGATTGATGACCGCAATGATGGATTCCGTCCCGATGCTGGTCATTTGCGGCCAGACGGTGACCTGGATGCTCGGCAAGGACGCGTTCCAAGAAGCCGACATTTTCGGAATCACCATCCCGGTGGTGAAGCACAATTATCTCTGTAAGGACACCAACGCTCTTCCGCGGATCGCCCGGGAGGCCTATCACATCGCCACCACCGGCCGCCCCGGTCCGGTGCTCATCGACGTGCCGAAAGACATTTCCCAAGGCCCGTTTTCCGGTGAGATGAACCCGACCTTCGACCTTCCGGGCTACGATCCGACCACGGCGTTCCAGATTTGTCCGCAGGCAATCAAGCAAGCAACCGATCTCATCGCCAAGGCCAAGCGCCCGGTGATTCTCGTCGGCCAAGGCTGCATGATCGCCCGCGCGGACAAGGAGCTTATGCACCTCGCGGAAACGCTCAATTGCCCCGTCACTTCGACGCTGCTTGGCAAAGGCGTGTTCCCGGAAAACCATCCGCTCTCGCTCGGCATGCTCGGGATGCACGGCACCGCCTATGCGAACAAGGCGATGGTCGAGTGCGACTTGCTGATCAACATCGGCTCGCGCTTCGACGACCGGATCATCGGCCAGCCCTCGAAGTTCTGCACCACCGCTAACATCATCCACATCGACATCGACCCCGCGGAAATGGGCAAGATGATCCGTGCGCATGTGGAAATCGTCGGCGACGCCAAGGCCGCGCTCAGCGAAATCAACGAGAAGATCGGCCCACTGGAAACCACCGAGTGGATTGCCAAGCTCGACGGCTACAAGAAGAAGTATCCTCTCACTTACAAGAAACAAGGCGGCTTGCGGATGCAGCAAGTGATCGACGAGCTCTATCAGCTCACCGAAGGCAAGGCCATCGTTTCGACCGACGTCGGCCAGCACCAGATGTGGGCGGCGCAGTTTTACAAGAATCACGAATCCTACCACTGGCTCTCCTCCGGTGGCGCGGGCACCATGGGCTTCGGCTTCCCGGCGGCCATCGGTGCGCAGCTTGCCTGCCCGGACAAGATGGTCATTTCCATCTCCGGCGACGGTGGATTCCAGATGACCTTGTTCGAACTCGCCACCGCCGCGCTTCACAAGTTACCGATCAAAATCGTCGTCCTCAACAATCACTATCTCGGCATGGTCCGCCAGTGGCAGGAACTCTTTTATGACGACCGCACCTCCGGCGTGGATCTCGTCGGCAATCCTGACTTCTGCAAACTCGCCGCCGCCTATGGCATCCCGTCCGTGCACATCAAGCGCCCGGCGGACGTCACCAAACAGTTGGAAAAAGCCCTCGCCTATAATGACGGGCCAATCCTGATCCACGCGGAATGTGTGAAAACCGACAACGTCTTCCCGATGATCCCCGCCGGTGCCGCCCTCGAGGACATGATCACCGAAGCGCCGAAAACCAAAATGGCCAAACCCATCGGTTCCACGTGATTTCGCTGGAATCTCAAGCCTGAAATTTCAAATCCCAAATCTCAAAGCCATGCCACAATCCATCGTCACCACTGACACGCCGGTGGCCGCTCCGGCGGTTCCCCGCGGCCCGAGCCACACTCTATCGGTTCTCGTTAGCAACGAGCCCGGCGTCCTGATGCGGATCTGCCAGGTCTTCTCGCGCCGCGGATTTAACATCGACTCGCTGGTTGTTTCCGAGGGTCGGAACGTGAATTTCTCCCGCATGACCATCGGCATTTCCGGCGATCCGCAGGGGCTCTCGCAGATCATTATGCAGGTCGGCAAACTCATCGACGTGATCCATTGCTCGGAGCACACCTTCGATGACTCGGTGACCAAGGAAATGATTCTCATCAAGATCCAATGCTCGCCCACCGAGCGCTCGCAAGCCTTGCAAATCGCCGAGCATTTCTCCGGGAAAACCGTCGATCTCACCCCCACCTCGATGATCGTCATGCTCAACGGCGACAGCCTGAAAATCGACGCCGCGATCACGATGTTCTCACAGTTTGACATCATTGAGACCGTTCGCACCGGCAAGGTCGTGATGGCCCGCGGCGAGCAGCCGACCTGACTCGCACCCAGCGGCCGCCGCTGAAATCACGGACCGGGAGGGAATTCTCCGACTGTTGGAGAAGCGCGGAGAATCCGCTGGCCTTGGCGGATGTAGGCGATGCTCGACCAGACCGTGAAAAATGTGGCGACCGCGCACGGATAGACCGGCGAAATATCCGTGACCCGCAGCATCACCCAGCTGATCGCGAACATCTGTGCGACCGTGGTGATTTTGCCGGTCCAGTGCGGGACGATTTTCACCTCCCGGTGGTTCACATAAAGAATCTTGATGCCGCCGAGGATGATGCAGTCGCGCAGCACAACGATGGCGGCAAACCACAGCGGCAGCCGCCAGCCCGGCGCGCCCCAATCCACGAGCGACAGCGTGATCACCCCGGAGAGAAGCAGCGCCTTGTCCGCGATGGGATCGATGTAGGCACCGAACTTCGAGCACTGGTTGAAGCGCCGGGCGACCCAGCCGTCAATTCCGTCCGACGAGGCGGCGAGCACGAAGACTGCGAGCGCCCACCAGCGCAGCGATTCGTCGGGCTGGCCGGTTTTCACGGTGTGGCTGTAATAAAACGCCAGCGCGACATACACCGGGACCAGGCAGATCCGGGCGATGGTGATTTTACTGGCGAAGGTCACGAACTGATAAAATCAGAGTCGCCGCCCTTGCGAAACCTGAAATTTTCCTGCCGGGCAGTCTAGTAGACCGGCGCTCCGGCGGAGTCGTCACTTTGTGCGCCCTCGATTTTGCCCTTGGTCCAGTTGTAACCTTGCACGGTGTCGCGACCGATGCCGATGCAGGTGTTGCAGGAATTCAGAGCGAGTGCGACCGCGATCACGATGAATAATTTCATGCCAGTGGATTAATGCCCGATTTCGGGTTCTAAAAGCGTAAAGTAAGGAAAAGTTTACCAACTGGCGCCCCTCGCCGCGTCACTTCGATAAAATTGCGAATTGCGGGCGAAAAATGGCTTTACAAGGCAAGGCGGGTGGGTAGTTTGCGCCCCCCGGCGGCGCGTGCCACCATTCATTTTATTTCAATTTAAAGCCATGAAAGTTCTCTCATCCCTCGCCTCCGCCAAACGCCGTCACGCAGATTGCCAAGTGGTGAAACGCAAAGGAACGGTGTACGTCATTTGCAAATCGAACCCGAAGTTTAAGGCTCGCCAAGGCGCGACCGCTGGCACCCGGCTCTCGAAGAAGGGTCTGTAAGCCGCCTTCAATCACTGTTTTTCGAATCAAGCGGCCTGCGGGTCGCTTTTTTCATGGCTGGGCGGCGATCTGATCCAGCACCCGTCCCGCCGCGATTAACCCGAAGCTGGCGATGAGATGGGCGGCCGAGCCGAAGCCGGACGCGCAATTCAGTCGCTGCGAGATTTCCTCCGGCTTGTCTTTGGAAACCGTGCCGTCGCACGCCGAATACCAGGGTGCCTCATCGGAATAGACCGCGTCGATGCCGAATAAAATCGGCTCCTGACCGCGAGTGTTTTTGGGAAATCCGAAATCGTTTCGCAGGCCGCGGCGAAGCTGGAGCAGCAGGGGATCCATGCCGCTGTAGGCCAAATCCGTCACGCGGATGCGCGTGGGATCGCGCCGCCCGCCCGCGCCGCCGCAAGTGATGGCGTAGATTCCGCGCTGGTGGCACTCGGCGATGAGCAGCGACTTGTGGCGGGCGTAATCAATCGCGTCGATGACCGCGTCAAAGCCGGCGTCGAGGATTTCTGTCGCGGATTTCTCATTGAAGAACTTCGGCACGATCTGGATGTCGCAACCGGGGTGAATGGCGAGCGCGCGGTCAGCCATGGCGTGGGTTTTTTGGCGGCCAATCTGCCCGTCCATCGCGTGGAGCTGGCGGTTGACGTTGGTGATGCAGATTTCATCCAAATCAACGAGTGTCAGGTGGCCGATGCCGGAGCGGGCCAGCGATTCCACCGCCCACGACCCGACGCCGCCGACGCCGATCACCGCCACGCGCGACGCATGGAACCGGTCCAGCGCCGCTTGGCCGTAAAGCCTCGCGATGCCGCCGAAGCGGTGGTGGGTGGATTCGGTATCGGGCACGCGGCGGATTTATGAGGCGGCAGGCGGCGAGTCACGATCCGAATTTTCCGCGACTCACTTCCCGCTTGGAATTCCCCGCGTTCCGCTGTTGCTTGGCTGCGGGATGCGCTGCTTTTACTCACAGGAACTCGAACTTGATCTGCCGACCGGCCATCCATTCCCGATGGAAAAGTTCCGCGTTTCCAAGGACATGCTGCTCGACGGCGGCATCCTCCGCCCTGAGGAAATCATCGAGGTCCGCGCTGCCGACGTCCACCTGCTTCAGCGCGTCCACGAGAAGGACTACATTCGGAAAATCGAGTCCGGCCTGCTCGGGCGCAAGGAACAACTCCTGCTCGGCCTGCCGCTCACGCCCAAGCTCTATCAGCGCAGCGTCATTGAGGTCGAAGCCACCCGGCTCGCCTGCCACGCCGCGCTGGCCGAGGGCGTCGGCGTCTGTCTCGCAGGCGGTACCCACCACGCCTTCCGCGGGCACGGCGAGGGCTATTGTGTTTTCAACGATGTTGCCATCGCCATCCGCGACTTGCAGGACAAGCAGCCTAACATCAAGATCATGGTTGTGGACACCGACGCCCACCAGGGCAACGGCACCGCCGCGCTGCTAGGCGACGACCCACGCGTTTTCACCTACTCGATCCACGTCGGCCGGAACTATCCGACGACAAAAGTCACCGGTTCGCTCGACATCGAGACCGTCCGCTACGTCGAGGGCGAGATGTATTTGAAGCAGCTTTTCGTCAGTCTCGCCGGCGCGCTGGACGCCTTTGCGCCGGATCTGGTGATTTGGATTTCCGGCGCGGACAACCACCGCAACGACCGCTTCGGGCAAATGCACCTTTCACTCAAAGACATTCAGCGGCGCGACGAAGTCCTGCTAGGCGCGTTCATCAAGAACCGCATCCCGGTGGCCGTGCTCTACGGCGGCGGTTACAACCGCCAGCCCGAGTTCACCGCGAAACTCCACCGCAACACCATCGCCACCGCGAAGAAGCTCGCCACCGAGTTCCGCGGCATATAACTGGACGGCTCGCCTGCCTGCGGTCTCGATCCTGACAAGCGGGGTTTCGCCCTCGATGTTTCTGGCAGTATCACTCGGGTAGTAGAGAGAAGGAAAAACACGCTCCGGCGGGTAACACACTCTGACTTCGCCGCGACAGCGATCACCTGGCAGAACGTCATGATCAAAACCAAAATTCTCCAAGCCCTGTTGGGTTTCGCACTATCAGCTAATCCAGTCTTTGCGGCGACGGCAGGGGAGGCCAAAGGTCCGGTGAAGGTAGATGGTCAACCGGTCGTTCGCAGGCCGGAGGCGATGGCATTGATCGAGAGCAAGAGTTTGGGCAAAAGCGAGTCTGCTTCCGTCGTCCGCTCGGCGGCGAGGTGGCCGCGCCACTCGCGGAGCAGGGTGATTTGCTGCTGGTGGAGAACGCGCAGCGGTGCCTCGCGGATTTCCAACGTCTTCGCCATCCGCGGGCGGCGGTCTTTCATCTCGCCGTCGAAGAGTTCGGCGAGAAGAAAACGGGTTCGCTCAAATTCATCACGGATGAGGGTGTTGAATTTTTCCCGGACCGTCTCGTTTTCGACGAGGCCGGCGTAGGCTTGCATCAATTCCAGATTCGCCGAGGCGAGGTTGGTCTCCACGTTGGTTAGAACATAACTGAGGAAGGTGGATTTCGGCAGCGCTTGTTTGAAATTCGCGAAGCCAGCCGGGTCTTCGGTTTTGAGTGCTTCCAGCGCCGATCCCACGCCGAACCAGCCTGGCAGATAGTAGCGCGCCTGGGTCCAGGAAAACACCCACGGAATCGCCCGCAGGTCGCTGATAGAAAATCCCTTCTTGCCAGTCCGCCGCGCCGGGCGGGAGCCGATGCGCGAGTTTTCCAACGCATCGATGGGCGTCGCCTGACGGTAAAACTCAATGAAACCGTCCGCCTTGAGGAAATTCTGGTAGGTCGCCTGGCTGGTTTCTCCCAGCCGCGCCATGAAGGCCTCGCAGGAATCTTCCGTCGCCGGCAGGTGGCGGTGACGGGCAGTGGTGACGGCGGCACCGGCCAGCAGGAGCTCAAGGTTGTAGGTAGCGTTGGCGAGGTTGGCGTATTTCTGGGCGATGGTTTCGCCCTGCTCGGTCATGCGGAAGCCGCCGCTCATCGCGCCGGAGGGCAGCGCGGCCATGAACCAATGCGTCGGCCCGGCACCGCGGGAAATCGTGCCACCGCGGCCATGGAAAAAGCACAGCCGCACGTCGTTGTCGCGGCCCACGCGGGTGAGCGCGGTTTGCGCCCGCTGCAGCGCGAACTGCGCGGCGAGGATGCCGCAGTCTTTGTTGGAATCCGAGTAACCGAGCATCACCTGTTGGCCGCTGAAAACCCCGGTGGCCCGCGCGCGGCGGGTCAGGGGATGTTGCAAAAACGCCTCCAAAATGCCGGGTGAGCGGTCGAGATCGTCCATCGTTTCGAACAGCGGCACCACTTGCAACGGGCAAAGCAACCCGTCCGGGGTGAGTTCCATCAGACCGGCCTCGCGGGCCAGCAGATAGACGCCGAGCAGGTCCGAGAGCTGCCGCGTCATCGAGACGATGAGCGAGCCAAGTCCGGGCGATCCCCATTCGCGGCGATGGCGCACGAGCACCCGGTAGCAGTCGAGCACGTCGTCCGCCTCGGTGCCCACGCGCAGGTCGTCGTGGAGAAACGGGCGCGTCGATTTCAGTTCGGCGTTGAGGAATTCCAAACGCTGCTGCTCGGGCCACGCGGGGTAGTTTTCTCCATCCGGAATGCTGGCGGCCACTAGCAGCTGGCTGATCGCCTTGTCGTGGAATTCCGAGTTCTGACGGACATCGAGCGTCGCGAGGTGGAAACCGAACATCTCCAGCTTGTGGCGCAGCGGGCGAATCGCCGCTTCTTCCAACAGGTGGCAGCCGGCCGCCGCGAGCGTGCGGGAGAGTAAATTCAGATCGTCGGCAAGGCAGGCGGGATTCCGATAGCCGGATTTCCCCTGGGTTTGTTCGCGCAACCGCAGGGCCATCAGCGCGGTCATTTGCCGCCAGGGTTCCTCCTCGTGGCGGTCGAGAATTTCGGCCGCCCCGGAGTTGCCTTGGAGCATGGCGAGCAATTGGTCGATTCGTGCCTGGAGTTCCGGCGGCACCGGCGTGAGGTAGCGGGAAAGCGTGAGCTGCGAGCCGAGTTCCAACAGCTCGACTTGCAGCAGCTTGAACGCCGACTCGCGCAGCGTGGCGAGCGTCTTCTCGGTGACTGCGGGCGTGACTAACGGATGGCCGTCGCGGTCGCCGCCGATCCAGGTGCCAAATCTCAAATGCGGGATGTTGCCCGCCGAGCGCAGCAGTTCGAGCGGCAATCCGGCGTCGCGCCAGGCCTCGGTGAAATGCAGGTCCAGCCGGTTGATGGCGGAGGGGAAAAGGTCGCGCAGATAGTGGGTGGCGTTGCGCAGCTCGCTGGTGATGTCGGGGCGGACGAGGTGAATTTCCGCGGTGCGCCAGAGGGTTTCCAAGGTCGTGACGACTCTTTCACGGATGCGGCGGCGTTCGCGCTCGGTGTATTTCGGGAACTCGTTGCGGACCATTTCATCGTAGAGCGCGCGGTGGCGTTCGCGGACGCTGGAGCGCTTGGCCTCGGTCGGGTGGGCGGTGAGGACCGGCTCCACTTGCACGTCGCGCAGCACTTCCAGGATTTGTTCCGGCGTCAGCCCGATGGCGCGCAAATCGCGCAACGCCTGTGGCCACAAGCCGCGGATCGATTCCGCGCCGAGCGCTTTTTCCCGCTCGCGGCGGATTTCGGCGGCCACGCGCTCCTCGACCATGTTAAGCAGTTGGAAGCCGATCGAGTAAAGCTGCGGCAATCCCTCGGGCGCGGCACCGATTTCCGGCTCCCGCCCGGACCAAGGTAGAAATGGCAAAAGTTCCGTTTCCCCGGTGCTGACCAGCGCGTCTTTCAAACACCCGAGCATGTATTGCAACCGCTCGTCGATCAGGTCGAATCCTTCCAGCCGGAGCTGGTCACGTATCGGGTTGCTAGCGGGGTCTGTCATGTGCGCCGGTTTTAAGCATGATCCGGGCCGATTCGGAAAGGGGATTAACGAAGAGTTCGGCTGCGCTAGCAGAGTCCTCGTGAATCGCTGCCAGCGAAGTGAGTCCGGGAATGCTTGTTTGAGGTGAGCTGATCTCACCGCACCCGTTCCAACAGCCAGGCAAGCAGACTGCTGATAGGAAGACGCTCCTGTTCCATCGAGTCGCGGTGGCGGATGGTGACGGTGCCTTTGAGATCGGGAGTTTCCTCACCAAGCGTTTCGAAATCGACGGTGACACAAAACGGCGTGCCGACTTCGTCCTGGCGGCGATAGCGGCGGCCTAGCGCACCGCCGTCGTCGTAAAAGACGTTCATCCAAGGTTGCAGCGTCTTTTGGATCTCTTTGCAAATGCGGACTTGCTCCTCGTTCTTTTTCAGCAGCGGGAAAATACCGACCTTGATCGGAGCCATGCGCGGGACGAAACGCAGCACCGTGCGGACGTCATCCTTGCCCTTGTCATCCGTTAGTGTTTCCTCGTCGAAGGCTTCACAAATGAGCGCGAGCACCGTGCGGTCGCAACCGGCGGACGGCTCGACGACGTGTGGCAGGAACTTTTCCTTTGTCTCCTCATCGAAATAAACCAGCGATTTGCCAGCGCCTTTTTCGTGCACCCCGAGGTCGTAGTCGGTGCGGTAAGCCACACCTTCGAGTTCCTGAATGCCGAACGGGAATTCGTATTCGATGTCGTAGGTTTTCTGCGAGTAGAACGCGCGCTCGCCGTCCGGGATGTCGAGAATGTGGAGCTTCTCGCGCGGGATGCCGATTTCGCCATAGAAATTGAGACGCGTTTCCAGCCACTCGTCGGTGAGGCGGAGGCCGTCGTCCGGGTGGCAAAAATATTCGATTTCCATTTGCTCGAACTCGCGCGAGCGGAAGGTGAAATTGCGCGGGTTGATCTCGTTGCGGAACGACTTGCCTACCTGCGCGATGCCGAAGGGTAGCTTAACGCGGTTAGAATCGAGGACGTTCTTATACTGGCAGAAAATCGACTGCGCTGTCTCCGGCCGGAGGTAGGCGATGGCCTTCGGATCATTGTCTGCGGCCAGCGCGCCGAGCTTGGTGGAAAGCATCAAGTCGAAGGACCGCGGCTCGGAAAGCATTACGCCGTTGTCGGGATTGTAGAGCGCACCTTCGCGAGGGCCCGGTTTGACTTCACGGGTGCCGATCACGGGCTTCGCGTTTTTCCCTAGCAACTCACGGTAGAATTGCACCGCCAGCTTTTCGGCGGAACGCTCGGGGTCTTGCTTCCCTTCCAGAACAAGAACGGTGAAATGCTTGTCAGTGGATTTTCCCGACTCCTCGTCTGACGCTCCGAAAAATGTCACCTCGGTGCCGGGTTCCGCCGCAGGCACCTGATCGGCGCGCAGGCGCGCCTTGGTGAGCGGGCATTCGCTCATCGGGTCGTTGAAACTATCGACGTGGCCGCTGGCCTTGAGCACGTCTTGATGGGTCAGGATCGCGCCGTCCATGCCGAGCACGTCGTCGCGTTCCTGCACGGTTTTGCGCCACCAATAGTCCTTCAGATTTCGCTTCAGCTCCGCGCCGAGCGGGCCGTAGTCCCAGCAACCGTTGAGGCCGCCGTAGAGCTCTCCGGCTTGGAAAATGAAGCCGCGGCGTTTGCACAGCGACACGATTTTCTCCATGCGGGCGGGATCGGTCACATCTTTGTTAGCCATAAAATTATCAGGTAGGGGCGCGAAGCGAA
>JAYSYA010000079.1:0-5277 GCA_043716765.1 Akkermansiaceae bacterium
ATCGGCCTGGATGACCGGCTGGCATTCGTGTTCATCGCGACTCCGCCGGAGCTGGTTTTCTTTTTCATCGGCAACCAGGATGAGATTCAGAAGCTCATCCGGCCGAAAGGATGATCCTCACTCCACGCGTCTCAGCCGGAAGAACTCCTTCGTCGGAAGTCGTGGCCGCTCCAGCGTCACCACGCCATCGACAGCCGTGATCGCTTCCGGCAGAGGCACATCCTGCCAACCCTCCGGCATAAGACCGGGATTGTGCTGCGGAATCCAGCCGGTAGCTGCGGCTGCCCATTGCAGGCGGACTTGATCGCCAACCATTGTCGCCGCGAGCTTGGGTATGGGAATGGTGACGAACCGGATGCCGTCGATGGCCAGCGTGCAACCGCTGGAAGTGCCGCCAACCAAGCCAAAATACAATTCTACCTCCTGCCCGGCGTAAGCCGAAATATCGAGGAAATCCGTGCTCACCGGGCTACCGTCCGGGGCGAAGCGGGCAGGCAGGGTGAAAAGGTTTTGCTCGTTAACCGCGCAGGCGATCAGATCGCTTGCCGGCTGGCCAGTTACGGTGAAATCGAAGACCAGGAACCCAGCCTCCGCCGGGACATGCACCGGCATCCAAGCCTGCGGTGGCGACACCACAGCGGAAGAATTCAATCCAGTAGTACGTCTGAGCTGGGCACTCTGTGCAGGGGTGCTTAAAAGCAGTTTCAGGGAGGATGATCCGATGCTTCCCGCGAAGAGCGTGTCGGGATTGACCGTGGAAACCTTGTCCAACGCCGCATCCCAAAGATTGCCGATCTTCTCTCCAACAGTGACTACCACCTGCCCTGTTTTGACGATCACTTCACCACCAAGATCGCCGACCATACTTAAGCCCGTGGTGTAGCTATCCAAAATTATATTCCCCGGAGTTGTGGCGGTGGTGGAAAGTACAAGCGAACCGAGAATTTCCGCCCGACGATCATACAAACTAGGATCTGTCTCCAATTTCAGATCCAGCAACTCCGACGTCGTGGTGTCTTCATACCAAAGATTTCCAAGGGTCTTCCCCGTCCCAGTCGGGGGAAACGAAGTTGCTTTTTCGTAGGATTGGCGGAAGCCGATCTGTGGAAAAACTCCGCTCGCTAATATAGAATTGCGATACCAAAGATGCGCGTAGCCGTGGGCCTCCACAAGTCCTGCGATTCCTGACTGGTAATAGTAATTTTCCGCTACCGATGGCAGGCAAATATTTACCGCGTTCTCATGCCGTCTGCCGACCAGCGAAATGTAATTGTCCGTCCACCAAGCCGAATTAGGGACAGCATTCTTCCAGTCAAAGGCATCGACTGCCGATTTCAGCATCAATAACGATTTCCTTTGATGGGCCTCCCACGCCAAGGATGCTGCAGTCAAAGTGCTCTGGCCTCCAACCGAGGTGATCTCGGCTTCGTCGAGCACCGTTACGTGAGGCTTGGTGAGGTTCCTGTCCCAAGGAGTTGGCGGGGTATTCCCTCCCCGCGATGTGGCGCCGTGGATATAGTCACATGCATAGGAATTTACAATCGTCCCGAGACTGTGCCCGACAAAATGTACTCGTTGGCTGTAGTTGGATCCGAGTTCCAAATAGAGAGATTTTCCAAGGTGCTCACCTTGGATACAGGCTTCGTCGATCGGTGGCCGAAATCCTTTGGCTTTATTTCGCCAATCCCAACCGACAATGTTTGGCGGATTGGCTCCTAGTGAGTGATTCGTCAAGATGTAACCAGCCATCAGGGTTGGCCAGTCATCCAGATTACTGAGCCATCCATGAGTGATTACGATCGTCATCCGGTCATTGAGGATGGGGGCGGTTGCGGAAAATGCGCCGCCCGAGAATACTCGCAGGTTCGCAGCTCGAACGCCCTGAACCGGCGCATCATCAAGGACTCGAATCGCCGTTTCGAGCGGAGTACGCGTCACAGTCACCAGATCGGGCAGCACAAACGTGGAGCGGAGCGTTAGATCAAGGAAGAGCGGGCCTCCGGCGTCACCGGGAACGCTTTGGAAAAGACTGATGTAGCCCGGCTTGATGACAACCACGTTGAAATTCCCGGCGGGAAGCGTGCTGGCGGGGAGACTGCCCTCGGCGTTGGTCATGCCTTGCCAGAAAACGGTGTTGTGACGTTGCAGGATCACCTCGGCTCCGGGGATCGGAATTCCGGTGGAATCTTTCACGATGCCGGTGAGGGCCAATGACACGCCGCCGCCGAAGTAGTAGCTGACTTGCGGCGTGAATTGAAACGTCAGATTCTCATCGCCCGGCCAGTCGAAATACTGATAGCTCACGACCGGACTCATGATTGGGGCATCGGCTGGTGAATCGAAATATTGGTAGCTGACCACCGGAGACATCGCGTCCAGATCTGCGGCGTGCGCTGGCGTGAGGGTCGCCGCGATAAGGAGCGACGACCTTATTGTCGTCGTCTTCCAGAAGAGCCGGACAATAAGGTCCCCCTCCTTACGATCTTCGCCAATAGGTTCATTCTTGGGGGAAGTTGAAGGTTCCCGCTCAGTTAGATACCGGGTAACGCTTGCCCGACTCGCTGATATACGCGATTTGCTGCTGGCCTCCAAGGCTGGCGGTGACTTCCACTTTCGCGAAGCGTTCGCCATCCGTCGTCCAACCGGTCTCGGCGAGCGACTTAGTTCGCAATTCCTTGGACGAGGTATTAGCTCCCAGCCCGGCAAGGCCGCTCACGCACTTCGCGTAGATGATGCCACCGCCACGTGGCATGTTCAGTGATAATGTGGCGGTGCTTGCGGCCAGAGTTCCGGCGTTGTTCATTCCAACCGCCTGCACGTCCGGGCCGTTGGCGGGATGGACGATGACGGAAATCTCCGAATTCAGCGGGATGTTGTTGCAGCTTACTACGATGGGAATCGGATTAGTTTGCTGAGCGGGGATGATCACGTCGGGGTTGACGAGAACTCCGGATGGATTGGCGGATACGGTGTTTCCGGCGATGCTTGCGATGGACAACTGGATGCCTTGTCCTGCGGCTGGAATGATGATGGGTTGGAATCCCTGGGTGTAATTGCCAGTCAAAGGCCCACTGAAATTGCTGTCTAATAAATCAAACCTAATACGTCCCATCCCTCCACTGTAACCGCCGTTGGTGCGTACGGAACCACTGCCGCTTAGAATATTCGCCACAATTCTTACGCCTCCCCCGCTCCCGCCAGAAGATCCTCCACGACCACCGTCCACACTGCTGGTCGCAATGACGCCATCCCCACCATTTGCATTGATGCCTCCGTTCAAGATGACGCTTGGAGAAACAATTAGAAAAGAGCCTCCTCCACCTCCTCCCCCACAAAAGCGATCTCCATAAAAAGGGTAGTATCTTCCCCCACCTCCAGACCCCCCAAAAAGCGGTAACAAAAATTTATTCCCATAAGTATTCCCGGGAGTTGTTCCTCCACCTTGGCTTCCATAAGATCCGGCCCCACTCATACCTGGCCAGGAAGTTGTATTGTATCCACTGCCCCCGCCAGGCCCATAACCCGCCTCAGAAGAAGAACTTCCCGCATTGCCCCCGCGATAACCACCGGGCCCACCAGTCCCGCCGACCCCTCCGCTTCCCGATTGCGCCGAAACCTCGATTACGCCATTGATCACACAATCCCCCTGAATCAGCCAAACCACCGGCTTATTCCCCGCATTCGGGATGAAGCTCACCGTCACGCCCGCCGGGATATTCACCGAGGTATATTGGTAAATCCCATCCGGATGGTCCGCCATGTCGATGACGAGGTTCGCGGTCGGGTTCAAGGCGCCGTCACTGCCATTGCTGCCGCTGTTGACTTGGGCATTGGAGGAAGTTGGCAGGGCGAGCAGGAGCGCGGCGCAGAATCCAAAGAGATTTTTCATGGGGACGAAACGAGCGGGTGTTAATTTTCCCGATCTGACAGAATGGTGGAAAACCAGGAGTCCGGAGACAAGCTCCCTTTTCCCTATTTATTCCGCATCCGGAATGACCTCTTTCCCAAGGTTCCGGGGTGCCCGAATCCTTGGAGAGTCAACTTGCCCGCTTCCTGAAGGAGCGGCGGGGTGAGATGACGTATGCACAGTTCTCCCGGAAGATCGGATTTCCGCCGTCCACCTTGCACCGCCTGGAGCAAGGCTCCCAAAGCATCACGCTCCGCGGCCTCCAGCAAATCCTCCGCAAGCTCAAGTGCGGGTTGGCCGAGGTGTTTCCGGGGGATTTTAATGATCCTTGATCTGAGATCCGTCTCGCCGGGCCGAGATCTTCGCCTCGAATCGTTCCAAGAGTTCGGTATCCGCTCTGAACGTCGTCTGTTTCAAGTCGTGAAGCGCTTGAATGCCGTCGAGAAGGCTTTGTTCATCGGCAATATCAATGAGGTTCAGCGTGCCGACTGCCAAAATGCCACGAGACTCTGCCGCCGCCCTGCCCCGCCGTTCGTCCATGAGGATGATTGGCACACGCTGTTCGATCGCCAAGCTAATGGCTTCGTTCTCACCGTGTCCTAGCTGGATCGTTTCATCGATGCATTGAACAGGCGTGACCACCAGCCACGGTGGAGGAGATTCAAGCCATTGAGACACCGCTTCCGGGGCTTTGGGGTGCCGGAGTTCGATAAGAACCGCTTCCGGGATGAGAACTTGATGAAAGAGCGAGGCCAAAATCTTTGCTTGCCGGATGAGGATCAGGTAATTCAGCGGAGTGGTGTCCGCCACTACCTCATTCACTGGACTCATCGGCGTTGGATCGCCCGAAGCTTGCGCGCGCTGAGTTCCTGCTCATACCAGGTCGGCTGCTGAGAGGCTCCTAGGCGATTGAACAACTTCTCGGCTTCGTGGAACCCGAGGTTTAGCATTTCCGCAGCTTGTCCGCGGGAAAGGCGACCTTCACGATACCCCTCGATGACCAACATCTGCCTGGCACGACCGACCGCGTCGCCAGTGTCCAGACCCAGCAGGGATTTCCAAGAATCAGGAAGCTCAAGTAACAATGTCATGTCGGAACACTAGGGATTTAGGAGGAATTCACAAGCCGGGATTCAAGGCAGCTTCTACCAAGTAAGCGAGCGATCACGGCGTTTCAGTCCGGTGACCAATTGATCAAAGGTGAGCCACACGGATGGATCATCCTCGGCCTCTTTCATGCGATCGGATAATTCCGCATCGGTTACTTCATATACCGGGCTGTCCAAGCCGTGAAGCAGGCGGGAGGCAAGCGAAGCTCGTTCCTCCTCGGTGAGTCGGGAGGCTTCGGTGGCAATTTCTTCGAGTTTCAT
>JAYSYA010000080.1:0-16037 GCA_043716765.1 Akkermansiaceae bacterium
TCAATTTCCAGATAGCGGCCGCACCAGATTTTGGTGGCGATCCAGGCTCCGGCGACGCCCACGAGTTTTCCACCGGAGTATGCGCCGATGAGTTCGTAGTGAGAATAGCTAGCTAACATTGTTGCGAGGCGGGCGGCGACGGTCGCCTCCGGAGTCTCGGGATTCAGCAATGTCAGCAAGGCCGCTGCGTCTGCCAGATCGGATGATTCCAGCGGGCGGATGGTGGTTTCTGCCATGGGCGGTGGGAGCGGAAGTTCTCCTGAACGTCTCAACCCGCGGGCTTGATGGAAACGAGCAGAGCGTTTTCCGCAGCGAGGTATTTTTTGGCGAGGGCGTTGATTTCCTGGAGGGTAATCGAACGGTAGTCGGCGTCTCGTCCGCGGGCGAGTTCGAGGCGCTTGGGATCGGACTGAGACTGGCTCATGACGGTGCCGAGCCAGTAGATGTTATCGCGGAGGGATTTTTCAAGCTGACCGAGGGTGGGCTTGAGCGCGCGGTCGAGCTCGTCGGCGGTGGCACCGGTATGGGCAAAACTATCAGCGAGGTCGCGCATGGTCTTAAGGAGAAGGTCGATATCCTCTGGCTTGCCGACGCTCTCGCCGATGATGTAGCCGACGCCTTCGAGGGCGTCGGAGCCGGAAGCTCCGGCGTTAGGGCTATAGGATGCGCCGAGTTTTTCACGGATTTCCTCGCGGAGCCGGTCGCCGAAAATTTCTCCGAGGATGTTGAGGCGGCGGAATTCTTGCTGGTTTCCGCGGATGCCAACGGTCTTCCAAAGCGTGGTGGCAACGCCTTGGGGGATCTTGGATTCGTAAGTGAATGTCTTGGCGGCTGGAGCGTTGGGAAAGCGGATCTTGCGAGCTTCTAGCAGAGCGGGTGCGGCGGGAGCACGCATGGGCAATGCGCCGAACGTGGCGAGGAGATCGGGTAGGATTTTTTCGATTTCGAGATCACCGACGATGGTGAGCTCGAGGTAGCCCTTGGTGAGCTCGGGAGTGAGCCATTTCTTTGCGGCGTCGAGGGTGTAGGAGGATAGCTTCTCGGCAGGGGCGATGGTGAAGCGGGAGTCGCCGCCATGGAGCCAGGCTGCCATTCCCCGCTGGGGGCCGGCGGTCGTGTGCTTGAGCTGCTGGTAGAGCATGGGAACCGCTTTCTGGAATTGCCAGAGCGCTTCGTCCCGATAGCCGGGATCTGTCAGCGAGGCGCACATGAGCTGGGCCTGGGTGGTGAAATCCGCGGGAGTGGTGGTGCCGCCGAGGGTGAATGCGTCGTCGCCGATGGCCAGGGAAGAGCCGACGTTCCTGCCTGCTAGTATCTGTTGGAGATCGTCATTGCTGTGCTTGCCGAGGCCGCCGCCTTCGAAGACCGCGGTGGCGAACATGTCGAGCATGGGCATGTCCTTGGGCTGGGTGAGCTTACCGGAACCGACGCGGGCGAGCAGGCGGATCTTGCCTTTTTCAAAATCTGTTCGCTTGAGATTGACCCGCACTTGGTTGGAGAACTCCAACTGAGTGATGCCGAGATCCTTGACTTCCTTGCGGGAAACCACGCTGCCGGGCTTGCCGAAGTCGGTGTAGCCGAAGGCCTGAATGGCGCGCAGGACCGGCGCTTCAACGGGCTTTCCACGGGATTCCTCGAACAGCGCGGCGAGGTCCTTCTCGGCGTTCTCCGGTTTTTCCTTGGTGGTTAGGATCAAGTGGTGGCCGGACGCCTCCCAGAATTTTGCGAGCGCTTGGTGGCAGGCGGCGAGGTCGATGGCGGCAAGTGTGCGTGCTGCCAGCTCAAGGTCGGTGGTTGGATCTGAAAAGACGGTGTTGTCATTGATCGATTTGGCCAGAACGGTGGCAATGCCCTCGGACTTGCGACTGGCCTTTTGTTTCACCTGCTGCTCATAGGCGTTGAGCAGGTTGGACTTGGCCTCGGCGAGCTCGGAGTCGGTGAAGCCGTGATTGATGGCGCGGCGGAATTCCTGCTCCAAAATCGGCACGGCTTCCTGCCAGCGGTCATCGGCCGCCGTGACGTCGATGGAGCCGATCTCGGTGTAATTGAAGAGCGTGCTGTTGGAGGCTGAGCCAGAACTAATGGCGGATCCCTCGATTTTTGAAAGCCGGTCGAAGCGGCGGCTGATGATCGAGTGGGCGATGTCTAGCGGCATACGTTCGGCGCGGGTCGCGGCCATGTCGGGCTTCTCGACGTACTGCCGGACGAGCACGAGCGAGACGTCGGTGGAGGCGACTTCCTTATCGACGAAAACCCCGGTTTCAAGCCCTTCAGGTTGTTTGATCGGGCCGAGATTCGGGTTTTTCCCGGGGTTCTGCGGATTGCTCATGGAGGCGAATGTGGTCTCGATCTTGCGCTGCATTTCCCTCGGATCGATATCGCCGACGATAATGAAAGTCATGCGTTCCGGGGTGTAGTAACGGGTGTAAAGGTCTACAAACCGATCGCGCGGCGCGGCCTTGATGACCTCCTCGGTGCCGATGGGAAAGCGCCGGCTGACAAGGGAATCCGGTAACAGTTCGGCAAATTGCTGCTCCATCAGACGGGTGTTGACGGAATCGCGGCTCATCTTTTCCGATAGGATTACGCCGCGCTCCTTGTCGATTTCCTCGGGTGCGAGCAGCGCCCCGTCGCCGAAATCGCGCATCACCGTGAAGCCGAGTTTCAAGGTGTCTTCTGATAGGTCTGGTAGGTCGAGCATGTAAACGGTTTCGTCAAACGACGTGTAGGCGTTGGCATGGGCACCGAAGGAAATGCCCAGGCGCTGCATCTTCGGAATGAGCTCTACGGCGGTGTAATTTTTGGAACCATTAAAGACCATGTGCTCGAGGAAATGGGCGAGGCCTTGCTGGTCATCCGCTTCCATCAGCGATCCGGCGGCGATGTGAAGCCGCAGCGAAACCCGCTTCGGCGGCTCGGCATTCGGATAGATGATGTAACGCATGCCGTTTTCCAAAGTCCCGAAGCTCGCGCCAGAATCGGGGGCGATGTCCGAGGAAGCCTGCGGCCAAGGGCGCGGCGTCACCTTGGGCGCAGCGGTGTCGGTCTTGACTGTCAGGAGAGGAGCCGGCGCAGCAGGTGCCGGAACCGTCTCGACGATCGGCGGCGGGACCGCGGCAGGCGGCTTGTGCGAGCGCACCGAAAAGATCCCGGCCGTGACGGCGAGAATGAGGACGAGAATAAGCGGCGTGGCCTTTTGCATGGGGCGAGGGTGGTTGACTGCAAGCCGGTTTGGCAACGCCGAAAACCGCCGGACCATTACGGTTTGGACTCGGTGTCTTAAATTTCCCGAAAACGGGGTTGCAATCAAAGAAGCGGCATGGTGTTTTTCCGCCGACCAATCGATGATGTGCGCGCGTGGCGGAATTGGTAGACGCGCTAGATTCAGGTTCTAGTGGGGGCAACCCTGTTCAGGTTCGAGTCCTGTCGCGCGCACCATATTGATTTGCAACAAGTTCCGAATCCGAAAGGGCTTGGAGTTTTTTATTAGAAAATGGGCGTGTGTATTTATTGCGCACTTATTCTCCGGGCCTATTTGGGTTTGGGCGACCGCCACACAGGTTTCGTGTGGTTGGTATTACCCGGACTCAGCAGGACTTTACTCGGATCCGTGGCCGAATCTCCGCCTCAGACACTTGCTCGCTTCGACCGATTTGCAAAGTGTCTTTGTCACAAAGGCGGCTGACAAGTTGCGGTGTTTTGGCTCTCTCTATTCTGGCACACGATCAGAGATATTCGCGCAGTAACTTTTCCACGAGCGGCGACAACTTGCCACCCCACTTGGCGAGTGCTGTCCTCAATGTCGTCTGGTCGATCGACACTGATGTCTTGATCTTGGTCTGTCCCGACGGTCTTCCTGCACCAGGGCGTGCGCCGCCTCGATTTGAATGATTTCCTACTTTTTTCATGGAATCCACAAATGATTAAGGTCATACTTATTTCATAAGGCAATCACAACCTGTGCGCAAGATCAGAGCCACAGGGTGTCATCGCCGATGATTACGTCTGCCGGACATGACAGCCAATTTAACCGCCGCAACCTCCGCCCCGCTCCTCCGCCTGCTTCAGGTCTTCGACGCCGAATCGCTGGGCGAAGGCGACATGGCGGCCGGGGCCAATGTGCTCGCCGCCAAATGCATCGCGCTGGCCAATTCGTATCCGCCCGGAGCGCGCTTGGTTTCGGACGACGGCAGTCGCCTGACGGTCGGCATGAGTTTCGCCTCGATCGGAGGATTGACGAACTCCCTCATCGCCGACAAGGTGATCGCTCCGCTCGCATGCCTTCAGAACAATCTTGTCGATCACATCGCGGCAGATGCGACCCACATTGCCGCCACGCTTGCCGCCATGCCGCCGTCTGAGCGTTGCCGCCACCGACCGCCTGCACCGGCTGAAAATTCCTCTGGCCTGGCCAAACTGGATTTGGCGCTCAACGGCTTCTCGTCTGAGAGTGACAGCGCAGTATTCAGGTCTCTTCTTGCTCCTTGCCGTAATCAAGGCCCCGGCGAGCTCAAGGCTACCCCTGCGGTGTTTCTGATTGCTGCTACCGCTGATGGATTGGTGAAACAGTTGTCACGGGCGCATTGCCGTTACCCATTTGTCCGGGCGGAGTTGCCGGATGGCCCTGGGACGGAACGGTTGGAGAGCATGCTGCTGTCTGTTTTGCAGGGTACCAGTCTCGCAGATGGCGTGGCCGGGCCGGTTCACATCCGGGGGCATGTCGCTGCCTCCTGTACGGCGGCCAAGTTGGCTCGGTCAATTGGAAATGGCGACGAAAGCCTGCTGGCTAATCTGCTATGGCTCGTCGATGGCAAGAGTGGTGAGTTGTCGTCGCCGCAGGAACACGGGAGTTCTTCGGCATCCTACGCGACGCAGCTAAACTACTCCGAGGCCTTGGAGATCGCGTGGGCTCGGAGGCTGGATTACCGGCAAACTGATCCAATGACGATCCGCTACGCTTGCCCCCCGCGCCAACGGGAGTGGGTGGCACTTCTTCAAAAGCTCGAACCAAGGTGCCCGGGCCTAACCCGCGCAGCACGACCGCTATTTGCGACACTGGTCACCGGACTGCTGTTGCTGTCACCGGACCGGAAGGGCGAGCAAGAGGAGTGGACTGACATCGATGCCCTTGCGTTGGCCAAGTTTCTGGTAATGCGGATGGTGAATTGTCGCGAACAGCTCACAGAGACCGAACGGCATGCCCGGGATCTGGATCTGGCAATCAAGTTGATAGCCAAATTGGAGGATGCCCCTTTGACTGCGCGACAGCTCGTCCGCAAGACGAACCGCCTCCTCGCGGATGATTGCCGCAGGGTGCTCGAACTTTACGACCGGTTGGGGGTTGCCCGTTGTATCGAAAACGACAAGTGGGAACTGATGCTCCCGGTAGGGCAAGCTGTGAAAAAAATCCGCACCCCATACGTCGACGTCTGAACGTGGATTCTTCGGGTGTTGAACTTGCGGCCATCGGATTTGCTGACTGTTCCAGTCCAAAATGATGGGTGAGGGGGGAGGGGACCGTAAATAGAAGTTAACACGGAATACCCCACTGCATTTGCTGCATCCATTGCGTGCAGTCGCAGATGAACGCAAAGGCGTCGCACTGGCACCGCAAAGCACTGCGGTAGCGCTGACAAGCGTATCGGTGCGGTGAATGCGCAGCACGTAATGGGACGCTCTTCATCCTACGGTGGTAGGTGCCCAAGCTGCGCCAGCCTAGTTTCAAAGAACACTTCGGATACTGGAATCCCATTATTACCTCCTGTCAGATAATGGTCAGCGAATCCAGACGCAGACATCCGGCCTATTAGAGTGACCGGTTGGTCGAAGTCCTTATTCCGCCAGATCGCAGTGATGGGCTCGGGAAACATTACCAGCGGTTCAGGAGGGCGAGCGACGGCTTGCGAAGCAGGTGGCACCACGGCGGAAAAATCGCACGCCGTGATATTGCCTTCATCGTCGTGCAAGTAAGATCGGCTGGGACGTGCGGCAGCGTGCAATTCCCGGCGGTCGACGTCGGTGATCGGCGGGATGGCGACCAGAGCAGCTGCTAGTTCGCCGGCGATATCATGAGGTGTTTGGCTTTCCGCCTCAGCGGGTTTGCTCTTTCGAGAGCGGCCGGAAGCAAGCAGTTGGGTGGCACGCGGCAGTCCGACGCTAGGCTGATTCAGTTTACCGGTCTGGGCGATGAGCAGGGCGTTACCGAAGATCCGGGCCTCCAGCTCGGCCTCAAGGTTGCGCAAGGCGGTAAGCTCCTTCTTGCAGTCAGCCTCCGTCATGCCAGCCAGACGGGAAACAAGTTCGAGGTCTCGGTGGTTGTAAGCGGCCCGGAGAATCAGGTCCGCGATCGGCGTGGTTTCGAAGTAGTCTTCGTCAAGCTCGACCAGGCGTCCGTCCGGGTAAGCCAAACTTGAAAGATACAGTTCGTCTTGTTGGCGGTCGAGCACGTTGAAAAACAGGATCTCGAAGGCCTCGACTGTACGTCTGGGGATGCCGGTCTTCTCTGCGACAAGATTGAGGTGCTGATCAAGCGGGTGGCCCAAACCTGCCATAAGCATGGCCTTTAGTTTTGCCGATAGGCCGGACTGCTGGGAGATTTGGAAGGCGGTTTCTAATTCGCTGCGGCGGAAAGCGACTGGATCCAAGTGCATCAAGTAAGCACTGAAAAGTCAGTGATCGCGCCCGATCACGGTAACCGGGAACATCACCCTGGCTCGGGCGAAAGCGCGGGCGATATGCCATCCAAATGCCGGGTTTGAATAAATCTGAACAAAGGCACCGGCTTCTTGGGCGATCCCGAGCGAGTCCCGGGGTTCCAGACGGGCAAGCCGTTCAACGAGTTTGGCATTCACCGCTTGAGGTTATGTGAGGGGCGGGGTTCCCTCAAGCATGGTATGATGAAAAACAGCTGCTGCGGTCTGACCACGTAACAGTGGCGTAACCTGCTGTGTCGGAATACCGAGGGGTGCCTAATTCTTCATTCCCGGCGGCGTAGCAGGAACCACCGCGATACCCTGGCATTTCACGCTCCTCGTGCTGCCGCCAGTAAGTCGCCCGGATGCGTCGCGCTGGGTGCCAGTGAATGATCCCGAAGGGCTGGCGTTCGTGGCCTGGCTGCCGGTGAGCCTGCCCGAGGCGTCTCGAAACTGTGTGCGGCTGCCAGTCCTGGCAAACTTGCTGGTGTGGAGCTGCCCTCCATTCGGCCACTCGCATCGCGGTAAGTGGTGCGGGATGAGGCTCCCGTGGTGGGCTGGATGCTCGCCGTGCCGGTCATCCTGCCGCTGGCGTCCCGGTAATGAGTTTGCGAGCTGCCGCCCGCACTCGGGTTGGTGGTGGCGGTGCTGATGATCCGTCCGAGGTGTCGCGCGTGGTAGCCTGCACACTGCCGCCCACACTTTTCTGGCGGTCGATGGTCTGGACGATCCGTCCGGATGCATCACGGACCACTTCCCGGCAGGTCTGGGCTGGCGACACGAGGGACAAAGCGAACGAAAACAAGGCCGGGAGGAGGAGAGCTTTGATAGTTGGTGAAACGGAAGTCGGGAGCTGGTCATTCGAGCAGAATGCCAAAATCGTCCCTCTTTCCCCATCCCAAATCCACCATCAAAAATCCAAAATTTCTCTACCCACCCCCGCTATTTCTCCCACCCCGCTTGCTACGGTGGGGACAAATCAGCACCGTCATGATCCGCCGCACATTCTTCGAACTGCTTTCCGGGGCTTTCTTTCCCCGTCCCATTTTGAATTCAGCCACCCATTTCAGCGAGGTTCTCCCTCCGAATTCCGTGGCCAAGGCTAATGCCGCTTCGGCGACAATCGATCCTGAATGGCTTAGGGAATGGATGCGTCTGCCACGCCTGCCGCTCCTTCCCGAAGAGTTTTAGGTCATCCCTGACTTGAATGAACGCAACCGTGTAGCCCTGATTCTTGTGAGTATCGGTTTGGGTGAACCCTTCCAGTTCCAGCATCTCGGAGGATCAGAACCCGGGAGGGTCCGCCGGGTGCTGCCCGTCTTGCTCTTCACCACCTCACTTGGTGACACTGCTTGCGGGGTGGGCACCCTGAATCCGATTTACCTGCTTGGCTGGTGCCTGCCCCGCCGCGCCGCTCGCACCTTCCGCCTCGATTGCATGCAGGTCGATTCCCTGAAATCCGATTCCATGAGCACCCCCATTTCAATGACCGACGACGCTATCCACAAGCCGCCTTCGACACCATGACCGACAACGCCTCTCGCCCGCAGCCAAGTCCCCGTTTCCGTCGCGACCGCACCACCCTTGAACGCCGCGCCGGTCTTTCCTGACAGGCTTCAGGCTATTTGGCGGCGCTGCCGGAAACGAGAACTGTCGGGGCTTGATCGGCGTAGCTCCCCTCTCAATTTGATTGAACGCCCGTCCCGGATCATGTCCCCTTCCTCTGTGAGCCAATTCGATTCCCCATTCCTCGCGGTTCCGTCGCGGGATTGGCTCTGCTCAAACGACCTTGCCTTCGCCATTTACGATGGCTTCCCGGTCTCTCCAGGCCACGTCCTCGTCACCACCCGCCGGATCGTCGAAACTTGGTTTGATGCCAGCGACGCCGAACAAGCGGCGCTGATGGCTCTGGTCAAGGAATCCAAGCGGCTGCTAGACGATTCCCTCAATCCGAAGCCCGATGGCTACAATGTCGGCTTCAACTCCGGTGGTGCCGCGGGCCAAACGGTCCCCCACGTTCACATCCATGTGATCCCTCGGTATCTTGGCGACATGCCGGACCCTCGGGGTGGTGTGCGCCATGTTATCCCGGAAAAGGCGAACTATCTGAATCCGTCGCCTGCTCCGGCAACTCCAGCATCTTACTCGCTTGCTACCGGCAAACCTAACTCACCGCTTTGGGACCGGATCAGCGATCGCCTTTCTGCAGCTACGGAGGTCGATCTGCTCGCATCCTTCGTCCAGCCTTCCGGCCTTGATCTCATTCAAGCGTCAGTCTTCTCCGCCCTGCGCTCGGGGGCGACGATCCGCATTCTCGTGGGTGATTATCTCTACATCACCTCAGCCGAGGCGCTGAAAAGAATGGTGGGTTGGATGGACCTTGTTGCCGAAATTCCCGGCCCCGGCCAACTCTTGGTCCGGCTCGCCGAACTATCGAAGTTGTCTTCCAAACCTGATTCGTTTCACCCAAAGGCATGGCGCATCCTTGACTCATCGGGAGGCCTCATCGTTGTCGGCAGCAGTAATCTATCCAAAGCTGCCCTCGAAACCGGCGTCGAGTGGAACTTGATCGGACACACTTCCGGTTCGGACATGATCGATGCCGAACTGGCCTCGGCCTTCGCCGAGCTCTGGCAGCAGGCGACTCCGCTCGATACCGAACTTGTCGCGACTTATGCCAGCCATGCCAAGGAGGCGCATCGGATATTTATCTCGCCGGAATTCATCGATCTTCCCACCAACCTCTATCCGCCGCGCCCATGGCAAGATGGCGCATTGGAGTCCCTTGAGCGTATCCGGGCCGACGGCTATCGCCGTGCTTTAGTTGCCGTGGCCACGGGGCTGGGGAAAACCTGGCTCGCGGCGTTCGACGTGCTCGCATTTGGAAAGGTCCTGGGTAGAAGGCCCAGAGTGCTCGTCGTTGCCCACCGCGCCGAAATTCTCGTCCAGGCCGAAGCCACGATCCGCATTGCCCTGGTTTCAGAATGGAACAATACCATCGTTAGCTGGTATCTCGGAGCCAACAACGACATGAGCGGCGACCTCGTGGTTGCGTCCATCCAGAAGCTCTCGCGTCCCGAAGGCCTTGCCGCTCTGGCAGACCAAGCTTTTGACTATGTGGTCATCGACGAGGTTCATCACGCCCAAGCCCCCAGCTACCGGCGGGTTCTCGCCCGGCTTCAGGCAACCTTCACCCTCGGTCTCACCGCCACCCCCGAGCGCACCGATGGCGTGGACGTGGCCACCCTTTTCGACGATGTCCTCGCGTGGCAGGCCACCATCGGGGACGGAATCGCTGAAGGATCACTGGTCCCCTTCCACTATCTCGGCCTCAAGGACGACGTTGATTTCGACCAAGTTCCCTGGCGCAATGGTCGCTTCGACCCGCAGATTCTCGAACAAAAGCTCGAAAATAGCGCCCGCATGGAACGGCTGTGGACTGCATGGCAGGCGGATCCAGCTTCCCGCACACTGGTCTTCTGCAACTCCCGCCGTCACGCGCTCTACACTCGCGACTGGCTTCGCCGCCGCAACGTGAACGCCGCTGCGGTTTTCTCCGGTTCCGGTGGCGATCCGCGCAGCGACAGTCTAGCGGAATTTGTCGCAGGAACTCTCCAAGCATTGTGCGTGGTGGATCTTTTCAACGAAGGCCTCGACGTTCCCGAAGTTGACCGCGTGGTCATGCTCCGCCCGACCGAATCGAAAGTCATTTTCCTTCAGCAGCTTGGCCGAGGGCTTCGTGCCGCAGATAACAAATCCCGGCTCAAGGTGATCGATTTTGTCGGTAATCACCGCGTCTTCGCCAGCCGCATCACCCACCTGCTATCACTC
The DNA here is from genome assembly GCA_043716765.1 of Akkermansiaceae bacterium. Taxonomy (GTDB): domain Bacteria; phylum Verrucomicrobiota; class Verrucomicrobiia; order Verrucomicrobiales; family Akkermansiaceae; genus Luteolibacter. Next base: position 10,524 of record JAYSYA010000080.1, read on the forward strand.
GGCGATCACCCCTCCAACTGGTCGGATCTCAAGAAATTCCTGAAAGGTGCTGCTCCGGATCTGCCTCCCGGTTGCCTGCTAGATCTCGAAATCGAGGCCAAGGAGCTGATGCTGAAACTCGTTCCTAACAGTGGATCGGCCGTGGTTGAGGCCTACCGCAGCATGCGAGACGAACTCCAGCGCCGCCCCTCGCCCAGCGAGTTGTATCACCACGGCTACTTGCCGCGGACCCTCGCCCCGCAATTCGGGTCATGGTTCGACTTCGTTTCGATCCAAAATGATTTGTCCGCCCCCGAGCGTCAGGCGCTCGATTCATTTCGCCAATGGCTTGCCATGCTGGAAATGACCGGCATGAACAAGTCCTACAAAATGATCGTCCTGCGCGTACTGCTAGATCGCGATGCGTTTTGGGAGGGCATCGAGATTGAAGACTTGGCGGCCGCTTGCCGTGATTTCCTTCTCGCCCATCCCATCCTCCGCAACGACCTTCCGCCGACCCAACAATTCCCGGATCCAGCCAACGCTCCCATCAAGGATTGGGCCGCGTGGTGGCTGGAGTGGCCGCTTTCCCGCTGGATGGATGATCAGTCCGGCCGCCGCTGGTTCAAGCGGGAAGGAGACCGGTTCATGGCGGCCTTCCAATGTCCGGCCGATTTGCACGCGACGTTTGAATCGATGACCGCCGAACTCGTGGACTACCGGCTTTCTCATTATGCCAAAACTCGCATCACGAGGACGGCTGAATTCACCGAGGGCCTCTTTCTCGCCAAGGTCAGCCACTCCGGCGGCAAGCCCATCCTGCGGCTTCCCACCATCGAGGAACTTCCGGGCCGGCCCGTTGGTCCGACAGCCGTCCAACTTCCCGACGGAAGCAGTTGGGTATTCAAATTCGTTAAGATCGCGTGCAACGTCGCCGCACCTAACGGAGTTGAAGCGAACGAACTTCACCATGTTCTCCGGGATTGGTTTGGACAAGACGCCGGACACCCCGGCACGTCCTATCAGGTCGCCTTCACCAAGACCGAAGCCGGTTGGATTGCCGAACCTGTTGCCGTCGGCTCCACGGCCATGGCAAAGCCCGGCGTCATCGACTTCCCGGTTCTGACAGAATCGCTGCCAGACCTCATCGCTGAACCTGCACCTGCCGACCGCTACAAGCGTTTCGTTCCGGTTTACAGCCTCGAAGCCGCCGCTGGTTTGTGGGGACCCGAAATGACTCCGGAGGAAATCGGCTGGGCGGAAGCGCCCGGAACCACGATCAAACCGGGAATGTTCATGGCCAAAGTCAGGGGGCATTCCATGGAACCCAAGATTAAGGATGGCTCATGGTGCGTGTTCCAACCTTGTCCGGCCGGGTCACGGGAAGGCCGGATCGTTCTTGTCCAATTCAACTCTCGCGGCGATCCGGAAGACGGCGGAAGATTCACCGTCAAAAAGTATCACTCCTTGAAAAGCATCTCCGAGGACGGATGGAAGCATGAACGCATCCAGCTTCTCCCGATCAATTCCGACTTCGACCCCATCACGGTCGAGCCTCATGAGGCATCGGAGATGATCGTGGTCGGCGAATTCGTTTCCTCAATGGGCTGACCGATTCCGCATTGAATGCTGCTAGATGCATATCTGCGGACGCTCCGCATCGCCGACTAACATTAGCTGCCGCAATCCAGCATGAAGTGATGAAAGCAGCGCACGGAAACAGACATTTCTCACTTTGCATCCGGCAGCTGCAAGCAGGGCGTCAGTCGCTCCAAGGTCTTTGGCTCTAAGCCTTCTACATTCAGCAGATCGGAAAGTGTCTTGTAAGGACGCCCTCCAATGATCCGGTTCGCCGTGACTTCGCGATGCCGGGGATTTTCATCAATTCATCGCGTGCCGCGATGTTAGGATTGAGTTTGAAACTCTCGGGAGATTTGACGGATCCCTCCGCCATTTCCAATTCCGCGTCCTCTTTCCGTTACTCCTGTCGCTCGACGGCGAACCGGTCCCAGTTGGTTTTGGCCCACGTGCCCGTGCCCGCTTTTGCCGCCATGAGTTCGATGTCTCGCCGTAATTCCTGATATTCCTTGGCCGACTTGCCAGAAGGTGTCTCGCGCTAAACCCCAAAGGCCCGCGCCAAGCCCAGGCGGACCAAGTGCTCAGCCAGATCGTTTCCGTCAGCCGTGGTAACGAACGCGTAAATCCGCTTGTGTTTTCCACCTCCTCTCGCGTCGGCAAACGACGTATGGACGATGAATGGCTTGGCCAGCAGGCGAGTCGTTTCCGATGCCGCGCTCTGGCCGATCGCTTTCGCGGCATCCATCGAGGCCTTCGGCGAGCCTCCGAACTCCGAGATCCCGAAATAGCGCCGTTGCGCCGCGAGCCTGGCCGCATCTGTCTTATCGTTCACGTGCCACTCCATGCAATCCACACCATAGAGCAATGCCTTTAAGGAGCCTCTTCCGCCGAATCTGTGGGTGAAACCGGCGTCTAGCAGTTGAAATCTTGTGGCGGAGGAGAGTCGAAGAGTTTCCTCTCTCTTCCGAAAGTTGTCCACGACGGGCCGATTCGAGAATGGGCGTTTAACTCGTCGGAGAAGCGGACCGTTGTGGGCAACTTTCTCTTCGGGCGGTCACAAGAATTCGACCCCGGTAGCGGGTCGCAGAAGTCGTGAAAGTCCCTGGTGAAGCCGCCCTTTCTGCGACTCCTCCCGGAGTCGAATACCTTGAAAATCCATGTTTCCCCGGGTGTTCGTCGCTGACGCTCCTCGACCCGGGGCTAAAATCTGCGATCCCATCCGGGATCAAGAAACGAAATGCAGAGGTCCAATCCTTAAAGGCATTGCACCATAGAGTCGGACGGTGTGCTGCGAGCCATCCTCAGTTTTGATTTCGAAGCTGTCGCCGTCGGCCCATTCCGTCGGGACGAGCTTGCACTTCCGGAGTTCGACCAGCGGTTGCGCAGCAAAGCCGACAGATGTTAGAAACAGCGCCAGCAGGGCGTAAGCAAGGCTTTGAGAAGAGATGAACGGTTTCATCAGGTGAATAATGGTGTGCCTCAAGTATCCGCCCGGCTGTGGCGGAGTCCAGCTCCGCGCAAATGGGGTTATTACTTCCGGATTCACGAATTTGTATCGTCGGGGTTGGCCTAACGGAGAGTGTGTAGTTGGTGTCTCCCGCGATGCCACTCAAAATGCTTCGGGTGAGGGCGCAGATGGGCGTGATCATGAAAGCTGAGCGTTTTTCCATTGCGGCCCGCAAGTGTTTGTCCGAGCGGTGAGCTTTCTTGGAAGCGTCCAACGGCGACTTGAATGAGGAAGTCATCACCTTTTGAAATAACCGTCCACAGCCCGGCGTCGAACATCCAATGGGCGTCAGGCGTTAGGGCGAGGCCGTTGCGAGGATCGTCGTTGCCACTCACCGCGTGTTGATGAATGTGGGCGGCTTGGACCATGGAGGAGGCTTCCGTGTCGAGTCGGTAGCCGGTGAGGGCGCAGGTGAAATAGTAACCGCCGAGCACATCGCTTTTGAATCGGCTGTCGCGGCCTTTTTTCTGGCTGGCTTTGAAGGCGGCGGCATCGGCTCGCAAGGCGGCGACGGCTTCCGTCCTGGGTGCGGGTAGTCCGAGCCGGGCGCAGAGCATAACTTGTTCAGTGGGCGTGAAATAGATGCCGACGAGGGTGCTGCGGGCTTCGCCGCGGAAGTCGGCATCTTGCAAGCAGGCGAAGAGATCGGGATCGAGGTGGCAGAGGCGGGTGGTTAGTTTGGACTTCGAAGGTTGCCCATCCGTCGTGAAACACTGCCAGACCTGATCGCGATCACCGCCCAAGGCATTGAAAGGCATCGGGATGTCTGGTGAGTTGCGTTGGCGGTCCTGGACCAGCTCCCAGTAATCGCGGAAGCGGGAAACGAGGCGGACGTCGTATTTCATCCAGCCGTCCGGAATGTCACCGGATTCGATCAGGTCGATGACGATGAGCAGCATCAGTGGCTTGTGCGGAGCAGCGCCGCGGGCAGCTGTGCGGGCGACATTGAGATTGGCCAGTTTACCGAGCCAGAGTTGAGTTGCTAGGTTCAAATGTTCAGTTTTCAGGGAAGAGGTTCTGGGCGCGGTCCATTGGCATCGACGCTCATAGAGCGACGCTTGCATGGCTTAGGCATCGTTGGCGGACTCATCCATGGCCTCGCGGAAGCGGCGCATCTGGACGATGGCGGCTGCGTGGCTTTCCAGTGGATGTTTGGCCCGGGATGCGCGCAATTGGTTGGCGGTCCATTGACTGGAGGCTTCGGCTTGCCGAAGGACCCGTTCGATGGAAGCTGGCGGCATGGCGGCGAGTGCCTTTCTAGAGGCGAGGTCGTCAGGATGGGGCAGGCGGCGTTTCACCGGGGCATGATGAGTAAATTCTGGTGATCGCCAAGATGGAATCTGAGAAAGGGAGATGTGACCTGCGTGGTGACTTGCCCTGTGACTTCCGAAGTGACCTGGCTGGATTCGGACGATCAAGGGCGGGTGGGGGTGGAGCAAATCAAGCAAGCGCTCCGGGCGGATACCTTGCTGGTTTCGATCATGGCCTCCAACAACGAAACCGGCGTGCGGCAGCCGTTGGCTGCCATCTGCGGGATCCTGGAAGGACACGACGCATTTCTGCACACGGACGCCGCGCAAGCGTTCGGGAAAGACATCGAGCCACTACGTAGTGGTCGGATCGATCTCATTTCAGTGAGCGGCCACAAGATCTATGCCCCGAAAGGGATCGGCGCGTTGATTCTCCGCCGGCGGGGCTACGACCGCCCTCCGCTCAAGCCGCTCTTCTACGGCGGTGGCCAAGAACGCGGACTCCGCCCCGGCACCCTCCCGGTGGCACATGTCGCCGCGCTGGGCATGGCCGCCGAAGTCGCACTCAAGCAGCACGAGAAGCGCCGCAAGCACTGCCGCACGATCAAGGACGCCGCGCTGGCCGCATTCTCATCGCTGGCACCCCGCATTCACGGCAGGCCGGAGGAAACCATGGATCATGTGTTGAACCTCGCGTTTCCGGGAATCGACTCCGAGGCGCTGATCGTGGCGCTGAAAGACCTGGTGGCGATTTCCAACGGCTCCGCCTGCACCTCTAGCAGCTACACGCCGAGCCATGTGATCAAAGCGATGGGATACAGCGACGACGAGGCGAACGAGGCGATCCGTCTGAGCTGGTGCCATCTGACGCCGGAGGTGGAGTGGGAGGCGGTGGCGGCAAGGATTTTGAGGCTGAGGTAGGGGTGGCTTGATTGACGAATGACGATTGTTGATTTTTGAATGGAAGATGGGATTTCTTTTAACCGCAGAGAACGCAAAGATCGCAAAGAGGGAGACGTGGATTTGAATCCTTTGCGCTCTCTGCGTTCTTTGTGGTTCATCCTATCTCCTATCCACGATCTCTTCCGAGTATCCGACCAGAAATCAAGCCGCGTGGGCGGACGGTGACGGAAAGCTTTGGCGGTGGCGGCGAGGATTTTGAGTTTGCGGTGAGGATCCAAAAAGCGATCAGGCCATCTC
>JAYSYA010000009.1:0-19762 GCA_043716765.1 Akkermansiaceae bacterium
CGTATTTGCGGTAAAACGCGAGGTAATGCTCCCACAGCGTCTGGCTGGAAGCGTCCATCAGGAGGGCGGCTTCGTGGTGCAGATTGACGTAGTTCTCGATGTCGTTCTTTTCGCGAAGCTGGATCCAGACGCCGGCCTTCGCCTCTCTGACTTCGAGGCGGGCCTCGTTGATGGTGGCGACAAGGCGGAAGCCGACCGTGAGTGGCGCGTCCTGCGGCGGGCGCTCGTTGACGTGCTCAATGCGCTCATACCAGGAGGCGACTTCGCGCTCTTGCTCCCAGTCCGCCATTTTTTTCTGCACGTGACCGAGGTCGGTGATCACGCTCATGAACTCCGGGTAGGGGAGCTTCTTCTTGTAAAACGCGTAGGCGATGTAGTTCCAGAACTCGAGGATGTCGCCAGGCGGGATGGGCCAGAGTTCGAGCGGCTCGTAAGTGGTGATTTCCCACCGCGGGGTGATCCGAACCATGTCGTGGTCGTGGAGCTCGCCCTCGATTACGTAGCGGCGGTAACGTTTTTCAATTTTGGTAACGAAATCCGCCTCCTTGTCGTCGAGCTCGCGGCCGAGTTTTTCCTCGATGATGTCGAGCACCGGCGTGTCGTCGAACTCGTTGGGCGACTCGGGCAGGTCTTCGCCGCGGTGCATGCGCTCCATCATGGTCGCATACTGGCAGGCACCGGCGATCAACTCGTCCTCGGCGGTGCAGGAGCCGAACCAGCGGTTGCCTTGCAGGCGGAGGCTGGTGCGGAAAGTCCCGGTCTCGTCCTCGACGCGGCCTTGGATGAAGAGGTGGTTTCCGAAAATCTGGGTGACGGCACCGTCTTTTTGGAGCATTTCCCCCCGCTTTCTGGCTTCCTCTGGAAAACTGTTGAGGAAATTAAGGGTGGCTCTATCTGGATTCATCTCGTGTGAAGTGGAAAAATTGCCCGGAAATTTTGGCGCAAAGGTCTTTCTCCACGCCACGCAACGCCGGGCTGAGACGGTAATCCACGAAATTGGGGGGACGCAATAAAAACCTTATAACCGCATTTGCTTGCCGCAGGAGTCGTTGAATAATCCGTTAAGTTGAGAACTTGACTGATTGATGCTCCGGATTTGCCGCCGGGGTCATTGCTTCCTAACGATTGCTCGCAAGCTGATACCGAGCCCGCCCACCACAAATAGCGCCGGGAACCAGATCGAATAACCCGGCGCCAGCGAATCCGGCTTTAAGACCGCGAAGTCAGGGTTCGCTGGATCGACCCGGCAAGTCGTCATTTTACCAACCGGGTATTCCAAGACCCGCTGGTCCGCCAGCTCGCGCTTGGAGGACCACGGGCTGCCGCGCAGGGTCAAATGGTCGCCAGTGCGGGCCGTGCCCATCCATTCATAGCAGAAACTCAGATCCTGGCGGAATTCCGCAGGTGAATTCGGGTCATGCCGCCGTTCATCCACTTCCGAGGTGATGATCATGCAGGCGACTTGCGGCCAGCTCCGCATTTCCCGTGCTCGGAGGAAACTTCGGGCCATCAGCCAGATAAACAGCCCGCCGAGCAAGGCGACCACTAGGCCGAGGATCGCCAAATACCACCGCCCGGCGGCGCTTGCTGGAGGAGCAGGGGTTCTCAGCGCCGGAGAGAAGTGCGAAGAATGGGTCACGCCCAGACAATCCATCAAATTGAGCACTCTGCCACGAGAAATCCCTCGTGGCGCGCCCTGCACCGCCAATGGCCCGTGAATGAGGTCGTTAAACCGCTTGGGTGACGGGGTGGCGGACTTTATTTTACGGACTTGGCCGGGGTGGTGGGTGGTTTTTGTTCCGCAGTCTTGGCTTGGATCGCCTCGATCAGGGACCCGCCGGTTTCCTTTTGGTAGCGGATGGCCATCCCGGCAAAAAACGCAGCGCTCGCCAGAATCACAAAAACCAGAACCGCGCCAAAGCCACCGCCGCCGGGCGCGGCCGGAGCGAAAGTGGCCGGGCGGACGGGCTGACTCTGCGGCAATTCGAACTCGTTTTCGCGCGTGATCGGCGAGGGCTCGGACGGCTTTTCACGGGCAAGCGCCTCGGATTCCTCGTCGGCAAGCGCGAAATCAAAGGCAACATCGCCGATTTTCACCGTTGCGCCGCTGCGCAGCGGGATCACTTCGTAGCGGATGCCGTCCAGCTTGATGCCATTGGTCGAGCCGGCGTCGTGAAGTTCGTAACCGCCCTCAACCCGGCGCATTTCCGCATGGTGGACGGAGACTGAGCCGGAATCGATCGCGATGTCGTTGTCGCTGCCGCGCCCCAAAGTCACCGTCTGGCGGTCCAGTTGGAAGCGGTAGGGCTGGGCGTTCTTCTCGGGAACGGTGATCGTGATGCGTGGCATGGCTTTGTAAACGAGGGGGTTTTGCCGTTTCTAGCGTGAAATTTTCTGGATTTGAATGAAATTCTTCCCCAGCGACGAGTCGAGCTGACAGATGAATCAACAACTTGACCGAATTTGACGGATGTCGTATGCTCAATGCTCGGTCCGCCCCCGTCTGTCGGGGACAGCAGGCATCTCGATAAAACCACTAACCAAATCGTTGTTATGAACACTGAGTCCGAAGTGATCCGGGAAGAGCTTCCCGAGGTTGCCCAAATTGTCCGCGACGAGTGTTGGCTGGAAGGGGAGCGTCGGGGGAGTCCGGTCCATCCCCGGGATCCCGCCATCCGGGTGAGGGTGGCAGACATCATTCTCGACGGCGCGGGTGAGGAAATCCGGCGCCGCCACCAAGGCCGCCCCGGTCACTCGTGACCGGTTCTCTTTTTGTCTGAATGCCTGTCGGATTAGACCTTCCGGCCGCGGCCTTTTTTCCCAGCGGGATATCTCACCGGCTTCAACGGCGGAGCGGGGGTGTCGTTTTTCAACGACGCGATCTGATCCCGAAGATGCGCCGCGCGTTCGAATTCCAGGCGCGACGACGCGTCGCGCATCTCCTCCTCCAACTCGGCAATTACCCGCAGCTTGTCGTAGGTTCCGACGTCGTCGGCGACGAGCGAACTGTTGAGCTTGTCCGCGTATTCCTTGGCATGTTCGTGGGTGTGCAGACTGTGTTGCAGCGCCCGTTTCACGCTTTGCGGAGTGATGCCGTGCTCCTCGTTATGCGCCTGCTGGCGGCTGCGGCGATACTCGGTGATGTCGATGAGCGCTTGGATCGAATCCGTGACCTTGTCGCAGAAAAGCACGCATTCTCCGCCGATGTGGCGGGCGGCGCGCCCTGCGGTTTGGATCATCGAGGTCTCGTTGCGGAGAAATCCCTCCTTGTCCGCGTCAAGGATGCAAACCAGCGAGACTTCCGGTAAATCCAAGCCTTCCCGCAGCAGGTTGATTCCGATCAGGATGTCAAAAGTCGCGGCCCGCAGCTGCCGCAAAATCTCCACCCGCTCGACCGTGTCGATGTCAGCATGGAGGTAGCGGCACTTAAGCCCGGTGCCTTGCAAATACTCGGCGAGATCCTCGGCGGTCTTTTTAGTGAGGGTTGTCACCAGCACCCGCTCGTGACGCTCGACGCGCTGGCGGCAGAGCTCGATGGTCTCGTCGATCTGGCCCTTCAGCGGCCGCAGGATCAATACCGGATCGAGCAAACCGGTGGGCCGGATGATTTGCTCCACGACCAGCGGCGTGCCGCGCCGGCCAGGGTCGAATTTCTCCACTGGCTCTTCATTTCCGCTAGGCTTGACCTTGATTTTCTTGAAATCAAACAGGGGAATATTGCCCTCCGCTGTTTTCGACTTTACCGGGATGAAGGTCTTGTTCTCCGGCCGGGAGTTGACGATTTCAAACGGCCCCGGCGTGGCGGAAACATAGACGCGCTGGCCGGTCATCTGCATGAATTCCTCGAACCGCAGCGGCCTGTTATCCAGCGCGCTCGGCAGCCGGAATCCGTGATCGACCAGCACCGTCTTGCGGCTCTTGTCGCCTTCATACATCCCGCCGACCTGAGGGATCGTCGCATGGCTTTCATCGACGAGCAGCAGGAAATCCCGTGGAAAGAAATCCAGCAGCGTGTGCGGCCGCGCCCCCGCTTCCCGGCCGGTGATGTGGCGTGAGTAGTTCTCGATGCCCTGACAAAATCCCATCTCCGCCATCATTTCCAAATCATAGTCCGTGCGCATCCGCAGCCGCTGGGCCTCGATGAGTTTCCCCGCCTTTTCAAATAGCGCCACCTGCTCATCCGCCTCCTTGCGGATCGCGAGCATCGCCCGCTTCATCTTGTCGCCGGGCGTCACGAACTGCTTCGCCGGGAAAAACGTGTGCGACTCCAAGCGTTCGATCGCGTGACCCGTTAGCGTGTGAATGCTCGTGATCCGCTCCACCTCGTCGTCGAAAAACTCCACCCGGATCGCCGTCTCGTCGAGATAGGCCGGGTGGACCTCCACCACGTCACCGCGGACCCGGAATTTGCCACGGCCGAAGGCGATGTCGTTGCGCTCGAAAAGCATGCTGACCAGCGAGCTGAGGAATTCCTCGCGCGTCAGTTTCTGCCCGGTCCACACCGGCACCATCATGTTCTGATAGTCCTCCGGTGAGCCCAAGCCGTAAATGCAGGAAACGGACGCCACGACGATGGTGTCCTGCCGCGTCAGCAGCGAGCCCATGGTGCTCAAGCGCAGCCGCTCGATCTCGTCATTGATCGCCGAATCCTTCTCGATGTAGGTGTCGCTGCGCGGGATGTAAGCTTCCGGCTGATAGTAGTCGAAATACGACACGAAATACTCGACCGCGTTGTGCGGGAAAAAGTTTTTGAACTCCGAGTAGAGCTGCGCCGCCAGCGTCTTGTTGTGGCTCATGATCAACGTCGGCTTGCCGTGATTGCGGATCAGGTTCGCCATCGTGAACGTTTTCCCCGAGCCCGTCACGCCGAGCAGGGTCTGATGCTGGTTTCCCTCCGCCAATGACTTTGACAGCTTGGCAATCGCCTGTGCCTGATCTCCCTCGGGCTGGTAGTCACTCTCAAGTCGAAATGGCATCCGGGCGGACTCATAAACCCGCATCGGTTGGCCTGCAAGCAACCCGCCCGGAAATTCCGCATGCCCGGCGGCATCGGCAGAATGCGGAGAAGAGCGGTTGATAACTCTGCGGAGTGCTACTAGCTTGGGTTCTCATGTTCAGCGGCCTCAAAGACACTCTCACTTCCACAGCGGCGAAGTCCTTTCTCGCTTCCCGCCTCGATCGGTATGGAAAACTCACCGACCTGAGGATCCGCAGCCGTGAGAAAACTATCAGTGCGGAACTTGAACTGGAGGGCGAGGCGGTGCCCGTGTTGATTGAGATCGGGCGCTACCGGGTCAGCGGCAAAAGCGGCGATCACTCGCTGGTGGTGGAAAGCATTTCCGCCTCACGGCCGTGGTTGCAGAATCTGCTGCAGGACCTGCTGGTAGAAAAGCCGATGCCTGTGCCGTCCGTTATTCTGATCGCTCTCGGCAAGCCGGAGGATTGAATGCCCCCGGTCGAATTTCCAGATGAGTTTGCTTGTCGGGGCGGGGGCTCCAGCGCTACTTTCGGGCATGAAGCTCGGCTACGTGATTCTCTACGTTAAAGATGTCTTGAGATCGGTTGCATTTTATGAGGAGGCCTTTGGTTTGAAGCGCAGTTTCGTCCACGAAGCCGGCCTTTACGCGGAGATGGACACCGGAGCCACCACCCTTTCGTTCGCTGCTTATGGGTTGGCGAAATCGAACCTCCATTGCGAATTCCGGGAACACAATCTGGCAGATTCGGCGGCGGGATTCGAGGTTGCCTTCACGACCGACGACGTGCACGCCGCCTACGACCGGGCGCTCGCCGCGGGCGCCCTCGCCGCAACTCCGCCGGCAGCGAAACCGTGGGGACAGGTCGTGGCGTTTGTCCGCGACAGAGACGGGATTATCGTCGAGCTCTGCTCGCCTTCGACCCATTCCTGAGAGTGCCGGAAGCTGTTCGCCGGCCATTTTCTCCACGGTCACTTCGTGCCCTTTGCCGTCGATAATGAGAACCATTTGATGGCGACTGAGGACGTTGGCGTTGGACGGGGGCGGTGGAACTAACGGTGTGGCGGATGCGGCCGCGGGTTTGACGGGCGGGTTTCGCTTCCGGTGCCGGAGTGCCCTTGATAAGCGCCTCAATCTGTTGGGGAAACATGGCGAAGAGCACCACGGTTTCGTCGTCGGTCATGCCGCCGGGGACTTGGAAGACGAGGATGTCGGAGTCCACGCGCTCGTTGGCCGGGCTGGTGAACTTCGAGAGCTGTTGATAGACGTCCTCGAAATGCAAGCGGAGCTCGTGGAGCTTGGCGGGATCATAGTCCGGGGGCGGTGTGGACGGGGCTGGTGGTGTAGCAGATTTCTCCGCGAGCATGTTTCTTGCAATCCAGCAACTGTGTCGATGCAGGTCTTGAGGTTGCGGGTGTCGTTGAGCGCATCGAAGATGCGGAACACGTCCTGGCCGGCGGCGGTATCGGCGCGGACGAGGGCTTCCACGACATCATCCGGTTCACCGAGGCGGGATATTTTCTCGCCGCAGGTTAGCAGGTCGTAAGCGTTCCGGTCCGCGGCAACGTCTGGAAATCAATTCCGCTGCGGCGGATTTTGACTTGCGCGACCCGGAATGCAGGGCGAAAACAGGCCATGATGAGCGCATCCATCGTTACTCACCCGATTTTCACTTTTGTGGCAGGCCTGCTCCTGGCCTTGGTCGGGGTATTCCTGTTACTGAATTCTTGTGCGTATCCCAATCGCTCCGCCGAAGAGGTGGCCGGTTACCGGAGTCGGTTGGAGAAGGTCCCCGCCAGCGGTCTTAATGCCGGTGGCCCCGGAGAAGAAGTGGCTCTGGAGCGTTTCAAGTCGTTTCTCCAGGGCATTGGCGATGTGGCATACATCCGCGAAAACACGCTCAAAGTCTACGCGGCGGACGCCTATCTGGACGACACGCTGGTGCTTCATCATGGTGCGGCCGAGATCGAGGCGTATTTCATCAAGACCAGCGAGACAATGACGGACTATCAGGTGACGATCGATGACGTGGCTCGCTCCGGCGAGGATTATTACGTCCGCTGGTCCATGGTCTTCGCCGCTCCCGCGCTGAGCGGCGGAAAGCCGGTGCATTCGGTGGGCGTCAGCCAAGTGCGCTTCAATCGGGACGGGAAAATCGCCTTTCATCAGGATTTCTGGGATTCAGGGAAGAATTTTTACGCCCATCTGCCGGTGGTCGGCGGTGCGATAGGGTTCGTCCGCAAGCGCTTGGAATCGAACTGAACGAAATCCCGCGATGAATTTTGATAGTCCGTTATCCCGCTGGCAGAAGACGAGTCCGTGGAGTGTTTTCATCTTAACTGTCTGCCGCTGGCTCGACTCCGATTACCGCCGCGAGGATCTGCCTGATCCCTCGCAGCTTCCTGAAAAAGTGAATTGGCAGCGAACTTTGCCGTTCATTTTCTTGCACCTCGGCTGCCTCGCGGTCTTCTGGGTGGGCATCAGCCCGGTGGCGGTGGGTGCCGCCGTCTTCCTTTATCTAATCCGGATGTTCGCGATCACCGGTTTCTATCACCGTTATTTCTCCCACAAGACCTTTAAGACCTCGCGGGCCGTTCAGTTTGCGTTTGCGGTGTTAGGTAACAGTTCCATGCAGCGCGGGCCGCTGTGGTGGGCGGCCACCCACCGCCACCATCACAAGCACTCAGACCATGAAGAGGATATTCATTCACCGGTCATCAGCGGCTTTGTTTGGTCACATATCGGGTGGCTGACCTCGATGAAAAATTTCCCGACGGCCTACAAGAGCATCCCGGACCTTAGCAAGTATCCGGAGTTGGTCTTCCTGAACCGCTACGACCAGACGGTGCCGTTTGCCTACGGGATACTCATGCTGGCGATCGGCTGGACGCTGGAGACGTTTTTTCCAGCGCTCGGCGTGACGGTCGGCCAGTTCTTCATCTGGACCTTTTTCATCAGCACCACGGTCCTACTCCATGGCACGCTGTTCATCAATTCACTGGCACACGTGTGGGGCCGACGCCGCTACGAGACCGACGACGACAGCCGCAACAGCTGGTTGCTGACATTTATCACGCTGGGAGAAGGCTGGCATAACAACCACCACCGCTATCCCCACTCGGTAAGGCAGGGGTTCCGCTGGTGGGAGTTGGACATGACTTACTATGGGCTGAAACTCCTATCATGGACCGGCCTGATTTGGGACTTGCGGCCGGTGCCCAAGACGGTGATTAAAGAAGGAATCATGTCCCAACAGCGCAACGCATGAGCCGGGAACGCATCGCCATCATCGGAACGGGTATTTCGGGAATGGCCTCCGCCTGGTTCCTTGGCCGGGAGCATGATGTAAGCGTGTACGAAAAGGACGACCGTGTGGGCGGTCACTCGCACACGGTGATGGTGAACGAGGGCGAAAGCCAGATCCCAGTGGATACCGGCTTCATGGTTTACAACGAGGTGACCTATCCGCTTCTGACCCGCCTGTTCCGGGAGCTGGCTGTAGTGACGAAGCCGACCTCTATGTCCTTCAGCGTGCAGCATGTGGGGGAGGGGCTGGAGTTCAATGGGGGTAGCTTAAACCTATTATTCGGCCAGCGGCGCAACCTTTTCAATTTCCGCTACTGGCGGATGCTCGCCCAGATCGCGCGCTTCAATCGCGAGACCGTGGAGGAGCTTGAAAATCCCGCTTATGGAAATATCTCGCTTCGTGACTACGTGAAAGTGCGCTGCTACGGGGACGATTTCCTCCGCTGGTATCTTTCGCCGATGGCTGCGGCGGTGTGGTCCAGTCCGCCGGAACGCATTGATGAATTCCCGGCCCGGACGCTGATGCGGTTCTGGCACAACCACGGATTTCTCGGTCTCGACACCCAGCATCCATGGCGCACGGTCGCGGGCGGATCGAAATTTTATGTTGAAAAACTGACAAAGCCATTCGAGCAAAACATCCACCGTGGGGCGGGCGTGCGCGCGGTAAGTCAAACATCCAATGGGGTCCAGGTGACATTGAACGACGGCAGCCAGCGTGAGTTCGACCGGGTGGTCGTCGCGACACATGGCGACCAGGCCCTGCAAATGATTGCCGATCCGACGGGCTTGGAGAGCGAGTTGCTGGGACGGTTCCGTTATCAGGAAAACGAGGCGCTACTGCACACCGATCCGCAATTCATGCCTAAGACGCGCCGTTGTTGGGCTTCGTGGAACTATCGGATCGAAGCCGGTGGCAAAGTCCACTCGACGCATTATTGGATGAACGAGCTGCAAGGCGTGTCGGAGCGCGAGCAATACTTTGTTTCTATCAATCCATCTTCCCGGCCCGCCGACGAGTCCATCAAGCGGCGATTGGTTTACGAGCATCCCTTGTTCGATTTGGAAGCGGTGGCGGCGCAGGACCGCCTGCCCGCGTTGCATGCCGCGGGCAACGAAACAAAACGCTATTTCTGCGGCGCGTGGCAACGTTACGGTTTCCACGAGGACGGCTTGTGGTCGGCGGTGAGCGTGTGCGCGCAAATTCTTGGAAAGGACCCGTGGCGATGAACTCTCTTTACGAATGCACCGTCTCGCACTGCCGCGTAAAGCCGAAACGGCATGCGTTCGACTATCGGGTGTTCATGTTTGCTGTGGACCTCGACGATCTTCCCGCGCTGGCCGGGGAGATCCGCGGGTTCAGCCACAATGGCTTCAATTTGTTTTCGATCAATGACCGCGATCACGTGGACATCGGCAAGCCGGGCGGCATCCGGGCGAATCTAATCGCGTGGCTGACTGGTGAGGGCGTCGCTTGTCCTGAAGACGCACGGATCCAGTTGATAACTTTTCCGCGGGTGCTGGGCTACGGTTTCAACCCGGTTTCATTCTATTATGTGAGTTCGAAATCTGGCCAGCCGCTGACCGCGGTGGCCGAGGTGGTGAACACCTTCCGTGAGATGAAACTCTATGTCGTGCAAACCGTCGATGCGGGCGGCCTCTGGCATCGCAGGGTGACCAAGAATTTCTACGTCTCGCCGTTTTCCGATCCCGGCATGGAGTTCGATTTCAAGCTGGGGCCGCCGGATGAAAAGTGGCGGGTGAACATTGATAACTACGCGGAAGGGGAGCGGACCTTGCTTAGCGCCGTCCGCGGGGAGCGGCGCGATATCTGTTCGTCGAGGCTGCTTTGGTATGCTTTCAAATACCCGATGTTATCGCTTAAGATCATCGGACTGATTCACTGGCACGCGCTTCTGCTATGGGTTCGCCGCGTGCCCTTCCTACGGAAGGCCGACCGGCGCGAAGCCCAGATCGATGTGATGCGACCTCATTCCAGCTTAAAGAAACCTGAACCATGAATGCCACGATAGAACTCAATGATGAACAAGTGCCGCACGAGGTTGCCGGTCATGCGGTGCAGGGATTTGCCGAGCGGATGGTAATTCGTTTGCTGGCAACGATGCCTCGCGGCGGCCTTCGGATGCAATATGAGGACGGCCGTGTCCGCCACTTCGGCGAGCCGGGCGCGCCTGTCACCGCGCGGGTTATCTTGCGGAACGACGCGGAGTTTTTCAAACGCTGCGCCTTCTATGGCAACATCGGGATGGGCGAGGCTTATACCGCCGGTTTGTGGGATACGGACGACATCGCAGCGGTGATTTCATGGTTCATTCTCAACGTGAACGCGCTCCAGGGAGCTGATACATCATCGGCGAGCCTGCCCGGGGTGAACCTTTTGAAAATCATCAACTGGTTCCGCCACCTCCGGCGTGAGAACTCGGTGGACACCAGCCGTAAGAACATCGCCGAGCACTACGATCTTGGAAATGATTTCTATCGTCTGTGGCTCGATCCGAGCATGACTTACTCAAGTGCTAGATTTGAAAACGCCGGACAATCGCTCGAAGACGCCCAGCACGGAAAATACGACGCGCTCTGCCGGAAGCTCAAGCTCAAAGCGACCGATCAAGTGCTCGAAATCGGCTGTGGCTGGGGCGGATTCGCGGTGCATGCCGCTAGAAATTACGGATGCGGCGTCACCGGCGTGACGATTTCCGAGGCGCAGGCGGCATACGCCCGGAAGCGGATCGTCGATGAGAATTTGCAGGACAAGATCGAGATCCGTATTCAGGATTACCGACACATCACAGGTCGCTTCGACAAGATCGCTTCTATCGAAATGTTGGAGGCGGTTGGGGACAAATATCATGATTCGTTTTTCGAGAAATGCGCGGAAGTGCTGATGCCTGAGGGATTGCTGGGCGTGCAGATGATCACGGTTCCGGATTGCAGTTATGGCAGCCTGAAGAAGAACGTGGACTGGATTCAAAAGCATATTTTCCCGGGCTCGCTGTTACTTAGCGTGGGACGGATCAATGAGGTGCTGATGAAAACCGGAGACCTTTTCATGCACGATCTCGAAGACATGGGCACGGATTACGCGCGCACGCTTGCGACATGGCATGAGAATTTCAACGCGGTGAAGAGCCAGGTGGAGGCGCTTGGATTCGACGAGCCGTTTGTCAGGTCGTGGAACTATTATCTCAAATACTGCGAAGCGGCATTCGCGACCCGGAACATTTCCGTGGTGCAGGCAATTTATACCCGACCTAACAATAATTTGCTTCATCACCGGTTCGAGGAGGGCCGGGGATGATGGCGGAAGCTGTCACCGACCCGGGGAAGAGCTGGTGGAGGCGCAGGCTGCTGGCTCCGGTGGTCGCTCAGTTGATGGTGGGGACTTCTCCGGAGCGTATCGGATGGGCGATTTCGCTTGGGGTGGTTCTCGGAGTCTTCCCGATCATGGGGACGACGACGCTCGTTTGCCTAGCGGCGGGTTGGCTGTTGCGGTTGAACCAGCCGATACTGCATGTTTTCAGTAACCTGGTCTATCCGCTGCATTTGGTTTTGATCCTAATTTTCATTCGCCTGGGAGAGCGGTTGTATGGAGCGCCGGGGATTTCGTTTTCGATCCCACAATTAGTTGGGGAATTCACAAATGACCCGCTTCAATTCGCGCAGGATTTCGGCATTTCCGCCTGGCATGGAGTCAGTGCCTGGCTGCTGATCGCTCCTGTCGCGGCGGTGCTGGTAAAGTTGGCGGTGACGCCGGTTTTGAAACAACTCATGGTGGCGGTCCAAAAGCGCAGGGAGGTCGTCGCATGAATGTTTGGAGCGTGCTATTCCTAGGTGCCGGCATGATGGCGGTGGTGTTTGCTCTCGCTTGGGCCTCGGCGCTGAAGTGGGACAACTACTCGCTGGTGGACGCCGTGTGGTCGTTAGGGATTGGTCTAATAGGCTGTTTTTGGTTGGTGGTCGTGGGTGGTGATGGCGCGAAGCATTGGATCGCGGGCGGCCTGCTGGCGTTGTGGAGTTTAAGGCTCGGCTGGCACTTGCAGCGGCGGATTCGAAGCGCGCATCCCAAGGAAGACGCTCGCTACCTGAAGCTCCGCGAGGTGTGGGCCGGAAGGGTGGCATCGGCGTTCTTCTGGTTTTTCCAGGCGCAGGCGATTTCGGTGGTCCTGCTGGCCTTGCCGTTTCTTTTGATCGCGGTCGATCCGGGCGGTGCATGGAGCGCATGGGAAACCACAGGACTGGTCATATCGCTGATAGGTATTTGCGGAGAAGGACTGGCGGACTCGCAGATGTCGCGATTCAAGGCCGGCAAGCCGGATTCGCAAGCGGTTTGCCGAAAAGGGTTGTGGCGTTATTCCCGGCATCCCAATTACTTTTTCGAAGCGATCATCTGGATCGGATTTTATGTTTATGCCTGCGGCTCTGACTGGGGCTGGGCGACCATCCACGCCCCGGCGGTCATCATTTTCCTGCTGCTGCGCGTCACGGGAATTCCGCCGACGGAGGCTGCGGCCGTGCGGCGCAAAGGGGACGCTTACCGCCGCTATCAGGAGACGACGAGTCCGTTCATCCCATGGCCTCCGAAGAAAATGAAGTGATTTCTAGCAAAAAAACTATGATTCATACCAAGGAACTTCTCGCCAAGGGCGTCATCCCCGACGCATTGATCCGCATTGGAATCCGCCATCGTCTGGCGGGCACTCTCGCCCCTTTTGAAAAACTCGACTGCGAGCAGCGGCAGGCAAGGGTCATGCGGCACGTCGATGAACTGAGGGCCAGCCCGCTCGCGATCGCGACGGATGAGGCCAACGAGCAACATTACGAGTTGCCGACACGGTTCTTCGAGCGGGTGCTTGGCAAACACATGAAGTATAGCTCCGGCTACTGGGACGACGGGGTGACCAGCATCGACGAGTCTGAGGCGCGGATGCTCGGCATCACTTGTGAGAGGGCCGGACTGCAGGATGGTCACCGGATTCTCGAGCTCGGCTGCGGTTGGGGAGCGCTGACGCTGTGGATGGCGGTGCACTATCCGAACGCGCGTATTACGGCGGTTTCCAACTCGAGGACGCAGAAAGTTCATATCGAAGCCCAGCTCGCGGCACGCGGCCTGACCAATGTCGAGGTGCGGACCGTAAACATGATCAACTACGAAGGCGAGGGAGACGCGGAGTTCGACCGTGTCGTCTCGGTGGAAATGTTTGAACACATGAAAAACTACGAGCTGCTGATGCAGCGGATTTCCGGCTGGTTGAAGCCGGGCGGAGCTTTGTTCGTGCATATTTTCACCCACCGCGAGTATGCCTATCATTATGAGGCGGAGAGCGAGGACGACTGGATGGCGAAGTATTTCTTCACCGGCGGCCAGATGCCGTCGGATGACTTGCTGCTTTATTTCCAGGACGATCTCAGGATCGAGGGCCACTGGCATGTCAACGGCACTCACTATCAGAAAACTTCCGAGGCGTGGCTTTCCCGGATGGACTCGGCGCGGGATGAACTGTTGCCGCTGATCGCGAGAACCTATGGCGAGTATGATCAAACCCGCTGGTGGGTGTATTGGCGGGTCTTCTTCATGGCCTGCGCCGAGCTGTGGGGCTACCGCGATGGCGACGAGTGGATCGTCTCTCACTATCGGTTCCGCAAACCGGCGTAGTTCGCTAGAACGTCTTTCGCAGGTGCGAGGGAAGAATGCTCAACTGCTCGCGGTATTTCGCGACCGTCCGCCGGGCGACCTTGATGCCTTGTTGGTCGAGCGCCTTCATCAGGATCTCGTCGGACAGCGGTTTGGCAGGGTTTTCGGCGGCGACCAGCTGTTGGATTGCCTCGCGGACTCCGGCGTTGGAAACCTCGGCGCCGTCAGTAGTTTGATAACCGGTGGCGAAGAACGCGCGCATTTCCATCAGCCCGTGCGGGGTTAGAATATACTTGCCGGCGACGGCCCGCGAGATGGTGGTGGCATGGA
Organism: Akkermansiaceae bacterium; assembly: GCA_043716765.1. GTDB lineage: Bacteria > Verrucomicrobiota > Verrucomicrobiia > Verrucomicrobiales > Akkermansiaceae > Luteolibacter. The sequence goes on from JAYSYA010000009.1 coordinate 14,266, forward strand.
GGCTGAGCTCGTCGGCGATGTCGTTCATCGTCAAGGGACGCAGGTGGCGGTGGCCTTTCGTTAGAAAAAGCGGCTGATGTTCGATGAGCTTATGGGCGATGGCGAGAATCGTCTCCTGACGGAGTGAGATGGCGTGGATGAGGCTGCGGCCGTCGCGGATCTGGTCGCGGAGAAACTGGCGGGCTTTCGCGTCCGTGCCGGTTTTGCCGATCATGTCCTTGTAGAAATCATTGATCCGTAGATTTGGCAGGTGCTCGCCCGTGAGGCGGGCATACCAGTTCCGGTCGTCGTCGCGCTCGATGATGACATCCGGCAGGATGTAAGGGTTTCCGGTGGGGTCGAATTCTCCGCCTGGATTCGGAGTCAGGCGGCCGATCCGCGAGGCGGCTTCCGCGATCCGCTCGACATTGGTGCCGAGGGCGCGGGCGATTTGCGGGTGGCGCTTGCGGGCGAGGTCTTCCAAGTGATCGCGAACGATCTTGTATTCAATCGTTTCGGTGCCGGTGGTGCGCTCCAATTGGAGCAAAAGCGACTCGGGAATCCCGGACGCTCCGATGCCGGCCGGGTCAAACGACTGGACCAGCTGGAGGGCTGCATCAAGGTGCTTGGGCTTGAGTGCCATGCGGATTCCGAGTGTGTTGACAGGTAGGTCGTGAAATCCACGGTCATCGAGATTTCCCAAAATCGCCCGCGCCGCCTCCCGGATTTCAGGGTCGACCATTGAGAGATCGAGTTGGTGTTGGAGGTGCTGTGGCAGGGTCTCTGGCGCGACGATCGAGTCATACATTCGCTGGCGGCGCTCCTCGTCTTCGTTTGTCCACGGTGAGGATTTCCCTTCGAGGATGGTGCGGTCGCGCCAGTCGTCGTCCGTCTGGTTCATGTAATCCAATGAATCCGCCTCCTCGGGATCGGGGCCTTCTTCGTCGAGCGAAATCGTCTCGGTTAGGTCCTCCAACACCGGGTTGGTCTCAAGCGCCTGCCGGACGAGCTGTGAGAGTTCGAGAGTCCCCGCTTGAAGGATTTCCAAGCTTTTGCGCATTTGTGGCGCAAGCGTCTGCTGCTGGGAGAACGATTGATGGAGCGAGGCGTTCGACATGGCCGTCAAGGTGGCTGACAACTAGACGGTATGACGCTTGAGCACTTATTTGAAGCAATAGTTATGCCACCCCAAAAACTTTATTTCTTGCGCTCAGCTCGATTGAAGGAGTGGGGGTGCGCAATCAAGTGCGTCGATCACGCAAAATACCTCACGCCCGCCTTGAAGATCGGCTGGTGTTTGTTACCGGGAATGTTTTTCGCGACTTGGGTGCCGGCCCGCTCGGTGTGGGCCATTTTCCCGAAGACCCGGCCGCAGGGACTGGTGATGCCTTCAATGGCGGCGAGCGAGCTGTTGGGGTTGATGGCAATGTCCATGGAGGACGCGCCGTCGGCGTCGCAGTATTGGGTAGCGATTTGGCCGCTGGCGGCGAGAGCGGCGATCACTTGCGGGCTAGCGAAAAATTTGCCCTCGCCGTGGGAGACCGGGACGCGGTGGATGTCGCCGGCGCTGCTGTGGGCGAGCCACGGGGAAAGCGTGCTGACGATGCGGGTGCGGGCATAACAGGAAAGGTGGCGGCCGATGCTGTTATGGACGAGGGTGGGCGCTTCGGCGTGGGCGTGACGGATTTCGCCGTAGGGGACGAGGCCGGTTTTGACGAGGGCTTGGAAGCCGTTGCAAATGCCGAGGATCAGTCCGTCGCGGTTGTTTAACAGGTCCATGATCGCATCTGCCACGCGCGGGCTGCGGATGATGGTGGCGATGAACTTCGCCGAGCCGTCCGGTTCGTCGCCGGCACTGAAGCCGCCGGGGAACATTAGGATTTGCGACTGGCGGATCTGTGCGGCAAGGGTGGCGAGGGATTCCTCAATGTGTCTGGCGGTTAGGTTCCGGAACACCAGGATTTCCGCGTCCGCGCCGGCTTCGCGGAAGGCTTTGGCGGAGTCGTATTCGCTGTTGGTGCCGGGGAAGCTGGGGATCACGACGTGGGGTCGTGGGATTTTGGATTTTGGTTTTTGGATTTTGAATGAAGAGGCGGGAGGGATTTGTTGGAGCGCCGATCCGCTAGTTTTGATCTCCGGCTTCGTCGGATAGATCGTTTCCAGCGTGCTGGTCCAGGCGTCCTGGAGTTCAGTGAGGGTGTGCGCTTCGCCGTTGAGAACGAGCGTGCCGACTTCGGTGGTGTGGCCGATTTCCAGCGAACTGAATTCCACCGGCAGTGGCTCGGCGTGTTCGATCAGGAAGGCGAAGTAGCGTTCGCTGCCGAGGTCGAGCGTGGTGTTGATCTCGGCGCCGATGTGGTTGCCGAACGCCATTTTTGCAAGTGCGGCAGCAATGCCTGATTGGCCGATGTGGTGGAGCGAAAGGATTCGACCTTCCAAATTTAGTTCGTGGAGTGCGGCTGCGGCTTGTCTCAATTCCGCGAAATCTGGGAGATGGTCGGCATCGCGGGAAATTTGCACGAAGGAGAGCGTCGAGTCCGTTTTCTTGAGCTCGGGCGAGAGCGCGAGGCTGGCTTTGCCCGGTGCGAGCGCGAAGGAAACGAGTGTGGGCGGAACGTCGAGTTCGTTGAAGGAGCCCGACATCGAGTCCTTGCCGCCGATCGCGGCGAGGCGGAGCGAGTGCTGCGCCTGATAGGCACCGAGCAGCGCGGCGAACGGCAGGCCCCAGCGGGTGGGGTCGGTGCCGAGTTTCGGGAAATATTCCTGAAGCGTTAGGCGGATGTCGGTGAGTTGCGCACCGGCGGCGACCGCTTTGCAAACGGATTCCGTGACGGCGTAGAGCGCGCCGTGGAAGGGCGACCATGAGGAGATTTCCGGGTTGAAGCCCCAGCTCATGAAGGTGCAGACGTCGGTATCGCCTTCTAGCAGCGGAAGTTTGGCGACCATCGCGTCGGGCGGGGTGAGTTGCCGGTCACCGCCGAAGGGCCACAACACGGTGCCCGCGCCGACGGAGCCGTCGAAGATTTCGCCGAGGCCTTTTTGGGAGCAAGTGTTGAGACCCTGAAGTGTCTCGATGATGGATTTTGGGTAGTGGATTTTGGATGAGGCTTGGCGACCGGTGATCGCCGCCACGTGGACCTTCGCGGTCTGTTGAACGCCATTGGTGTCGAGGAAGGCGCGGGAGAGATCGACGATGGTTTTGCCACGCCAGGTCATCACGAGGCGGCCGCTGTCGGTGACGTTGGCGACGTGTTTGCACTCGAGATTTTCCTTATCGGACTCATGGATGAAATAGTCGATTTCCGAAGGATCGATGCAGATGGCCATGCGTTCTTGGGATTCAGAAATCGCGAGTTCGGTGCCATCTAGGCCGTCGTATTTCTTGGGAACGGCGTCGAGGTTGATTTCTAACGACGGGGCGATTTCACCGATGGCTACGGAGATTCCGCCTGCGCCGAAGTCGTTACAGATTTTGATTTTACGGGTGAGTTCCGGATTGCGGAACAGGCGCTGGATCTTGCGTTCGGTGGGGGCGTCGCCTTTCTGGACTTCCGCGGAATTTTCGAGCGCGGTGGCGGTGTGTTCCTTCGAGGATCCGGTGGCACCGCCGACGCCGTCGCGGCCGGTGGGTCCGCCGATGAGCAGGATGACATCGCCCGGGGCGGGGGAGCCGCGGAAGACGTGTGAGCGCGGCACGGCGGAAACGACGGCACCGATTTCCATGCGCTTGGCGACGTAGCCGGGATGGTAGACTTCCGCGACTTGGCCGGTGGCTAGGCCGATCTGGTTGCCGTAGGACGAATAGCCGCGGGCGGCGACCTGGCAGATTTTTTTCTGCGGGAGCTTGCCTGGCAGGGTTTCGGTAAACGACGTGCGCGGGTCGCCGGCACCGGTGACTCGCATCGCCTGATAGACATAAGAGCGTCCTGATAGCGGATCGCGGATGCAGCCGCCGAGGCAGGTGGCGGCACCACCGAAGGGTTCGATTTCGGTCGGGTGGTTGTGGGTCTCGTTCTTGAACATGACGAGCCATTCTTCCTCGGGGCGGCCGTCGATGGAGACGGGGACAACGATGGAGGCGGCGTTGACTTCCTCGGAGACTTCGAGGTTGTCGAGTTCGCCGGATTCTTTCAGCTCGCGCATGCCGATGAGGGCGATGTCCATGAGCGTGATCGGCTTGTCCTCGCGGCCAAGCGCGATGCGGGTTTGCTGATAACTTTGCCAGGCGCGTTGGACCGGCTCGGTGCCATCGCCGAAGGTGACGGTGTCGATCTTCGTTAGGAAAGTGGTGTGGCGGCAGTGGTCGGACCAGTAGGTATCAAGCATCCGAAGCTCGGTGAGGCTGGGGTCGCGGTTTTCCTCGTCGCGGAAATATTTCTGGCAGAAAGCGACGTCTTCGGTGGACATTGCGAGGCCGAGGTCGGCGCGGAGGGTGGCTGGATTCTGGATCGCGAAGCCGGTGAGGATGGCGACGTCGGGTGGGGAAGTGGGTTCGTGGCGACCGGTGATCGCCGCTACGGGGACTTCGTGGGAATCGACTGCGTTGATGACGAAATTCTTGATGCGGGTGATTTCATCGGCGGAGAGGGACCCGGCGAGGAGGATGACCTTGGCGGAGAAGACAGCGGGGCGCTCTTTGCCGGTCAGGATCTGGACGCACTGGGCGGCGGAGTCGGCGCGCTGGTCAAATTGACCGGGAAGGAATTCGACGGCGAAAGCGGTTTCGTTTTCGGCGATGGAGAGAGTTTCCGAAATGGAATCCACCTGCGGCTCGGACAAGATCAGGCGCGCGGCGGAGTTGAACACCTCGTTGGTAAGTCCATCGATATCATAGCGTTGGACGATGCGAACCGCCTTCAAGCCGGGCAGGAGGAGGGACTCGTGGAGATCATGCAAAAGGTGGCGGGCCTCGGCGTTGTGTCCGGCTTTTTTTTCGACGAAAATGCGATTCATGGGAACGGTGAGCGACAGAGCTTTGGAAAGCGCCGGATGCTAGGACGGCGAACCGCGAGCGCAAGCGGAATGGGGCGGCATGGCAGATGTCGAAGCGCCGCCCGCTTAATCGGAAATGGCGGATCAACGTTTGAACCGCGTTTCATACTCGCGATGCAGATCCCCATGGAGGGCTTCAATTTCCTCAAGTGCCATCGCCGCCAATGTCTCGCGGGGGCTGACAGGAAGATTCAAGAATTCCTCGAATGCCTGAACCTTGCCGATCCAGAGACCTTTTTCCTGACCTTCCACATGGCCCTCGACACGGCCCTCGACACGGCCCTCGACACGGCCTTCGGCTTTCAGTTTTTCTGCGACAGACATGGCGTTCTTTTCAAGTTCGGGGTTCGTCGAGAGGCTATGGTAAATCTTCTTCGCGTCAAGATCGCTGTCGGCATGGAGTGCGTAGAGCAGCATGAGTTCCAAGAGGTTGTCGGGAAGCTCCTTGGCGGAGAATCCGGCCAGCCATTGGAAAAAGCGCAGCAATTCCTTTTGCCGGGCGAGTTTCATGAGTTGCAGGACCACG
>JAYSYA010000081.1:0-1795 GCA_043716765.1 Akkermansiaceae bacterium
AGTGAAAACCGAACGTCCGACGGCCACTCCCGTCCGCCCGCTGATAAGCGAGTCGCGGATGCAGGAGATCTTATCCTCGCGGCGCTCGATTTCCTCCGAGGAGGCCTATCGGGAGATAGAGAAGCATCTGGGCCGGCCACGCTCGCCCGGCAGGAAAGCGGTCTCCTTCAATGGGCAGACGGTCTGGGTCTCCTGCTGAACCCCGACGACCTTCCCAGAAGGGTCATCCGTGGCGGGCAGGAACACGAACTGTTCCATGACGAGGTGACTGATCGCTACTGCAAGGTCACCCGCAACGGCGTCTTCGGCCTCAGCCCCGGCATCGAACTGGCGCTAGTCTCCTCCGCGCAGGACGCCCGCCGCTTCCACCTCTGGGAAGCCTCACCCGTCGAATATCTGGAGCGCCTCCACCTCCAGAACCTCCTCGTTCCCGGACTCAACCGCTTGGAGGGCGTCATCCACCAGGCCAACGGTGAACTCGCCATCGTCACCTCCCAGCCCCGCTTCGACATCATCCCGGTCAGCACTGCCGAAATCGACGCCTGGTTCGCCGCCAGTGGCTTCGAGAAAATCACCGATAGCGCCTACTACCGCCGCCAGGACAACCTCGGCGTCTTCGATGCCCATGACAAAAACCTCGTCCGCGCGGGCGAAGATCTAATCCCCTTCGATGTCATTCCCTGCCACCCCGCAGGCGGTTTCCTCGCGTTCATCGAGGAAACCCTCGCTGCCGGCCACCGCCTCCGCGCCGTCCGCACCGTCACCACCACCCGCTCTTCATTCGTCCAATGAAATCCGCCAACGCCCCATTCTCAGCCTCCCCCAGCTCTGCCAACTCAACGCCATGACCTTCCCCACCGCCAACAAGACCATGGCCCAACTCGTCGCGGCCGGCATCGCCCGCGAACTCACCGGCCAACGCCGCGTCTTCTCCTATGACGCCTACCTCTCCATCCTCAACGAAGGAGGCGAACCGCTATGAAACCCGCCCCCGCCGGGAACGCCGAGCCCCAGCTCGGCGCGAAAACCCCACACGCCAAGCTCGGGCTCGGCGCTCCCAGCCTGCCACCCGGCTACAAACAGACCGAGGTCGGCGTGATTCCGGAGGAGTGGGAGGTGTCTACCGTGGGTTTCGAGTTTGAAATCAAACTCGGAAAGATGATTGATGCCGAAAAAAACGTGGGCACTCCTAAGCCCTACCTCGGTAACAGGGCGGTTCAATGGGACCGGATCGACATCAGCAATCTTCCAACCGTTCCAATGTCACGCGCCGACATACAACGGTTTCGCCTCCAGAAAGGCGATCTTCTTGTTTGCGAAGGGGGAGATGTGGGTCGGGCGGCTATTTGGGAAGGACAACTCGACGAATGTTATTACCAGAAGGCACTTCATCGTTTGCGGCCACTTCGCGGATTCAACTCACAGGTCATGGCAGCATTACTGCGGCAGTGGTCTGACAATGGCCAGCTCACCAACTATGTGACTCAGACGAGTATAGCGCATCTACCCCGTGAGAAGTTCATGGACGTGCCGATGCCACTCCCGCCCCTTCCCGAACAACGCGCCATCGCGACGGCGTTGAGCGATGTGGATGGGCTGCTGGGGGCGCTGGACCGGCTCATCGCCAAGAAGCGCGACCTCAAACAGGCCGCCATGCAGCAGCTCCTCACCGGCCAAACCCGCCTCCCCGGCTTCACCCCCGGGAACGCTGAGCCCCAGCTCGGCGAGAAAAAGGAACGCGCCAAGCTGGGGCTTGGCGCTCCCGGGGCGCTCCCAGAAGGCTGGCAGGTGAAAC
>JAYSYA010000082.1:0-5260 GCA_043716765.1 Akkermansiaceae bacterium
GAATTCGGATCGTCGAGTTGCGTATCAAATTTCCCTTCGAGCAGAGCACGAATTAAGTTATTGTCGAAGAAAACAATCTTCGTGGCTGCGGGGGATCCGAGGTGGAAGACATTCTTACAAGATTCGAGGTTTTTTTAAGACTGGATGCACAGCTTAACAAGCTGTGCCGCAGAATTTTTATTAGATTACAAAGTTTGTTTCGGGATATAGGAATTGGCAAGTGAGGATTTGGTAGAGGGAGGCGGGAGGGATTTGGGAGAAACATGAAATCCTGAAAACTGAAATGTTGAAATGGAGAGGAAGAACGCGGTTAGGGGTGAGGATCAGTCTGCGTCACCGGACGGCGTGCAAAGTTGGTAGAACTCGTGGAGTTTGGCACGGAGCAGGGCTTTGTCGGGGAGCAGGGTTTCATACTCGGCGATCATGGCGGGAGAGAGAGAACGGCTGAGTGCATACTCGACGACTTCTTGATCTTTGGTGGCGTAGAGAAGCAGGCCGATGGCGGGGCCTTCGTAAGCCTTGCGATGGTCACGATCGAGCGCTTCGAGGTAGAAGTTGAGTTTGCCGAGATCTTCCGGGCGGAACTCGCGCACTCTAAGTTCGATGGCGACGAGGCAGTTCAGGCCACGATGGAAAAAGAGCAGGTCGAGAGCGAAATCCTGCGCCCCGACTTGGATGGGATGCTCGGAACCGATGAAGCAGAAATCGCGCCCCAGCTCGGTGATGAAGCGGCCCAGATTTCGCAACAGCGCGCCGTGGAGATCTGCCTCGGAGTGTTCGGCGGGCAGACCGAGGAATTCGAGAGAGTAAATGTCTTTGAAGAACTCCGCCGCCTGCGGATGCAATTCTCTCCACACGGTTGAGAGTTTTGGTGGATGGAGAAGAGAGCGTTCGAAAAGCGCGGCATCCATTTGACGGGCTACTTTGCGGACCTGCCAGTGGTTGTGACTGGCCATTCTGAGGTAGAATTCCCGCTCTTCGGGTCGCTTGGAGCGGCTGAGGATATGAAGATTCGAGGACCACGGTAATTCTCTCAACAGCGGTGAGAGAATTGGCTCGTCACGGTAAGTTTCAAAAAACTGGCGAGACACTGCCCTCTTCCTCCTCTTCCTCCTCTTCCTCCTCTTCCTCCTCTTTTTCGACTTTAAGACATTAAGACATTCGACTCTTCAATTTCCAATGCCGGGTGAGGCGGAAAATCGTCAACCTGAGGGCGGAAGACGGGTGGCGAGACGCCTCCCGGACGGACTGCGGCGGGACGCCACAGCCACTTTTGAGGAGCTTCGCGCAGGGTGCTTCTGCTTTTCACTGGCGGCGAATCGAAGCCTCACGAAGCGCGAGCGATGGTCATGGCGGGCTGAATGTGGGCGGTGAGCTTGTGCTGATCTTTGGCCAGGGCGCGGAAATCGCACTCGACCTGGATGCCGTGCCAGAATTCCGCAGATTGACCGAAGAATGCCCCAAAGCGGATGGACATGGCGGGTGTGATGGAACGGCGGGCGTGGATGATCTCGTTGATGGCACGGGGCGCTACGCCGATGGCGCGGGCCATGGCGTTTTGGGAAATGCCCATGGGAATTAGATATTCCTCCAAAAGGATTTCGCCGGGTGTGATGGGAGGATTCATGGGTATAACGTATCGCGTTACAGGGGTGCGTCAATGGTAATCACAAATCCTAACCTCGGCCGGGCCCAGGGTGCCGAGGAAGTATTTCGTCCATGGCCAGACATCGTGTTTTGCCTCATGCCATCCTTGGGAGGAGAGATAGAGTGTTTCGTTGGCTTGTCACCGGCAGGAACTTGTGCCGCACCTGGCGTTCGTAGAGATCGCGCAGAGTGTTACGCATGCACGAGCGGCGTAGGCGATGAAGTCGCCTTTTGCGGAATCGGAAAAGCCGGGCCGCGTGGGCGAGTGCCTCCTGGGCAGCCAGCTCGATATCGGCATGAGGCAGTCTTGGGATATTGTCGAACTCCCGGGCGATCTTTGCTGCCAAGGGAAGGAGCTTGATTGCTTGCAATTCCATGCTGGAAAACCTATCCAGTAGATCGCAAGGCAAGCTCAGGGTTACGAAATAAATCGAGTCAAGTTTAGCATTCCAACGATTTTATCAGCTTTTTGAAGAAGCAAGAAGCGCTTTAGGGCAAACCTTGGGCTTGCACGCCGGGGCAACCGTGGCCATGGAAAGACATCCGCGCGAGGCGGAATCCCTGAAACTCCAAATGACTGGCGAATCCCCTACTCCCATCATCGTCGGCACGCGCGGCAGCGAGCTGGCCCTCGTGCAGGCCACCGCCACCGAGGCGGCCTTGGCCGCAGCATTTCCCGGCCGGGAAATCCTCCGCAAAGTCATCACAACCACCGGCGACCGCCGCACGGACGTCTCGCTCGCCGATGTGGCGAAGGCCGAGGGAACCTTCGACAAGGGCGTCTTCATCAAGGAAATCGAGGAAGCGCTGACCGCCGGAGAAATCGACATCGCGGTGCACAGCCTGAAGGACTTGCCGACGGTGTTGGAGGATCGCTACGTCCTCGCCGCAGTGCTGGAGCGCGCGCCGGTGCGCGATGTGCTGGTGATGCGACAGCCTGGCGGATTGTCAGCACTTCCGGTTGGAGCGACCGTCGGCACCAGCAGCGTCCGTCGCGCCAAACAAATCGAATGGCTGCGGCCCGACGTCCAGGTGATCGACCTCCGCGGCAACGTGCCGACGCGCCTACGCAAGCTCGCCGAGGATGAAAATTACGATGCCATCCTGCTCGCGGAAGCCGGCTTGGTGCGGCTTGGATTCATCCCGCCGGTCGCGACCGCCGCTGTGGAAGAAGTGACCGGAATTCCGGGTCTGTTTGTCACGCGGCTCGACGAGAGCGAATTTTTCCCCGCGGCCGGCCAAGGCGCGATCGGCCTTGAAGTCCGCGCGGGAGATGCGCCGAGCCGGGTGTGCGCGGAATCCATCGGCCACCGCGAGACATGGCTGCGGATCACCGCCGAGCGCGAGTTCCTGCGCTTGCTCGACGGCGGTTGCCACACGCCAGTCGGGGTTTATTCCTCAATTTCCGACGGCGAAATTCTTCTCAAAGCCCGCGTGTTCCCCGAAGCAGGCGGCACGCCGACTTCCGGTGAAGCCCGCGGCACCGATCCCTTCACCCTCGCACTCGCACTTTTCAACTCCCTTTCATGAGCAAATCAGGCACTTGTTACCTCGTCGGCGCCGGCCCCGGCGATCTCGGTCTTGTCACTCTCCGCGCCAAGGAATGCATCGAGTTCGCCGATGTCCTCGTTTACGACGCGCTCAGCAGCCCCGAGCTACTCAACTGGACCAAAGCAGGTTGCGAAAAAATCTACGTCGGAAAGAGAGCCAAGGACCACTCAGTGCCGCAGGATCAGATTAATGACTTGATCGTTGAAAAAACCAAAGCCGGAAAAAGCGTCGTCCGCCTCAAGGGCGGCGACCCGATGATCTTCGGCCGCGGCGGCGAAGAAGCCGCCGAACTCGCCGCTGTAGGCGTGAATTTCGAGATCGTCCCCGGCATCAGCTCGGCCATCGCCGGTCCGGCCTACGCCGGAATCCCTGTCACCCACCGCGATCACAACACGCAACTCACTATTTTCACCGGTCACGAAGACCCGACCAAAGGCTTCAGCTCGGTGGACTATGCGCAACTCGCTAAAGCTCCCGGCACCAAGGTTTTCCTGATGGGCGTAGCCCGCCTCCCCGAAATCACCGGCGCGTTCATCGAACATGGCGCGGATCCAGCGACACCGATCGCCCTCACCCGCTGGGCGACGACCGGCTCGCAAAAAACCATCGTCGGCACGCTCGCCAGCATCGCCGACATCGCTGAACAAGAGAATTTCAGCTCCCCCGCCGTCGCCGTGATCGGCAACGTGGTAAAGGAGCGCCAGAAAATCAACTGGTTCGAAAAGCGTCCGCTGTTCGGCAAACGCATCGTCGTCACCCGCACCCGCGAGCAGGCCGGCGAACTCAGCAAAGCGCTGCGCGACCTCGGTGCCGACGTCATCGAGCTGCCGACTATCCGCATCGAAGGCCCACCGGACCGCCAGGAATTCGCGGAACTCGTGACCCACGCCCACGAATACGACTGGCTCGTCTTCACCAGCCCGAACGGCGTCGAGCGCTTTTTCGACGCATTTTTCGCCTCCTACCCCGACGCCCGCAGCCTCGGAAATCCGCGGATCGCCGCGATCGGCGAAGGCACCGCCAAGAAAATCCGCGAGTATCGTTTCGCCGTCGATCTCATCCCGGAGCGCTTCGTCGCGGAAGGACTGATTGACGCTTTCAAGAAGGAGGATATTGAAAACCTCACGATGCTCTGGGTGAAAGCCGCCGAAACCCGCGACATCGTCGGCGAGGGACTCACCGCGCTCGGTGCCATCGTGGACAATTGCGTCGCCTACCAGACCGTCGCCGAAACCGAAGATCCCAGCGGTGCCCGCGCCCGATTGATTGAAGAAGGTGCGGATTTGATCACCTTCACCTCCAGCTCCACCGTGGATCACTTCTTCGCGCTCGGCCTTAATTGGCCGGAAGGCTGCGGCGCGGCCAGCATCGGCCCGGTCACCAGCGACACCCTGCGCAAGCAAGGGATGAAACCCACCTTCGAAGCCTCCAAGCACGACATCCCCGGCCTCACCGCCGCCATCGTGAAATATTTCCAAGGCAAGCGCGGATAAATTTCGCCCATTCCCCGTCCGCAGGGATTTTCCCGCTTGCGGGTTGCGGGCAGCTTTGGTTTCTTCGGTTTCGTTCTGTGAGACGCCGCTGTAGCTCAGGGGTAGAGCAATTCATTCGTAATGAATAGGTCGTCGGTTCAATTCCGACCAGCGGCTCCAGCTTAACATCAGCCGGGCATCTTGGCTGTTGTTTGTCGCCGCGCTCGACACCTGCGGTGAATCTTGCGGACTCGACACCCGGTGGGACCCCTGCTTATAAAAGAAATCGTCTGACTCGCTTAAAAACGCCATGTCCGCCGAATTCAAAGATTACTACGCCACCCTCGGCGTGCCGCGTGACGCCAGCGCCGCGGACATCAAGAAGGCCTTTCGCAAACTGGCCCGAAAGCATCATCCGGACGTCGCCACCGACAAGAAGGCCGCCGAGGTGAAATTCAAGGAAATCAACGAGGCTAACGAAGTCCTAAGCGACCCCGAAAAGCGTCAGAAATATGACAGCCTTGGGGCGGATTGGGAGAATCCTTACGCCGGCGGTCAGCGCCGCGGCGGAGCGCCATTTCAAGAACATG
>JAYSYA010000083.1:0-1784 GCA_043716765.1 Akkermansiaceae bacterium
TGTGCCGGTGGTTTCAAAACGGCCGATCTTCAAGACGTCCCCCGCAGACATGGTGATGCTTTCATTCATCGCCACGGGTTCGCCATTTTTCAGCATCAAGGCGGAGGCTCCCACCACGGCGATGGTCGTCGCAGAATTAAAGCGCAAGGTCGGCCCGGTCATCGTGATTTCCAGACCGGCGGTGCCTTCCGGGTTGCCGACCAGACGGTTGGCGAGCCGGTGTGACAGGGAGTCGAACGGACCACATGGCGGCACGCCGACTTCCCAGTAACCGACGCGGCCCGGCCAATCCTGCACGGTCGTCATCGTTCCCGCCGAGGTGACGTCGATGGTGTGGGGTTGGTAGGAAAAATCCGCCATGTCGCGCATCGCCACGCCGCCGTTGAGGTAAGGCGTCCAGCGGACGATGCCGCGGAGGTAGCGGAGATTGGTTTCGATGCCGGAAATTTTCGTCTCGTCGAGTGCCTGCTCCAACTTGGCAACTGCGGCTTCACGATCGGTGGCGTGGACCATCACCTTGGCGAGCAAGGGATCATAAAAAGGGCTGACCTCGGTGCCCGCGACGATCCAGCCGTCGCAACGCGTCCACTCCGGGAAAATCGCTTCGGTGAGCAGTCCGCAGCTCGGGCGGAAATTGTGATTCGGGTCCTCGGCATAGACGCGGGCCTGGATCGCGCAACCTTGGGGGGCTGGCGAAATGTCCGGCATCTGCCAGGTGTCATCGAGCGCAAGGCGGACCATCCACTCGACCAGATCGATGCCGGTGACGAGCTCGGTGACGCCGTGCTCGACTTGCAGACGGGTGTTCACTTCCAGGAAGAAAAAGTCGTCGCGGTCGGCGTCGTAGATGAATTCCACGGTGCCGGCGGAGCGGTAGTTCACGCTTTCGCCGAGCTTGACGGCGGCGGCGTGCAGGGCGGAGCGGGTTTCAGCGGAAAGCCCGGGTGCCGGGGTTTCCTCGAAGACTTTCTGGTTGCGGCGCTGCACCGAGCAGTCGCGCTCGCCGAGGGCGAGAACCTTGCCCTTGCCATCGCCGAAAATCTGGACTTCCACGTGGCGGCCGCGCTGGATGAAGCGTTCGAGAAAGACGCTGCCGGACCCGAAGCTGCGTTCGCTCAACCTAACGACGCTGTCGAATTCCCGGCGAAGTTCGGCTTCATCGCGGCAGACTTTCATGCCGATCCCGCCGCCGCCGGCGGTGCTCTTGAGCATGACGGGGTAGCCAAGTTCCTGCGCAGCGACGACGGCGGCGGCTGCGTTTTCCAGCAGGCCGGTGCCTGGCACCAGCGGCACGCCGGCATCTCCGGCGAGGCGGCGGGCTTCGTGCTTGAGGCCGAAGGCAATGATTTGCTCGGGTGTGGGGCCGAGCCATTTGACTCCGGCGTCCTCGCACATTTTTGCAAAGTCGGTGTTCTCGCTGAGCAACCCGTAGCCGGGGAAGACCGCGCTGGCACCGGAGGTTTTGGCGATTTCCAAGAGCTGTTCCTTCAGCAGGTAGCTCTCGGAAACCGGACCGGGGCCGAGGCGGTGGGCTTTATCGGCCAGATCGACGTGGGGCGCGCCGGAATCCGGATCGGAATAGACGGCGATGCTATGGTAGCCGAGGTGCTTGAAGGTGCGGATGGCGCGGGCGGCGATTTCGCCGCGGTTGGCGATGAGGATTTTCATGGGATGGGAGCGCGGTTAGTAACAAGGAGGGGCGGACTCCGATCCGCCCATGTCCATGAAGTGCCAATAGGCCGAGGCGAGCCGCTTTTCATTGGCTTGCCATGGGCTCGGGCGGA
>JAYSYA010000084.1:0-5215 GCA_043716765.1 Akkermansiaceae bacterium
GACCCAGAGGCCGGTGCCGTCGAAGTAGAGGAGCTTGATGCGGTTGCGGCGCTTGTTGGTGAAGACGAAGAGGGCGTCGCGGGCGGGGGCGGTCTGGAGTTGGTCGGAGGCGAGGGTGTGGAGGCCGTTGAAGGATTTCCGCATGTCGCAGGGATCGAGCGCGAGGAAGACCTTGAGGGCGGCGCTGGTGAGGTTCAGCACGGGCGGCCTCCTTTCGCGGCAAGATGTTTGCGGAAGGTGGCGATGAATTCTGCGGCGAGCGGAATGCCGGCGTGGTCCTCGAGCAGGAGCGAGAGGCCTTCGCTGAATTCGATGACGAGGCGGGGCCGGAGCTGGCGCGGGAAGTCGACTTCGACAAAGCAGACGTTGGTGCAGGTGGGACGACGGGATGGAGTGGGGCGTGGTTTGGACATCCCGGCGAGGATGCACGGTCAGCGTCGAATTGGTAGGGGGTGGATTTTAGGACGTTTACGGTTCTAAACGGGACCATTGTAATTGGAAGGCGTCTGCTTGTGGGATGGAAACGCTCAAGCTGACCTTTCTCGGAAACCCGCCCCGCTTCGCCAACTGATAGAATCATCCCGTCTGTCTGGCCAATGAGACGCAGTCGCGCCTTTCCGTTGATCACGTGCAATTCATCCGTGTGATCGTCTGTGGTTTGAATATAAAACTTACTCCCGAGATCCTCCGCTGAGATTGATTGGGTGGTGACTTCCAGTTTTCCGCTAGGGTGGCCCATCCAAAAATGGGCGCGGCCTTCCGCTAGTGTCGCGTAAAACTCAAATTGTTGGATAGAGTGATTTGAGTTTGATCCTGGCTTTTTCGTTGGTGAATTGCCAATTGATCGATTTGGCCTCCCCGTTCTTCCGGGCGAGATAGGCTTTGACTTCGTCTGTGAATCCTCCGACCGAGCCGATCCTTCGATCCAGACAGGTCCGCCCCAGAAGTCCGATCTCGATCTCGGCCATGTTTAACCAACTGCCGTGTTTGGGTGTGAAGTGCATCTCGAATCATTCACATAAGGCACGTGCCTTTTCGGGCGGGAAGGCTTCGAAGGAGGTGCCAGGATCAGAGCTCAGCACCTGACTTTCGATAGGCATTGGCCAGGCGGACAGGAGTGTCCGTCCTCCTTACCACTGCGAGCCCAGACCGTGGCGGCCGGCGAGTTCGAGCAAATCCTCGCGCATCGGCCACTCGTCGGGGCGCTCGCTGGTGGCGTGGCGTTTGCTGGCACCTTTCAAGGTCATGCAGCCGGTGTTGTCGCCGATCTGACGGATAGAATCAACTTCCTCGGCGGTGAAACGAACATCCGGCAGCTTGGCGAACTCGCGGATCTTATCCTCGATCAAGCGGGCGCCTTCACCGGCTTCCTGGATGAAGGTGGGCACCACACTTTCCACCGCCGGGTGGCTGAGGTTCCAGATGCAGGCGAACTGGAGCAAGGTTAGGTTGTATTTCTCGGCGAGCGGGCGCATGCGGTTGGCCTTTTCCATGCCGTGCTGGACCCAACCTTCCGGCCGATAGGTGCGGTGATCGCCAGGCTTGAAGCTGTGCTCCGGGCCGCCGATGTCGTCGTGGAAGACACCGCCGTAATCGACGACGCGGGTCATCACCTTGACGCCGTATTTCTCACAGGCCGGCAGGGTCAATCCGACGGGCCATGGCTCCAGCGGATTGAGGATAAGCATCGACCAGTCGATGAGCTGGCCGAACTTTTCGAAGCAGCAAATTAGATCGAGCGAGAAACCGTTAGCCGGGCCGGGAGCGATGCCGAGGCGTTCGGTGAGGCCGGCGTTTTTCGCGCCCTCGAGCGCCTGCCAGAGTGGTTCGCTGGTGTAGCCGAGTTCGTCCGGGTTGTGGAGCATGAGCAGGTCGAACTTATCCGCACCGCAGCGTTCGAGCTCCTTGGAACAGGCCATTTTGATAAAATCCGAATAGCCTTCCGGGCCGCGCAATTCGGGCGATGTGAAGCGCGGGTAGCCTTGGCTGCCTTGGCGCTGGCCTTCGTAAAAATCATGACCGATCATGCCGACCAGGCTGTATGTGGCGCGATCAATGCCTTTCAAGGCGCGGCCTAGCAGCTCGTCCGCCTTGCCGTTGCCATAGACGTCGGAGGTGACGAAGGTGCGAGTGCCGGACTCGTAAGCGGTCTCGATGCAGCCGATGAAACGCTCCTCGGAAAGCGTTTCGCCAAAGTGCATGAAGCGTCCGCCGCTCCAAGTTCAGTATGCTGTGGTGGTGGGTTCCATGGTGAGTAAATTGTGAGTACTGGGTAAACCGGTGATCGGGGATGGTCAATCTCAAGCCGAAAGCAGTCGAGGACTTCAGTCCGTTCCATTGCGCAAAATTGAAAAACGGACTGAAGTCCTTGACTACATAAATCGCCCGAGGATGGGTGCCAAATCCCGCGCTGACGGCTCCGGCCAGAACGAGCGCGGCGTGAAAATCGCGGTATCGAGAGCTCGGTGGCAAGGGCTGTCTGGAGTTTCCGGAACCGCAGTCACAGCGGCGCGGATGATCCGCTTCGCCATGGCGCTGTTAGCGTGGAGGTTCTCGATCACGGTCTCAACCTCGACAGCAGCTTCGTCTTTTTTCCAACAGTCATAATCGGTCACGAGAGCAAGTGTCGCCGCCGCGATTTCCGCTTCGCGGCACAGCCGGGCTTCCGGGCCGTTGGTCATGCCGATGATGTCCGCGCCGATCGCCCGGTGGAAATTCGCTTCCGCGCGGGTCGAGAACGCCGGACCGTTCATGCAAAGATAAGCGCCGCCGTCATGGACTTTCGGCGCGAGCGAACGCGCCGCAGCGAGCAGGATTTCTCGCAGTTCCGTGCAATACGGATCGGCGAAACCGATATGCGCGGCGATGCCGTTGCCGAAAAACGTGTGCTTCGCCGCCGTGCCGGTGCGGTCGATTAACTGGTCCGGCACGACGATGTCGCGCGGCGCGAGATCCTCCCGCAAACTGCCAACGGCCGTGACCGAAATCAGCCAGCGCACACCAAGCGAGCGCAAGGCCCAGACGTTCGCCCGGTGATTGATTTCGTGGGGCATCAAGCGGTGGCCCACACCGTGGCGGGGCAGGAAACAAACCCGCCGCCCGGCGATGCGGCCGCTGACTAACTTGTCCGACGGATCGCCGAATGGCGTCGTGACCGCCTGCTCGGAGATTTCTTCAAATCCCTCCATTTCATAAAGTCCGCTGCCGCCGACGATTCCGATGGCAGGCTCGTTCGTTGGTTTTGAACTCATTTGATAGATAATTTCAGACTGTGGATGATAGCCTCAACGATCGCTTCGACCGGCTGGTCGATATCGACGGACAAGGCACCTGCCGGCACTTCTAACGCGGCGAACTGGCTGTCGATGAGAGTCTCCGGCATGAAGTGTCCGGCCCGGGCGCGAAGGCGGGCCCGGATGACCTCGGGACTGCCGATGAGATGGACGAACCGCACGTCAGGACAGCCGGAAGCAAGGACGTCGCGATAACGCGCCTTAAGGGCGGAACAGGCGAGAAACACCGGGCTCTCGGAAGACTCGGATAGAAGCACGGCGAGGAGCTCCAGCCAAGGCGCGCGGTCGGCATCGTCGAGCGGTTCGCCGCGCTTCATTTTCTCGATGTTAGCGAGAGGATGGAAATCGTCAGCGTCGTGAAACAGACCGCCACATTTTTCCGCTAGGGAAATTCCGATGGTGCTCTTGCCACTGCCGCACACTCCCATGAGGACAAGCGCCGCGCTATTTCCGAGGGTGGTCATGGTTCGTGGGATTCCTCAGCCGCGGCGGATTTTCGAGCCGTCGAAGAGGATCGTCATCCGGTAAACCCGCTTCTCGCGTGTTTCGATCTTGCCGGTGACGAGGTCGAAGCGCTCCGGGATTTCCTGCCGGTGGATGTCCACGCTGGCGCGGAATCCACGCTCGGAAAACACGTCGATGAGGATGGCGATGGCCACCGGATCTTCGAAAAGCAAATCCTCGGTGTTGATCATCGCCCGCCCGCTGACGGCGTAGCGCTTGATGATGGGCATCATTTTCCCTTGGATGAAATCGACCACGGAGTTCAAGAGCTCCGGGCGCTCGACCTGATAGCCGTCCAACCGGTTGACAAGGTCTTGGCGCGCCTGCATGACGATTTCATCCGCCAGCGGGATGTAGCGCAGGGCGTCGTATGTGAGCGGGTCGAGTTCGAGCGAGCTCTGATAGGCGAGCTCGTTGATGATGTTCTGTTGGACGACCTCGATCGGCGCCTGGGCGTTGATGAAATGATAGTGGAAGATTTGCTTCAGCGAGACGAGCGCATCGTAAGTCTTCTCCTTGAAGGTGCGGTAGCGGTTGCGCGCGAGTTCGGGATGGAAGTCGGTGTTGCGCTCTTCCTCCAACTCGCCCACGCCGGACTGGCGGATCTCGGCATTGCGGGCGAGCGTTTCGCGGCCGCGCTTAAGCTGGCGGGCGATGCTTTCCGCCTCATCCACGAAGAGCACCATGATGTGGAACGTCGGCTGGCGGAAATATAAGGCCTTGGGGGTGCCGGAAAACTCGCGGCGCAGCAGGATCATTTGATCGTAAAGCATCTTGAGGCACTCGACCTGCACGGTGGTGCGGGGAAATCCATCGAGCACCACGCTGTCCCGGAACTGCGGCTTGAGGAGTTCGTGAAGCAACAGGCGGAGCACTTCCTCGTCGCCCACCATCCCGCCGCCCGCCTTGATCGTCCGCGCTTCCGGCGAGTCCAACAGCTGGCTGATCACGATGGGTGCCGCGGTGATGCCGCGGACCCGGCAGATGAAGGCCGTGTTCGTTCCTTTGCCGGAACCGGGAGCGCCTCCTAGCAGAATAAGCTCCTTGGGGAAAAGTAGATTTTCCCGGCCGAGCTCTTTCTCCAATCCCTTCCAAACCCGGTTAAAGATTAACTGAGCGTCCTTGATTTCGAGATCGGGACTTAGAACGGTGGTCGGGGATGGGCTCGGGTTCACTGGCGGGTACTACACTACATCGCCGGACCGCGGTCCAGAGCGTCTTGAAAGAATCACGGCCCCGCCTGCAAAGACGGGGCCGCAACGATAAAACATTTTTCCACTATTAATCAATGACCGCCGCCAGAGCCCTTGATGTAGGTGCCGACTCCGATGATGATGGTGGAAAGAATCAGAGTCAGGATGCCGGTGACGATCAAACGGTGGGCCTTGTTGCTAGAACCCTTCCATTCATGGAAAATC
>JAYSYA010000085.1:0-5213 GCA_043716765.1 Akkermansiaceae bacterium
AAAGGTCTCCTGAAGCGTCGGCAAATCGTGACCGTCCGCCACGGCGGCGATTAGAGCGGCACCGAGAGCGGCGGAGTTCAAAACATCGAGCCGCTCGACGGGCGCTTGGAAAATATCGGCGACGACTTGGGCGATGCCGTGGTTTTTGGCAGCGCCGCCGGTGAGGCGGAGGCGCTCGGTTTTCACGCCCATCCATTCGGAATGAAGCCGCATGTTGAGGAATTGTCCTTCGAGCAACGCCCGGACTTGTAGAGCGAAATCGGCACCGGACTCGAAAACGGACGAGCCCTGTAAAACCGGTTCCGCGAAATCGTGTCGCGGGGTGATTTCCGGACCGAAGAACGGCAGCATCAAGTTTTCTCCCGCTGATGAAAGCGTGCTCGCCAGCGCGTCACGATCGAACGCTGACCAGTTCACGCCGAGCTTGTCGCGCAGGGCTTCACGGGCGAGCGAACCATTGCGGAAACAGATCAGCGACATGAAGCCGCCGGTCGGATTTCCGAAGACGTGGCCGAAGCCGTTCGGGTCAGTTTTCGGCCCTGGCATGGCAGCGAAGAAGGTGTCGCTGGTGCCGAGGGAAATCACCACGTTGCCGGGCGTGGTCGCGCCCATGCCGACCAAGGAGGCCGGGTTGTCGCCGGTGAAAACCGCGGTGCGACAAGTGTCGGCAAAGCCGTATTTCTTGATGAAATACGGTGAAATCTGGCCTTGAACCGTCGTCGCAGCGGCAGGTGGCAGGAGTTTGTCTCCGAGATGGGGCGCGGTGGCGGCTAGCAGATCGGTATCCCAGCCGAGTTTGGAAAGGTTGAGAAGATTCATCCCGGCACCGTCACCAAAATCAATCGGCACGGATTTTCCAGCGATTACCGAAGCGATGAATGAACTTACGAGGTGGATCTGGCTGGTGCGCTCGTACGCCGCTGGATCGGATTTGTAAAAACGCCGGATTTGCGGGCCGGTGAAGCGCTCGATGGCGACCGAACCGCTGCGGCTGCAGACTTCCGCGGAGCCGCCGAGGGCGGAAGTAATTTCCGCGCACTCGGCTGCCGTCGAGGTATCCATCCAGATTGGCGAGGTCGCGCGGGTCAGGGCGGGGGAGATCTGGGAGACAAGGTCGAGAGACGCATCGAGCTTGATGAGGCGGGCGTCGAAAGTGGAGTCTAGATAGACCGAGCCGTGTTGTTGCCCGGATCCGGCGATCATTTTGACTTTTGAAAGATCCGTGGCGGAGGAGAGCCTGGTGAGGAGTAAATCCAGGGCATCGAGCCACATCAACGGGTTTGCGTGGACCTCGCCGTCCTTGCCGCCGGGAATGAATCCGCTTGGAGAATGGTATTTTGGAAACTCCGCACCGAAATTGACTGAAAGCTGGCAGGCGATTTGTCCCGATTCGGGATCGATCAGGACTGCGGTGAGGGACTGGGTGGAAGAATCAAGGCCAAGGAACATGGGCGGAGCTTTCCCGGAGATCGGCGGATTTCCAAGGCGGAATGTGATTTGTTTTGCCGTCGCTCTTCCGGGCGGGGTGACAAAAAAAGGGCGGTCGCTTGCGCGACCGCCCCAGAGGTAGTTCAAGTCAGATGACTCGGTTCAGCTTAGAAGCTGACGCTGAGCATGCAACCGCCAATGAACTCGTTTTCGGAGCTGTTGTATCTCGTGAATTCTTCATCGCTGAGGGCGACAGAGTATTGCACGAATGGCGAGAGCTTAGCGTGTTCAGCGAAGCCCCAGTCAAGGGAGGCTTTGCTGGTCCATGCGGTGAAGTCACTTTCTTCGATCAAGTAGCCCACGTTGGTGGAAAGATTGAGGGAAACGCATTGGTTGAGCTCGAAGCTACGGCTCAGGCCGAGTTCGGTGTAGCCATCGTTGTCGCCCACAATATCCCAGAAGTAGGTCAGGGAGGCTTTGGCAAACCCAAAGTCACGCGAGGCCGAGAAATACACCTCTTGCCTGTCCTCAAGATTTCCGCCGAAGAAGTTCGAAGTGAACTGGTCGACATCAAAGTAGTAATAGATGTATCCGGCGCTGAGGGTGGCGAAGCCGAAATCCTTCGAAACTTCGGCGTAAAAATCGACCTCGTTCACATTGGAGTCACCATTGACGGAGTCTTGGAGTTGGTAGTTTGCATACCAAACGCCTGCGCTCAGACCGAGGCCATAAGCCTCAGTTGCGACGTCTGCGCCGGTTTCAATAAGATCATCTCCGAGGTTAACGCCGCGGAAAATATACTCGCTGGAGTATCCGGTGTGGAGTTCGTATTCGACTTCCGCGTTAGCGTTGCCGGCCACAAGGGCGGAGGCAGCGGCCAAGGCGCCAATGGTTTTGCAGTAGTTTTGCATAGTGTTGTGTTGGTTTTCGGTTGCTGCTTGCGCCTTGCTGCGCCGGGTTACGGAACAGACAGGAGCAACGTCGGATATAGCGTCCCGCATGTCATTAGTCATGCTGGCAACTCTCCGTTGGGCGAAAGGTTTACCTTTCCGAAGTAATTGTCCAGAATTTTATTTTGATACGGATTAGCGTGCCGACGGCTCGGGGGATAGGGATGGGGCATGGCGCTGGCAAGCAATAACCGGTCATTTTAAGCGTTTTTCGTGCTAGATGAACCTCATTGTGGGTGAATCGCGTCGGTTTGTAATTTTGGCACGGTGCTTGCTTTCCCGGATTTTAAGTCCCGAGGATTTGGAATCGTCGGGGCCAAGCAACCAAATATCCGACCCATTCTGACCACCATGACCAGTCGCCATCTCCATAAAATCCGAACCCTCACGGCTGCCGCAATCGCGCTCGTCGCGATTTCTCTGTCCCACAACGCACCAGCGCAGGATGCGGCCACTCCTCCACCTGCCGCCGAAGCCGCAGCTGCTCCACCGGATGCAACGGTTGAGCAACGAATCGCTGACTTGGAAAGTTACTTCGGGAACGTCGGCGTCGGTGGCTCGGGCGATGGGGCGTGGAACTCCAAGATTAAAGAGACCGCCGGTCCGGGTCACAACGGCTGGATGATGACCTGCACCGCGCTGGTATTGTTTATGACGTTGCCAGGCCTGGCGCTCTTCTACGGCGGTCTTGTTCGTAAGAAAAACGTCCTCAGCGTGCTGGCGCAGTGCCTTGGCTGTGCGGGCATGGTCACTGTGATCTGGTGGGCCGTCGGCTACAGTTTGGTTTTCGGCAAGAGCTTCGGTTCGGCGTTCTTGGGCGGATCCGAATTCTTCTTCCTGAAGGGCGTCACCAGCGCGCCAAACACGGATTACTGCTTCTGGATCTCCCAAAACGTGTTCGCGATGTATCAGCTGATGTTTGCGATCATCACCCCGGCGCTAATCATCGGTGCCATCGCCGAACGCATGAAATTTTCAGCGATTATGGCCTTTATCTTCATCTGGATGTTCGTCGTTTACATCCCGATGGCCCACATGATCTGGGGCGTTACCGGTCTGATGAATGGTGTCTGGAATGGTGATGCGTCCATCAAAGCCATCGACTTCGCCGGCGGGACCGTGGTGCACATGACTTCCGGTTGGAGTGCCCTGATTCTCTGCATCATCCTCGGTAAGCGCCTCAACTTCGGTAAGGAAAAAATGTCTCCGCACAGCATGGTGCTTTGTATGGTCGGCACCGGTATGCTCTGGGTCGGCTGGTATGGTTTCAATGCCGGCTCGGCACTCTCCGCTGACGGAATTTCCGCCAACGCCTTCATGACCACCACGCTTGCCGCTGCCATGGCCGGTTTCGTCTGGGGAATTATGGAAAAGGTCCTCAAGGGTCACGCTTCCATCCTCGGGATTTGCTCGGGCATTGTCGCGGGCCTCGTGGTGATTACTCCCGCTTGCGGATTCGTGGATGCCACCGGCGCAATGATCATCGGCGTCCTCGCCGCGATCGTCCCTTATATCTTCGTGATGTATGTGAAGGGTGCCATCGGTTACGACGACGCTCTCGACACCTTCGGCGTGCATGCCGTCGGCGGAACGCTCGGTGCCATCCTGACCGGTGTGCTTGCCACAAGTAAGGTCAACGGCAACCTCACCTCGGTAAACACCTACGCCGCCACAAACGGCTTGGACAAATTGGTGGCTGACGGCGGTCTTCTTCTCGAGCAGTTCAAGGCAATCGGCATTACGTTAGCACTCTCGATCGTCGGCACCGTGGTCATCGCCATGATTGTCAAAGCCGTTATTGGCCTTCGCCCAAGTCCTGAGGCTGAGACCGTCGGTCTCGACATCAGCGATCACGGCGAAGAAGGCTACGACTTCTGAATGTCTCTCAACTGACAATCCTCCCACGGGCGGGCCGATTGCGGTCCGCCCGTTTTCATTTGCAGCACCGCCCGAATCAGTTTCCTCTCTCCGCGTGAAGCGTCAGATCCTGCGATACTCCCTGCTGGTTGGCCTGTTGATTTCCGCCGCGTTCGCGGCATGGAGTTGGTTCCGGCCATACGCTTGGCAGTTGGATCCTGCGGCGCGCTGCGAGATCGTGGAAACCCTGGTTACCCGCGATCAATCTTATTTCTGGGTCGATGTACACCTCAAAGTGAACCCCGGCATGGCTCACGATCTGCAGAAACCCGTCCGCCTCGAAACCGTCACCCGCGCGACCCACGAGCCCGCCGACACGAGGTTTGGCGGAAGCGAAGGGCAGGGGACCACCGAGATCTGGTTCAAATTCTGGCTCGGACCCGCTGATCTTGCTGGTCCTCTCACCTTGCATTTGAATGACGGAAAACTCCTCATCAAAACCGGAAACGCGGTCCCGGAGCTCGCAAATTTCGCCTACAAGAACTTCACCACTAACCAATGGTGACCCATGGCTTGGCTCCTGATCGACAACTCCAACACGCGCACAAAATTCGCCCTCGCCGACGCCGACCGCCTGCTGCCGTGGCGGGGGGTGCTGCCGACCGCTGAAATTTCCCCCGACTCGCTGGCCGCGCTGCTCGCGGAACTTCACTTCGTCGCCGTGATGGTGTGCTCGGTCGTTCCAGAAAAAGCCGCGATTCTCCAAGCCCACTTCGAGGGAAACCACCCGCTGCATTTTCTCAGTCACCACAGCCCGCTGGGCATGGGCATCGACTACCCGCTGCCCTCGCAGATCGGCGCGGACCGCCTCGCCAATGCGGCCGGCGTCCTCACTCGCCACGGCGTCCCCGCCGTCATCATCGATTTCGGCACCGCCGTGACCTTC
The DNA here is from genome assembly GCA_043716765.1 of Akkermansiaceae bacterium. Taxonomy (GTDB): domain Bacteria; phylum Verrucomicrobiota; class Verrucomicrobiia; order Verrucomicrobiales; family Akkermansiaceae; genus Luteolibacter. The sequence goes on from JAYSYA010000085.1 coordinate 5,182, forward strand.
GACATCATTTCCGCCGAGCCCGCTTACTGCGG
>JAYSYA010000086.1:0-5198 GCA_043716765.1 Akkermansiaceae bacterium
GCCATGCGGCTTTATCGGAACTGGAGCTTCGGTCCCAAAACGGCAATGCGCGCCGAGCAAAGCGCCCAGATGCGCCACGATTTTCTGGACGATGGCGGGCAGAATCTCGCGGTGGTGCTCGGAGCCTTCCCGATGGCACTCAAGAAGCGTGTGAAACAGGAACTCCGGGTGGTTTACGAGGGGATTACCGATGTTGACGTGGCGAACGGTGTTGGCGGCAATCTTCAAGTGATGATCGAGGAGGAAAATAGCCGCGTAATTCCGGCTTCGAGACTCTCGGACGGCACGTTGCGCTATCTCTGCCTCCTGACGATTTTGCTCGATCCTTCCCCGCCGCCGCTAGTCGTGATCGAGGAACCGGAGCTTGGGCTTCACCCAGACCTAATTCCAAAGATCGCGGAATTGCTGATCGAGGCTTCGGAGCGGATGCAATTGGTAGTCACCACCCATTCCCGGATGCTGATCGATGCCTTGGCGGCTGACCCGGAAAGCGTGGTGGTGTGCAGCCGGGAACATGGCGAAAGCCGGATGGAGCGGCTGAATTCCGGAGACCTGAGCGAGTGGCTGGAGACCTATTCGCTCGGTGATCTCTGGAGCAAAGGGGAGATTGGAGGAAACCGCTGGTGAAAATCAAAATCTACATCGAGGGAGGTGGCGATTCGCACCTTCTGGATACGGAATTCCGGGCGGCATGGGCGGCTTTTTTCAAGAACGCCGGACTCGCGGTGCTGCGCAAGATGCCGGCGACCTTCCGTGGCAGCGGCAGAACGAAAACGTTTGATGCCTACCAGACCGCCGTGAAAACGCGCAAGCCCGACGAATTACCGCTTTTGCTAGTCGATAGTGAAGACCTGGTTTCCTCCGAGCACGGAGCCTGGCAGCACCTCAAGGCACGGGATGGTTGGGAAAGACCTGCGGGAGTCGGAGACGAGGATGTTTTCCTGATGATCTGTTGCATGGAGTCGTGGTTCCTGGCGGATCGCGAATCGCTGAAACGTTTCTTCCACGACTGCTGGCGGGACAGCGCACTGCCCCAATGGCCGGATCTTGCGGCTGTGGAAAAGTCCCGGGTATTCGAAGCACTGGCGTCCGCCACGACCGCGTGCGGCAAGAAACGGTATTCCAAAGGCAAAGTTTCGTTCGGTCTGCTCAAGGCAATCGATCCGGCCATCGTGGAGCAAAAGTGCCCCGATGCGAAACGGCTTCTGGATCGGCTGCGGCAGGCCTGAATCAATCAATAAACCGATGAAAACAAAAGCGTCTCAAAACGCCCACCGTGGCCGTGACTTCCGCGATTTCCTCGCCAACGAAGGCATCCTACCCGAGGTGGAAGTGCTGGCCCTCATGCGCGTGGTTTCCCTCCAACTCCAACAGATCATTGAGCAGGAGCACGTCACCAAGACCGAACTGGCCTCGCGCATGAAAATCAGCAGGGCCTCGCTGGACCGGATGCTCGATCCCTCAAACCCATCGCTCATTGTGGCCAACCTCGGAAAAGCAGCCGCCGCTCTCGGTCGGAAGGTGGAACTGCGCTTCGTGCCTGCTTGATGTTAATCCGTGAGCGATGACCCCATTCAAGACGATTTTTGAGTGCCGGGTCGGCTTGGACCAAAGGGTGGCATTCGTGTTCATCGCGTCACCGGCAGAACTGGTTTTCTTCTTCATCGGCAACCACGGTGAGATTCAGAAATTGATTCGTTCCAATGGGTGAAATGGCGGAGGCCAAGGTGTTTGATGTGAATCCATGAGCAACGACCCCATCCACGTTGGCGAGCGCCTTGATCGGGACGGTGTAGTAGGAGCGGCGGCCCTGGCAGAGCGATTTGAACTGGAGGGCGAGGGCGACGAGGGATTTCCCGGAGCCGGTGGGGGTGTTGAGGATGACGTTGTTGCCGGCAAAGAGTTCGAGGATGGCTTCTTCCTGGTGGTCGTAGGGCTCGGTGCCGGTGGCGGTGAGGTAATCGAGGAAGGCGTTGAGGATGTCGTCCGGGGATGGGTTCGGAGGAAGGTTCTTGCGGCTGAGCGGGGCGGACATCTGGCGAACATTGAACATCGAACGCCCAACATTGAACATTGAAATAAGAGGATGAGCTTACCGGCGCGAAAACGGTAAACTGAGCCTGAATCAGGCTTGAAATCAGCAATCAAATGACCACACTTTCGCCCACGCATGCATGTCAAAATTAAGCCTTGGATCGGCGAAAACTACCAGAATGGCGGAGGCATCTTCCGCCAGCGAACCCTGATCCTAGGCGGTTCGCAGTATTCTCCGGGTTACGAGAATTTCCACACGGAAGAGGGTAAGGCCGAATGGCAAAGTTTCACAAACGATGTGGTTTATTACTATCTGGATCCAGACATCAGCGGCCGATGGAAAGGCACCTACACCAGCTTCATCAACAGCATTTTCGGCGGCCCGTCGAACGACGAGCAGCGAGGACGGTTCTTTGATTCGGTCATTTTTTACAACTACCTACAGGAGATCGCCGGAGCTTCGGCCAGCGAGGCCGGGAATTACGACTACCACGCATCCTGCCATTTTAACGCATTTAAAGAAATTCTCGAGGAACACCGTCCTGAGGTCGTGATTTCGTGGGGCAGTAAGGTTTGGGAAGCCCTCCCCAACGACTGGGGCCATGGCTCGGCTGAAATTCGGGATGGCGTTACCGTCGGAACCGAGACCTCCCAGAAGATCTACCATTATCCATTTCATGACACGGTCACCTGCCTCGTGGGAGTCCGCCATCCATCCATCGGCTACAGGCCTGATTTTCACCATCAGATCTTCAAACAGCTCGCGTTACTCGCCTAAATCGCAATCAGCAACAGAACACTCAATAGAAACACCCTGATTCGTGTCACTCCGCCTTCCAAAGCTACCCTTGGTTCGATTCTATCGGCGGATTCCAATCATCCCAGGAATGCTGTGGCTCAATATTTTAAAATGGGGAGTTTCAATTAGCATCGGCCAGCAGGGCTTCCGAATCACGCTGGGAAAGTCCAACGTCCGGGGAACCGTGGGGTTGACCGGCACTGGTCTGTTTCTGACAAAAAACATCCGGCATTCGGTGCTATCTCCATCTAAAAAAATTCCGCCGTCCCGTGATGAGCAAAGGACTGCACGAATCAACAATCTACTCGGAAAAAACCATGGCAAAAAAGAAAGCTGAACAGATTGGGCAAGGAATAGGACTCATCATCGGTCTGGCGGTGGTGGCCGCGGTGATCGCAGCCGCCCTGTTGCCATTGTATTTGCTCGGGGCCTTGCTGAAAACCCTATGGATTTCGCGAAAACTCCGTAAGGATTTTCCCGCTGGGGGGCAGGTCGCATGGCTCACGGAAGCCGAACGACAACGTTTCAAGGAAATTCATCCGGACTGCATCGCACTGAGGGAATTTGTGAATGATGCAACAGAGCGTTCAGAGCGTCCGGGCCTAACCAGAACCAAGGATGGAAGTCTGGACCTGAGAAATCACGAAAACAAGGAACTCACCCATCAACTGGGTAAATCTCGTCAACTACTTGAACGGCTTGAATCGGAGTTTGAAAATCTTGAATACAAAACATTCCTGCAATGGCATGAATTGAATGACGCACTGAAGAAGTGTTCACGAATGTGGATGGCGCTTTTCGGGTGGCTAGTCGGTGCAGCCTTTCTCTACTCGAAAACCAAAGCTGGTGCTCCTATCAACATTTGGATCGATTTCTTCATTCTCGCATTATGTGCCGGTGGTGGAGTGTTGTTTGCCATGGCTTTTTCCCGCTACCCCGCCAGCGTCCATAGCGCTATGCCCGCTCCAGTCGACATGGACAACGTGGATTCCCCTGTCGTGAGGCGTCCGATGCAAAAAAGAAGCAAGTTGGTTCAAATTACGGGTGCGTTTGTTTGGACCACTCTCATGATCACCGCTGCCCAGAAAGGAAAGGAATATGGAGCGTCCGAAGCGATTGCTCATCAAGAACGGATCGAACAGCAGGAGGCTCTCTCCGCCCAGAATGAGAGAATAACTCAAGAGATATGGAATCTCGGACACTCTTCTCCTGAACCTACCGTTAAATTCGGCTTGGATACTTCTTCATTCGAAAAAATTCGGAATACAGCGCATGAGATGCCCATGGTGCCTTTCACGATATCAAAAATGAATGCAAGCGAAGTCGAGGATATAGTTCTCAACATTTATGCCCGCCATGGAGCAATCTTTGAGAATGCAGAGGCTCAAAGGTGGGCAGCTCAGCAGCCATGGTATAAGGCGGTGCCGAGTAAAACCATTAAGGACACAGACAAGGAATTCGACTCTATCACACAGACTAACGTCAATCTACTGGTTGAACGTTGGAACCGAATACAGGTCGATGAAGGACATGCCCCGCTCCCGGTTGATGAAACCCCTCTGGCTGGTCGCGGGGTGAGTCCGGACATTGAGACGGACGCAGTTCCTGCTTCTCCAGTTGTCTTTAAAGCCTTGCCATTGGACGAAACCTCCTCGGGAGCGCAAGGAAACTTGAGCCGGGAGGAGATCCAAGACTGGAACCTCGCGAGGGTTAAATCCGAAATCAACCAGATTTACGCACGTCAAGGCGTGGTGTTTCCCAAACAAGAAATCCAGTCACATTTTGAGAAACAAGCGTGGTATAAGCCAGTTCCAGGACTCACATTTGATCAAGCCGAAGAGGGTTTTTCCACCGAAGAGCGTCACGACATCGAGGCGCTCGCGGACAGGAGGACTTTGCTCACAGGTGGAAATCAACCTCAGACCGCGCTACCCGTATCTGAACCATTGGGGCTCGATCTGGTTACCACGTGGGATGCGGCGCGTGTTCGCAACGAAATCAACTCTATTTACGCAAGCTATGGCGTGGATTTCACCAACGAGGATCTACGCAAGTGGGCTGACAAGCAGCCGTGGTATAAGTTCGTTCTTGGCCGGACTTTTGCCGATGCCGATGCCCTGTTCAGCGAAACAGACCGAAACAACATTGAAGTCTTAGCAGCACGAAGATCCCAGATTAACAACAAAAACTGACATTTGAGTTATAAGGCATTGCTCTCGGTTTCACAAGGGTCGTAAACTTGTTCTGCATTACCGCACGGAGAGAGAAGCCGAGGGTGTCGGTGCCGCAGACGACTTTTAAGAGGCCGCGGGCGGTGAGTTTTTCCACTAACAAGCGGTATTTCGGCAGCAGGCCGGCGTGGTGG
>JAYSYA010000087.1:0-15796 GCA_043716765.1 Akkermansiaceae bacterium
AGAGCTGATCCCTTCGACCTTCGCGTTTGCGGCAGCGACATCCTCATGCTGCTTGTAGGCGCCGGTGGCCTTTCCGATGGCCGAAGTGCCGCGACTGAGGGAACCGAGTCCGGATTTCCGACCGAGAAACGCGCCGAGGATCCCGCCGAGCACTGACACTCCGGCTTGCATGACAGCGGAACTCGACTCGGCTTTTTGTTTCACCAACTGGCCCTCCGCGGTCTGGAGGCGGGACTCGATGGAGGAAATTTTCTTGGTGGCGGCATCCCGCAACTTGTCGATGGCGGCATCGCGCGCTTCGCGGGCCTCGTGATCCAGACGAGCCCTAAAATCGGCCTCGCTCTCGCCGATTTTCGACCATTCCTTGAGAACCGGGCAGGAGAACACGTCGGCCCGCTCGTTCCGATAGAGCCACTCGGCGAAATCTTTTTCCACCTGCTTGTAGTTAGACGCGTTCATCGCGAAGCCGGGAAGCTCCGCGAAGCCCGCGCCGGCGGCGGGCTCGGTGGCGGTCTCGTCCAGCCTGAGGGGCGGCGGCAAGCTCTTTTCCCAGTCGATCCCGGTGGCGGTCACCGGATTCACGAGACGCACCGTGCGCGAGCCATCGACTCCCGCTTTGGTCGAAGAAAAGTGCACCAGGCCGACCCGCAACAGGTGCGGCTGATAGGTGATGTCGTCCGCGGATCCCGCGGGCGGAACAAACAGCTCTGTCACCCCCGCGCCGACGAGCGGCCGGGGTGCGGGAGCGGCAGCGGGCGAGGTCATCCCGGGCATGCCCATCGGGTTGGCTTCCGCAGCGGGTTTGGCATCCTTGGCCGTGCCAAAATCCCCGCGCTTCGGGTCCATCAGCGTCTTGATTTGGCCGCGCGTCAACGGGCCGGTTAGGTAACTCATCGCCCAGCGAACGTGGAATACTACCGGCCCGTCCTCGTGGACGTTGTTCATCAGGAAAATCCGGTTGCCGAGGCCGGAGATGAGTTTCTCCATGCTGCTGCGGTCGAACTTGGCATTCTGCGAGCCGGCGGCGCCTTCAAGTCCGTCTAGCACGCGCATCTTGTCGCGCTCGGTTTGCAGGCGGCCGAGGAACCAAGTGCCGATGTTGGACAGCGCCTTGTAGTCGAGGTCCACCGGGTTCTGTGTGGCTAACAAGCAACCGAGCCCGAACGCGCGGCCTTGCTTGAGGATCGTCATCATTGGCCGCTTGGACGGCGGGTTAGCGCTCGGCGGGAGGTAGCCGTAGATTTCATCCATGTAGAGAATGGCCCGCAGCGAGGTGGTGCCGTTTTGCGAACGCATCCAACCTAACATTTGATTGAGTAGCAGGCTCACGAAAAACATCCGCTCGGTGTCGCCGAGATGGGCGATGGAGAAAATGGAAATCCGCGGCTTGCCGGCGGGCGTGTGCAGCATCTTCGCGATGTCGAGCGGCGGGCCTTCCAACCAGCTCGCAAAGCCCGGCGAGGCTAGCAGATTGTTGAATCTCAGCGCCAGCGTCTGGCGCGGTTTCTCCGGCATGAACGACTCCAGATCGATCACGCCCACTTTGTCGAACGCTGGCTTCTGGATGTGCCGGATCAAGGTCTCCAAAGTCACGTTCTGCTCCGCCGCCCAAGCATGTTGGAAAATTGCGGCTACGAGCACCGCCTCCGGACTTTGGATGGAATCCGCATTCACCCCTACCAGCGAGAGCAGCGACGAGACGGTGCTCTCCACCCGCTCGCCTAGCAACTCGGCGTCCTCCATGATCTCGAACGGCGGCACTTCCAGCGAACTCAGAATACTAACTGGAATCCCCGCCTTGCTGCCGGGCGTAAAAATGTTGATGTCCACTTTCTCCCGCAGCGTCGCGATGCGCTCCGGATTCTGCCCCCAGTCGGCGAGGCCGGTCTTCCACGTCTCCGCAGTCTTTGCGGCATGCTCGTCCGGCGTGATCCCCTTCTTCGCCGCGTCATCCTCATTGATCCACGGGCGGAAACTCTTCGCGTCGAGATCGGGAAACATCAGTAGCAAATTGGAAATATCGCCCTTCGGATCGATGATGATCGCCGGGATGTTATCCAACGCCGCCTCTTCCAACAGCGCGAGGCAAAGCCCGGTTTTTCCCGAACCCGTCATCCCCAGCACCACGCCGTGGGTCACGAGATCCTTGGAATCGTAGAGGATCAAATCCTCCCCCACTGTCTTCGTCTCCGGATCGTAACCGCGCCCCAGATAGAACTGCCCGAGTTTTTCGTAATCCATCGGAGAAATGCTCATGATGCCCGCATGCTGAAAGAGCTGCGGAAAAACTCCAGCAGGAACCTTTCGCCCGTTCTATTTAGAGCCTGTCCCAGAATCCGCAATATTCAGCCCGATTGGCGCAGACTGTTCATTAGCACAGCGCAACATCACTCAATTTTTCCAGGGGTTGTCTGAATCGGTGCAATCACCTTAACCTTCAAAAGGAGACGGGCTGGGATCTTCCGGAAAAGGTCTTGTCACAGCGAGCCGACGCCGGAAACCTTATGCCAATCCATGCCCCTACGCCCGCAGACACAAATGGGGCGGTCCTCCACGCCGCAAGCCGTATGACCTCCCTTTTCCGCAAACATCTCGTCTGGCTGCTGCCCGCGCTCTGCCTCGGTTACCTCGCCGCGAACGCCTTCCGCGCGACGCGTCCTTCCGAGGGCTTCGATTTCCAAGGCTTCGCTACGTTGCCCGTCGTCTCGAACGGACGCGTGCAGCCGCTCGATTCCCTCGCGCGCAACACTCTCCTCGCGATCCACGGCAAGCAAAACGTCCCCGGTGATGGCGCGCCGCCAAATCCCTCCGCATGGCTCGCGGAACTCGCCTTCAAGGCCGCGCTCGCCGATACCCGGAAAATTTTCCTCATCCACCACGATGACATCCTCGGCCTCGCCAACCTCACTCGCGGCGATGGCAAAAGTTTCTCATTCGACCAACTTCAGCCCGCCTTCCCCGCGCTGCAGAAGGAAGCGGGCCGGATCGAAAAGATCGATGCCCAGGCACGCACTGCATACGAAAAGGCTTTGATGCGGCTGACGCGGAACCTCTTCGCCTACAACCAGCTCAAGCACGCCCTCGCGCTGCCGCAGAAGAAAAACATGGAGTCGGAGTTCGAAGTCTTCCTAATAAAAGTCACCGCCGCGCTCGCCGCCGCCGACAACAAGGAAGTCCCACCCGAACAGTCGCTCATCGACGACGCCTCCGCCAGGATGCGCGAGATGCTCGCGTGGGCACCATTTAGCGAAGTGTTCACCACGCCCTCCGGCAAAGGCGATGATGGCTGGCGCAAACTCCCCGACTCCGTGATCGACTCTGCGGACACCGGCAAGCTCCACCCCGGCGCGCTCGCTTACGCTCGCCTCGGCGACTCCTACCGCGCGGGCGACACCGCCGCCTTCAACTCCGCCATCGAGAATTACCGGAAATGGCTTTCTGAAAACCGCTCCGATGCCGCCGGAAAAAGCTCGGCGGAAACACTCTTCAATCGCATCGCGCCGTTTTACCAATGCATGGCGCTTTACGTCGCGGCCTTCCTTTGCGCCGCGTTCTCTTGGCTGAAGGCCGGTTCTTCAGTCCGCGTCGCCGCGTTTCGCATCCTGCTGATCGGCTTCGTGGTGCACACCGCCGGCCTCATCACCCGCATGGCGCTCGAAGGCCGCCCGCCGGTCACGAACCTCTATTCCTCCGCCATTTTCATTGGCTGGGGGGTCATCGTCCTCAGCGCCGCACTGGAGATTTTCCACCGCAACGCGATCGGCACGGCGGTCGCCGCGGCGGTCGGTTTTGCCACCCTGCTCGTCGCGCACCACCTTTCCCTATCCGGAGACACCCTGGAAATGATGCGCGCTGTGCTCGACACGAATTTCTGGCTAGCCACCCACGTTGTCATCATCACGCTCGGCTACTCGGCTTGTTTTCTAGCAGGATGCATCGCGATCTTTTACATCATCCGCCGCGCCTTAGGCGAAATTCCCGCCGCCACCGCCACCTCCTTGCGTGGCATGGTCTATGGAGTCATCTGTTTCGCAACGCTCACCAGCTTTGTCGGCACCGTGCTCGGCGGCATCTGGGCGGACCAGTCATGGGGCCGCTTCTGGGGCTGGGATCCGAAGGAAAACGGCGCGCTGCTCATCGTGATCTGGAACGCGATCATCCTCCACGCCCGCTGGGGCGGCATGGTTAGAGAGCGTGGCATGATGGTCATGGCGATTTTTGGAAACGTCATCACCTCATGGTCATGGTTCGGCACGAACATGCTCGGCATCGGCCTCCATTCCTACGGCTTCACCGACGCCGCATTCTTCTGGCTCTCCACCTTCATAGTCTCCCAGTTTCTTCTGATGGCGCTGGGATATCTTCCACGCCGCAAGGTGCGTTAGGACCACTTGTTCCCCTTGTTTTGGGAATGCGGATTCCAGTTGTTACCGCGTCGCCGGAAAAATCACACCCGCGCCCGAACACTTGCCGAACGCGGGTGTGAACCCATTTTTCCATGAAAAAATTGTTAGCGGGGTCAGTTGTCGGGAAGATCCGGTTGGCCGTTAGGCTGCATCTGCAACCTTAGGCCGTTGCCGTTGAAATTGTTGTCGAGATTAAGGCTCTGCACGCGTTGACGCACGTCATCAGGAGCGGCGGCGCGGTCTTGGGCGGTGTCCCATGGGCCGCTCCATGTGACATTTTCCTGCTGGTCGCGGATCGTTACTTCCTTGCCGCCATCCTTGGATTTCACTTCGACGCTTCCTTGCTGGTCTTTCATTCTAACCGTGGCCCTGCCTTGGATCTGTGGTTGGTCATTGCCGACTTCCGGCTGAGGCAGACCTTTGCCCATGGCGTCCTCCATGCGTTTCTTAAGATCGCGCAGGGCGTCTTCCATTTGGGGGGCTAATTGCAGCCCGTTATCTCCCAGCTTGAGATCCATCCCACCGAGATTGCCCTCGATGGCGCGACGGATACGGTCGGCGAGTTCTTTGGGAAGGCCATCGAGATTGCGCGGATCGAGTTGTTGTGGTTCCGAAGCGGCAATAGCGGCGGGCTTGATGCCCAAGGTGACGTCGAGCTTGGTTGGCTTGCCCTTGTGGACGAGATCGATGCTGATGGTGTCGCCCGGTTGGTGAGTGGCAATTTGATTGGAAATTGCCTCAGGCGACCCGACCTCTTGGCCAGCCACACGGAGGATCACGTCGTTAGCGGCGATTCCGCCTTTATCCGCCGGGCCGCCGGGCACTAATGATCTAACCAAGACTCCTTCGCCGGGTTTCAGGTCGAGATGGTCGCCGAGTATTTCCGGGACATCGCCGGAGACCACACCTAGGAAAGCCATTTGCACTTCTGGGGCGGGCATTGCTTCGGCTTGAAGTTTGATCTCTGGCAGCTTGGTGTCCATTTGCTCCGCGACAATGGCCGGCGGCGCGTCATCCGCTGGCGCTTCGAGCGCGAAGGTTGGCATGGCCAAGGCGGCAAGTCCGGCGGCGACGAAATTAAATAAGTGAGTCTTCATGGCTTATGAACTGGAATCGAAGTCGTCGTGGAATTTTGTTTGGAAATTTCAGTTCAATCGGTTTTCGCCGGGACTAACATGTATTCGACCCGCGGCTGCTCGACTTGAAAGGTTCTTCCGTTAGCGTCCTTGAGTGTGATCAAATCCTTGTAAACCACGCGGACGACGGTGTGCGGTTGGTTGTTGGATTTCCAGACAACTCCTTCATCGTGGACTTCACTCAGCCCGCGGTTGAAACTGGCGGGCACCAGATTCGGACTGGCGGGAGCCGTGAAGGTCGGTGTTGCCACGGCGGCTTGGCGGGGTGGATTCACCGGGGCGTCTCCCGCAGGAATCATCAGCGCGGTGACGGCCCCGATCAATGCGATGGCTGCGGCCGCGCCCCAGATCGGGCGGGCTCGGTGCGTGCGGTCGGCGGCCTTCGAAAACAACAGGATTTTTTCGTCCACGGGGAAGGGTACTTTGCAAACGATTCCTTCGAGCGCCGCTAGAAATGCGGGTGAAAGCTTGGCCGGCAAAGATTCCCGGAGCCGCTCCTCAGACCGAATCTCTCCGTGGCTGAGCCGCGTGAGCGTTCCTTCAGCGGCGGCTTCAAGCCGGGTGAGCAAGACTTCGTCAAGAGCGGTAGCGTGGAGTTCGCGAAGTTCCGCTTCGAGCGATGGCTGGTCAGGTGTCATGACGACTTGCTAGGTAAGTTAGATAGAGAGGTCGCCTTGGCGGCGGGCCTTGCTCAGGTTGCGCTTGAGAGCTTCAAGTCCATAGCGATACCGGGAGGCCGCCGTGTTTTGGGAAATTCCAAGAATTTCACCGATCTCGGCGAAGGTGCGCTCGCCCCAAATTTTCATGGTGATGACTTCGGCAAATTTCTGAGGCAGTTCCTTGAGGCTTTCCTCGAGTTGGGCGCGGGTTTCGTCATCCGAGGAATCGCTCTCGAACCATGGATTGAACGCGTCGAACTGGCCGGTCTCGGCATCGGCGCCGACATTGTCTTCGCGGCGTTTGCGGCGGTCGTCGCGGCGGCTCAAGTCGATGGCGAGTCGGCGGATGGTCGTGTAAAGATACGGTTGCCAAGCCTCTTGCCCGCCGACGAATTCGCCCGAGCGGACTTTTTCCACCAGCTTGACGAGCGCGTCTTGGAAGACGTCTTCCGCATCTCCGTGAGAGCGGGTCTGCTGGCGGGCAAAGAGCAAAAGTTTAGGGCCGTGTTCTTCCAGCCACACACGCCAAGCGAAAGCGGCGGGCGGTGCTTCGGTAACCGCAGTTAGGGATGGCATGGGGGTGTCTTTGTCCATTGAACGGGCGGGTGGCGCGATGTGGTGGCCGGTTGCAAATTAAACCCGGGTCAGGGCCGGATCAAGGTTTCCATCCGGCGAGCTTGCAGGCGCGCTTGAAATGCAGGGGATCGACCGGGTTGATCGAGAGGCGGGTGCCGCGTTGGCAGACCATCATTTCGGAAAGCACCGGGTCCGCCTTGATCGTTGCGAGCGCCAGCATTTCAGGGAATTTTCCGACGAACTCGAAATCCGTGAGCCACCAGCGGGGATCTTCCGGCTGGGATTTGGGGTCGTAGTATTCGCTTTTTTTATCGAACTGCGTGGGGTCCGGGTAGGGGGCTCCGACGACGCGGGCGACGCCGGTCACGCCGGGTGGCTTGGCATTTGAGTGGTAAAACAGGGCGAGGTCGCCGGGTTTCATTTCCTTCCACATGAAGTTCCGTGCCTGATAGTTCCGGACCCCGCTCCATGGCTCGCGCCTGACCTTGGCGAGGTCATCGATGCTGAAAACGTCGGGCTCGGATTTGATCAACCAGTGGCGCATGACGATCAGGCGATGGCTTTGACCAGCCCCGGATGAGGCGCGGGGAGGGGCAAGTGCTCGGGGCCGAGTTCGAGCCCACGCGCGGCGCGGACGTCGGCTTCGATCGCTTCGAGGACATCGAGTTCCGGACGGAAATTCGCCGCATGATACGAGCTACGGACGAGCGGGCCGCTGGCGACGTGGCGGAAGCCTTTGGCAAGCGCGATGGCTTTGTATTCATCGAAGGCCTCGGGCGTGATGTATTCGACGACAGGAAGGTGCCTCTGCGTGGGGCGCAAATACTGGCCCATCGTGAGCACCGTGACGTCGTGGGTTAGCAGGTCGTCCATGGCGCGGAGGATTTCCTCGTGGCGCTCGCCGAGGCCGAGCATGAGGCCGCTTTTGGTGGCGATCTTGCCGTTGACCATCGCCTTGGCCTTTTTCAAGACGGTTAGACTGCGTTGGTATTGGGCGCGCGAGCGGACGAGCGGAGTGAGCCGCTCGACGGTTTCGAGGTTGTGGTTGAAAATGTGCGGGCGGGCTTCCATCACCATCGCGAGCGCCCAGTCGCGGTCGTTGAAGTCCGGCACAAGCACCTCGATGATGACCTCTGGATTCGCTTGGCGGACGGCTTCGATGGTTTGCTTGAAATGCTCGGCTCCGCCATCGCGCAGGTCGTCGCGGGCGACGGCGGTGATGACGACGTGGCGCAAATTCATCCGGCGGGTGGCCTCGGCGACGCGCTGGGGTTCGTCGGCTTCGAGCGCGTCGGGCTTGGCGGTTTTGACGGCGCAAAACCCGCAGGCGCGGGTGCATTTGTCACCCGCGATCATGAAGGTCGCGGTGCCTTGGCCCCAGCATTCCCAACGGTTAGGACACTGCGCTTCCTCGCAAACGGTGACCAGTTTCAAGTCGGTGATTAGCGACTTGGTGGACCAGAACGCCGGGTTATTCGGCAATCTAACTTTGATCCAGTCCGGCTTTTTGTCCCGGTGCAAATTCGGATCCATCTTCATTTTTGGCCCACAGCTGCTCATTTCGGCGGAAGGCTAGTCCTGCGGATGGCAGCGGGGAAGCGGAAAGTGGCTGGCTTTGCGCTTGGCGGCGGCGGGCGGGCGTTCACACTCCCGCCAGTGAATTCAGCACCTCTTGGATTTTTCGACTCGGGTGTCGGCGGTTTGACCGTCGTCCGTGCCGTGCAGGAACTTTTGCCTGCGGAAAATATTTTGTATCTCGGCGACACCGCCCGCTTGCCGTATGGCTCGAAAAGCCCGGAAACCATCCGCCAGTTTGCCGACGAGGACGTGCGCTTCCTCATCGCCCGCGGGGTGAAAGCCATCGTCGTCGCTTGCAACACCGCGACCGCGCACGCGCTGCCTAGCCTGCATGAGAAATACCGGATTCCCATTCTCGGCGTGATTGAACCGGGCGTAGAAGCCGCGCTCGCTTGCCCGAATGCCGAGCGCATCGGTATCATCGCGACCCGCGGCACAATCCGTTCCCACGCCTATCAGTACGCGCTCGCGCTGCGGAAAACCGGCCTGATGATCCACGGCCAGGCGACTCCGCTGTTAGTTCCGTTGATCGAGGAAAACTGGATCGACCATCCGGCGACACGGCAGGTTTTGAAGACTTATTTGGATCCGCTGATGGAGAAGGGGATCGATACGCTGATGCTCGCTTGCACCCATTATCCGCTGCTGATCCCGGTTTTGCAGCAGCTTCTGCCGGCGGACGTGCGGTTGGTGGACTCGGCGACGACTTGCGCCGAGCATTTGAAAAGGGAGCTCACGCGGCTGGATTTGCTAGAACCGACAGACCGTGATGGTGCGCTGGAACTCCACCTGACCGACCTTTCCGAGGAGTTCGAGGTGCTGGCCCGCCAGTTTCTCAAAAAATCTCCCGGCCGCATTCACCGGGCAGTTCTCGGGATTTAGTCAGCCACTTTGCCGTCGTTCACGCGGAAGCGGCCGAGTCCGCCGAGCTGCGGCGTTTCCCGCATCCAGTCGAGGTGCGTGGTGGTGATCCATTTCTGCGCGAGCGGCGGCAGGTGGTTCATCAGCGCGTTGCGGCGGTCGGGGTCGAGCTCGCCGAAAATGTCGTCCATCAGGTAAATCGGCAATTTGCCGCCGCGGCGTTCGAGCAATTTCCCCTGAGCAAGTTTCAGGGCCAGCGCGAGCGTGCGTTGCTGGCCCTCGCTGGCGAAATCGGCGGCGGGCATGCCGTGGATTCGCAAATCCAGCTCGTCGCGGTGCGGGCCGACGACCGCCTGGCGCAAGCGGGTTTCGCGTTCGCGGGCTTGCAGCATCGACTCCCGCAAATCCGGGCCGCTGGCGGGTAAATACTTCAGGGTGAGCGGCTCGTCCTTGCCGCTGACGACGCGCTGCGCCTCGGCGGCAAGCGGGGCGAGTTCCTCGATCAAGCGCGCCCGCGCTGCCATCAACACGCTGCCGTGTTCGACCAGAATTTCCTCATAAGACAAAATTTCCGCGTCGCGCGGTCGGCTTTCCTTGAGCAGTAGATTTTTCGCCCGCAAGGCCCGGCGGTAGCGCGACCACGAGCGGCGGTAAGCAGGATCGATTTGTGCGCCGAGGAAATCCAAATACCGGCGGCGTCCCTCGCCGGGACCGCGGACGAGTTCCAAGTCTTCATTTCCCATCCACACCACCAGTCCGCCGTCCTCGAGATAGCGCGTTTGGCTGGCGCGGATTTCCTCGTCCACCTTGAGAATCAAGCCCTCGCGCGAATACCTCACCTGCCGCTCGCTGCCCCACGGATCGCCGGCGATGCCGAACCCCTTGCTGCCGAATCGCCCGAGCGCGGTCATCCGGTGGGTGCGCGGCGAGTGCAGCCGGACCAGCACGCACAGGGCTTCGAGAATCGAGGTTTTCCCTTGGGCGTTGTTGCCAGTCAAAATCACTCCTTCCGCCGGAACTTCAAAGTCCAGCGAGGCAAAGCAGCGGAAATCCATCAAGCGCAACGAGCGAAGCACGCCGAAGGAGTAGGGGGAAATCCGGGCGCTGGGAAGTGACGAATGGAGCAGTAGAGAGAAAGCCTTGTCAAAAAATGGTTGCGTATCGCATCGTTTGCAGTCACTTTTTGGGCGAAACCTCATAAAACAAGGTAATTAACTAAGGATTATGCTTCCAGAGCACGCCCCATTCACTTCTGACCAGCGCGCCGCGTTGGATTCGCTTCTTGCCGGCTTTAATCCTGTCCAGCGCGGCTGGCTCAGCGGCTTTCTTGCCGCCTCGGGAACCGCAGTGGCTGCCGCGCCCGCGCCGGTTGCCGCTGGAAAACTTACCGTTTTATACGGCACTGAGTCGGGGAATTCCGAAGTCCTCGCCGACCGGGCCGTGAAGGCCGCGAAGAAGCGCGGCTTCCAGGCCGTCATGAAAAATATGTCGGAAATCTCCCTGTCCGAGCTGGCAAAATCCACCAAACTTCTCGTCATCGTTTCGACTTGGGGCGACGGCGAACCTCCCGAAACCGCCGTTTCCTTTTACAAAGAATTCATGAACTCGGACCATTCCTTGTCCGACCTCCGCTACTCGGTGTGCGGGCTTGGCGACACGGCGTATGAGAAATTCTGCCAGATCGGCAAGGATGTGGACGCCCGCTTGGAAAGCCTCGGCGCGACGCGTGTTTTCGCGCGTCAGGATTGCGACGTGGACTTCGAGGACGCTTACGCGAGCTGGTTGGAAAGCGCGCTTTCGGGGCTGGCCCCGGCCTCTGCAGCTGCGGTCAATCAAGCTGCGGCGACGGTGTTTGTTTCGTCGGTCGAGTATGGAAAAAAGAATCCTTTCCCTGCGGAAACCCTTGATAAGGTTATGCTCAAC
The DNA here is from genome assembly GCA_043716765.1 of Akkermansiaceae bacterium. Classification (GTDB taxonomy): domain Bacteria; phylum Verrucomicrobiota; class Verrucomicrobiia; order Verrucomicrobiales; family Akkermansiaceae; genus Luteolibacter. The sequence goes on from JAYSYA010000087.1 coordinate 11,140, forward strand.
GGCGAGGGCTCGGCCAAGGAAACCCTGCACTTTGAATTTTCGCTCGCCGCTTCCGGGCTTTCTTACGAACCGGGCGACGCGCTTGCGGTCGTTCCGTTGAACGCTCCGGAAATGGTCAAAGGCATCATCCAAGCCGCCAAGCTTACCGGGAATGAAGAAGTCGAAGTGAAAAACGCCGGCCGCAAGCTGCTCGCCGACGCGCTCCGCGAAGACTACGACATCACCGCGCTCTCCCGCGCCGTTTTGACGAAACTCGCCGAAGTCAGTCATTCCGCCGCGCTGCGCGAGCTGCTCGCCGAGGACGCGAAGGAGCGGTTGAAGGAATTCAGCACAGGCCGCGAGATCATCGACGCGATTGTGGATTTCGCGCCTAACGGACTTTCTGCCGCTGCGCTCACGGGCATCTTCCGCAAGCTGCCACCGCGACTTTACTCCATCGCTTCCAGCCCGCTCGCCCATGCCGACGAAGTTCACCTCACAGTGTCCGCCGTCCGCTACGAAAGCCACGGCCGCAAGCGGAATGGCGTCTGCTCGACCTATCTCGCCGACCACGTAAAAGCGGGCGATCCCGTCCAAGTCTTCGTGCAGCCGAACAAGCATTTCCGCCTGCCCGCCGACGGTTCCACTCCGATCATCATGGTTGGCCCCGGCACCGGCATTGCCCCGTTCCGCGCCTTCGTCGAGCATCGCGCGGCGCTCGGCAGCCCGGGCAGGAACTGGCTGTTCTTCGGCGACCAGCATTACACCTACGACTTTCTCTATCAACTCGAGTGGCAGGAGCATCTCAAGGAGGGCGCGCTCACCCGGCTCGACCTCGCGTTCTCCCGCGACCAGCCAGAGAAAGTCTATGTCCAGCACCGCATGCTCCAGCAAGCCAAGGATCTCTATCAATGGCTTGAGGAGGGCGCTCACTTCTACGTCTGCGGCGAGGCCACCCGCATGGCCCACGACGTTCATGAAACATTGATCTTGATCGTGGAAAGCCAGGCCGGCCTTAGCCGCGAAGCCGCCGAGGCGTACGTCGAGAACCTCAAGAAAGCCAAACGCTATCAACGCGACGTTTACTAAACTTCCAAATTTCCATCATCATGAGTGACAAGAAACTCTCTGCGAACGAGTACATCAAGATCGACAGCAACTACCTCCGCGGCACGATCGCCGACGGGCTTGCCGACCTTTCCACTGGCTCGATGTGCGAGGACGACCAGCAGCTGTTAAAATTTCACGGCACCTATCAGCAGGATGACCGCGACATCCGCGCCGGTCGCCGCAAGCACAAGCTGGAGAAGGCGTATTCCTTCATGATCCGCATCCGCGTGCCGGGCGGCGTTGCCACTCCGCACCAGTGGTTGGAAACGGATCGGCTCGCCACGCAGTTCGCTAACGGCACCATCAAGCTAACCACGCGGCAGGCGTTCCAATTCCATGGCATCATCAAGAGCAATCTCAAGCGCACCATCGCCGAGATCAACCAGACCGCCATGGACACCATCGCCGCTTGCGGCGATGTGAACCGCAACGTGATGTGCAATCCGAACCCGCATCTCTCCAGCATCCATGCCCAGGCGTTGAAGACGGCGGAGGAAATTTCCGCCCATCTCACGCCGCAGACCCGCGCCTATCACGAGATCTGGCTGGATGGTGAGAAGGTGGAATCGAGCGAAGAGGAAATCGAGCCGATCTACGGCAAGACCTATCTGCCGCGGAAATTCAAGATCACCATCGCCGTGCCGCCGTCTAACGACGTCGATATCTACGCGAACTGCCTTTCCTTCATCGCCATCGTCGAGGACGGCGAGCTCGCCGGCTACAACGTCGCCGTCGGCGGCGGGATGGGTTCGACCCACGGCAACGACGCCACCTATCCGCGGATCGCGGACGTGATCGGTTTCTGCACACCGGAGCAAGTGGTGAACGTCGCAGAAAAGGTAGTGCTGGTGCAGCGCGATTTCGGCGACCGTACGGACCGCAAGCACTCGCGCTTCAAATACACCGTAGACGACTACGGTCCGGCTTGGATTCTCGCCAAAATCAACGAGTACCTCGGCTACGCACTCGGACCGGTCCGTAACTTCAAGTTTGAGGATAACGGCGACCGCTACGGCTGGGTCGAGGATACCAATGGCAATTCCCACCTCACACTCTTCATCGCCGGCGGTCGCGTGCTCGACACGCCGAGCTATCCGATGCGCAGCGGGCTTCGCGAGATCGCGAAAATCCACGACGGCGACTTCCGCCTCACTGCCAACCAGAATCTCATCATCGCTAACGTCTCGCCGGCAAAGCGCCCGGAGATTGAGAAGCTGCTCGCAGAGTATGGCATCAAAGACAGCCACTTGAAGAGCGCGCTCCGCCTCAACTCGATGGCCTGCGTCGCCCTTCCGACCTGCGGACTCTCCCTCGCCGAAGCCGAGCGCTATCTGCCAGATCTGATCACCGAGTTAGAAGAATCGCTCGAGGAAAACGGCTTGCGCCACGATGCCATCACCATCCGCATGACGGGTTGCCCGAACGGTTGCGCCCGCCCGTTCATCGCCGAGATCGGCTTCGTCGGCCGTGGACCATCCGCTTACAACGTCTATCTGGGAGGCGGCTTCGCGGGCCAGCGCTTGTCAAAGCTCTATCGGGAAAATGTTCCGGCGGAGAAAATCAAGTCACTGCTCGCGCCGATTTTCCAGAGCTACGCCAAGGAGCGGAATGAAGGCGAACGCTTCGGCGATTTCTGCATCCGCACCGGCCTCGTCGCCGAGACCATTCAAGGCCCGGATTTCCACAAGAATCTGAAGCCCGAGGCACTTACCAAGGCTTGATTGTCGCACCATGGCTGCCTTGAAATCCCAACCGCCCTCAGTCGCTTCCACGGACATCGACGCCACGGAGCTTTCCGTCGCCCTCGCGCCACTACGTGCCGGGGAGCGCTTGCGTTTGCTCTACGAACAACTCGGCGACCGGCTCGTCGCATCCACCAGTTTCGGCCTTCAGGCGGCGGTGATGCTCCGCTTGATTCACGAATACGCGCCGAAAATTCCGGTCGTCTTCATCGACACCGGCTTCCTTTTTCCCGAGACCTATCAGTATGCCGAGAAGCTCAGCTCGATGTTCGACCTCGACCTGCGGACCTATCATCCGACGATGTCCGCCGCGCGGATTCAGGCGCTGTGGGGAAACCTCTGGGAGCACGGCAAGGACGGCGCCGACCGTTATGGGCTGATCACCAAGATCGAGCCGATGAACCGCGCGCTGCGGGAAACCGGAGCCGACGTCTGGCTCAGCGGCCTTCGCCGCTCGCAATCGCAGACGCGGGTGGACCGGCCGTTTGTCGAGCAGCAGAAGAGGACCGTGAAGGCCTATCCGATTCTTGATTGGGCGGACGCGCAGGTGGATCTCTATTTCCATCAGAACGGAATTCCCCGGCATCCGCTCGCCGAAAAAGGCTACGTCACGATGGGCGACTGGCACAGCACGCGGCCCTCGGAAGATGGCAGCAGCGAGTCCACCCGCTTCGACGGGGAAAAATTCGAGTGCGGCTTGCATCTTGACTCCGGCGCTCCCGATTTCCAGATCTGACGGGAGTAGATGTGTCCGCACCCCATCCGATTCCTGCCCGGATGCCAAACCTACTTGCCCGCAGACTAATCATCCTTGCTTGGATCCTTAATATCCCAGCCGGGAGATCGAAGCAGTCTGCCACGCGCTTTCGGCCTATGGTTTCACGGTGACGGACGCGCATTCCCCCCCATTTATGAGACCATTTACCCGAACGCCCTGAGCAGCACCGCCAACTCCTCGTCCACCATCGCCGGATCCGCCAGCGTGTCGGCCACTTCAGTTCTCAGCAACTCGCGGTATCGCTTCCGCAAGCGATGCACCGCCACCCGCACCGCGCCCTCGTCCATCGCCAGCGCCGCTGCGGCCGTCGCATACGGGATCTCGCCCTTGCCGACCGTGAGATAGTCCTTGAAATGCTCGAAGCGATCCGTTGCGGATTCCTCGCGGAGTTTCGAAATCACCCGCTCCAACAGCGCCACCGCCCACTCGCGGTCATACGCCGCATCCGGCGGAATTTGAGCGCCATCCGCGATCTGGAATTGGCTGTCCGCGCTCTGCCAATCGAGCGGAAAGTGCGTGATGTTGCCGCCGCGTTTCAAGCGCCCCGCCCGGTCGCGCTCGTTGGAGAGAAAGTTCTTCAGCGCCGCCAGCAGGAACGCCCGGAAGCGCCCGTTCTCCCGCTTCAGCCCCGCGAAATCCTGGCGCTCCAGCAGCTTCGCGAAAAACGCCTGAGTCAGATCCTCCGCGTCCTCCTTGTAAAATCCGTGCCGCCGCACATAGGCATACAACGGAAACCAATACGCCGTGCACAACGACTCCAGCGCCTCGTCCACCGACGGCGAAGCCGCCTGCCCCGCCGCCCGCACCACCGTCCAGCGCGTCGTCGCGAAAAATCCATCGGGTGAAGCGGGCATCAGCGGTAGCGGGCGATCACCGGTCGCCGAGTTTGGATTTTCTTGATTCAATTCACTCACTTTCAACGGATAAAATAACCGGCGGCTCTCCACGAACCGTCCTGCTCCAACATGAATGTCACCGTCTCCACGGCTTCGGCTTTCGCGGTGAACGACGTGTCGAACTGAATGATCAAATACTCGCCGTCCGGCGC
>JAYSYA010000088.1:0-5193 GCA_043716765.1 Akkermansiaceae bacterium
TTTTCGCAGAAGCCTTTGAAAATTGAGACCAGCTCGGAGGCGGTGTAGTCCTCGAAATTCAAGTGAATCGTGAAACGCGACTGCAAGCCGGGGTTGGTGTCGATGAAGCGTTTCATGTCGTCTGGATAACCGGCGACGATGACGATCAGCCGCTCGCGGAAGTCCTCCATACGCTTGACCAGGGTGTCGATGGCCTCGCGGCCGAAGTCGTTTTCACCGCCGGAGACGAGCGCGTAGGCCTCGTCCACGAAAAGCACACCGTCGAGCGATTGGTTCACGAGATCGTCGGTTTTTTTCGCAGTGTGGCCGACGTATTGGCCGACGAGGCCGAGTCGGTCCGTTTCGACGAGGTGGCCGTTTTCCAACACGCCGAGCGCGGAAAAGATCCGGGAAACGATGCGCGCGACGGTGGTTTTGCCGGTCCCGGGATTGCCGGAAAATACCATGTGCAAGGACATGGCCGCGCCTTTGAGGTCGTGCTGCTCGCGGGCTTTGTTGATCTCCAGAAAACGGACGAGGCTTTCAATCTCGCCTTTCACATTGGCGAGTCCGGCCAATTTCGTGAGTTCGCCGAGACAGGTTTCAAGATCCTCCTTCGGCATTTTCACCGGCATCGGTTTGACCGGTTCTTCTTCGCCGGAATTAAGCCGGGCGAGAATCTGCTCCGCGCGGGCGGTGTCGCCGTTGAGAAGCTGATACGTTAGATTGGTGAGAAACAGCCGCTCGTCGGAATGAATCGAGCCATCCGCTAAAACGATGCCAGCGGCGATGCGAAACAACTGCTCTCCCCACGCCGGGTGCTGCTTGCCGAACCGGAGCGCGGACAAATCATAGCTCGGCTGGGCGAGCACGCGGGCTTCTAGCAGCCGATCGTGCGGGGCGGACCACTCGATTTTCCGCGCTACGGCGGCGGCGAATTCCTTTTCCGCGTGGTTCGTCTCGCCGTCGATCCGGGCGGTTAGGAAAAGGACGAGCTTGATTTCGTAGTCGAGCTCCAAGGTTTCGCAGCCGTGTCCGGCAACCAGGGATTTGCGTAGCGCGGGAACACCGGCGCAGGATTGATCAGCGAGACTTTCTATCATGTGAATGCGGGGATTCGCTGCGGGATGGAGTGAGGCCCGCGCTCGAAGGAGGTCCGGTGGACGGTTTCCGCATGGAGTGAGGCGACGATGAGTTCCATGACCGCCTCGGCGATTTCAGGCCGCCCGCAGGTGAAAACATCCACCGCCGCGTAGCCGTGCTCGGGCCAGGTGTGGACGGTGACGTGGCTTTCCGCGATGACGACCACGCCACTAACACCCTGCGGCGAGAAGTGGTGGAAGTGCGACGAGACCAGCGTGGCCCCGCCTTCTTCGGCGCAGCGCCGGAAGCATTTTTCCAAGCCGACGGGGTCGTTTAAGACCACAGCCGGGCAGCCCGTCAACTCGGCGAGGACGTGCCTCCCCGCTGGCGGTGCGCTCGGTTTGGTCGGGAACATCGCGGGTCCGTTAGCCGGGGCTGGTGGTTCCAAGCTTGGCCTTGAGGGCGTCGAGCTTGGCTTGCACGTCCGGACTTCCGGAGCCGGTGGCGAGGGTTTTGAATTCGTCCTCCAAGCGGGTGGCACCGGTGTTTTCCGCCATTTCCTTGGCGGCATCCGCTTCGTAGCCTTGGCGTTCCGCCTTGGCCTTCATGCGGGCCATCAGGTCGTCCGGGCTGCGCGTGTTGGTCATCTTGGCCTTGGCTTCGTAGATGTCTTTTTTGACCTGAGCCGCCTTGCTCTGGGCGATGATGAAATCCTTGTTGCGCCGGTATTCGGCGGCCTCGGCTTCCATCTTGATGACCTCCTGTTTGAGCTCGGCAACAGAGGATTGTTGGCCCTGCCAGCTTGGCTCCAGCGACGCGGCGCGGCTTTCGTGTTCGCTGGCGCGCTCCAGCGCTTTGACCGCGAGGTCCTCGCGACCGGAGCGCATGGCGGCTTCCGCCTTCTGTTCCCACTGGAACTTCTCGGCCTTCTCTTTTTCCAACTGCGCCTTAGTCTGACGCTCGGTGGCAATGACGTGTTGGACGGATTGCTTCATCTCGCGGATCTGCTTCTCCTTGTCCGCGATCGCTTGTTCGAGCATCAGCTCGGGTTTTTCGAACTTCTCCACCACCTTGTTGGCAGAGGCTTGGCCGATTTTAAAAATGCGTGAAAATATGCTCATGTCAGAATTAGTTAGGAGTTAAAGGAAGGGGCGAGGATTTCGGTGACGCGGTCCACGGCGAGTTCTAGGGCGTCGAACACGGCGAGCAGTTCTTGATCGGATAGATCGCCGGTTTCGCGGCTTTCGACCAGAACGAGACGGCGGTCATCCGGGTTGCTGGTGTCGAGGCCGGCGCTGACGGGAAGGATCTCCGTATTGAGGGCTAACAGGGAAAGCAGCAGCTCTTGAGAGAGGATGGCGTCGATGTTGCCGAGATCGACTTCGAAGTAGATTTGCTTGTCATCCACGTTGAGGAAGACCGGCAGCTCGTCCTCGCGCTGAACGCGGATAACGTTGTTCGAGAGTTCTTCGACGGTGAAGCCGTTGGATTCCAGGAAGCGCGCGAGTTCTTCGTCGCGCTGGAGTTTGATTAGTATGTTTTTCATGCGGTTCGAGGTTGGAGATTCGGTTGGAGAAGTGAGCTTTCAAAGGATTCGTAGTCAGCACGCTTTTCGGCGAGCAGGACGAGTTGGTCGGTGATCTCCAGAGATCGACTCGGCGATCACGCCCAGCGAATAACCGATGAGTCCGATGCCGATCACCAGGCACGGACAGGCGACAAGGAATCGGCCGACGAAGGTTTTCGGATAGTAGCCGACGGTCGTCATCGTCACCATCGACCACCAGACGGAGTCCGCGAATTCGAGGCCGGGTTGTTTCGCGGACTCCGCCAGATAGAAGGCACCTCCGAACAGCAGGTTGAGCAGCAGCGCGGTGGCCAGCGCCGTGCCGACCCGCACTGCGGGTTTGTGGTGCAGGGAGAACCAGCGGCGGAAGAAATGCAAGATCATCGGCCTTATTTCCAGTTGTCATCCCAGAAGCGGTCACGGTTGGCGGGTTCGATGTAGTTCGCGAAATTGAAATCCGAGGCGGGCGGGAACTCGACCGGGGCGACGACGCGCTCCGATTCGTTTCCTCCGCCGTGGGTCGGGCTGGTTCCTTTGAGCTCGCCCTCGGCGCGGGCCAGCAGTTTGGCTAACAGGGCACCGCCTTGTTGTAGGATGTCCTCGGCCACGGTTGAGCCGTCGATCCAGCGGTCGCCGTCCTGATAGCCAAGCTCGTTGACATCGGTGGCGTTGTTGCAGACATCGAGAATCTCGGCCCACACGCTTCCTAGCAGCAAATCGAACTGCCAGCCGGTGGCGTCGCGGCCGAAGCGGTCCTCGCGGATGAAGCTCATGAAAACGATTTCCACCGCGTCGATGCCAAGGTGCTCGGCGATGGCGATGCGCACGTCTTCGAAGCGCTCGTCGTGGAGATAGGCCTGCCATTCCTCCGGTTCGAGAATTTCGAAATAACGTTCGAAGGCGAACTCGCCGGAACCGAGATCCACGCCGGAGAACACGTCGAAGAAATAAACGAAACGGGCGTAGCGCTCCATGAAGCGCTTGATGATGTTCCGCCCTTCAGCGGTAGGGATGTAGTCTTTTGCCTCGCGGATTTGAATCCACTCTTTCGTCAGCAGCCATTCGAGAATCGGCTCCAGATCCGAGTCTTCGTCCTCTAACCACAATTGGAAAATTCGCGGGTGGTTGATCATGTATTCCAACAGGAAAATCCCGGCAAAGCGGAGCTTCTGCTCGTCGGAAGCCGTCCACGGATCGTCGTCGTTGTCTTCAGGCATGGCTTTCAGGAGAATGTGGCGTCGAGCAGCAGGGCGATTCCAATAGCCGCCGCACCTTCGATGAGGGCGACGCCCCAGTTCCGGTCGCGGGCGATTTCATCGTGGAGGCGGGCGTTTGGCAGGATAACCAGGTCCACCAACCAGCGGCTGCCTAGCAGCACGAGGAGTGAAATGGGAATCCAGACGGCGAGTGCGACGAGTGAGTCGTCGCGGCGGATCTGGCCGGAGATGAGAATGGCGAGTGCCACAAGGGTCGCTCCGAAGGCGATGCCGGCACCTTCGTTGTCGCGCTCGATTTCATCATGCACGTCGTAACCGCAGGTCCGTTGATAGATCGCGCCAAGCAGGATGAAACCGAGTTGGCCGATGACGAAGTAAACCAGCGTGTCGAGGATTTCCATGGCGAAGCCGCCGCCGGTGGTGCCGCTGATGGAGGCGGAAATGATGAAGGCGGTGCCGATGTAGGTGCCCGCCAGAACCGCGCCGGTGCCGACGTTGCGGTCGGTGATGAGCTCCTTGTGCATTTCAAACCGGTTGAGCAGGAACTTGCGGTTGATCCATGCGGATAGGAGCAGCAGCGAGAGTGAAATGACGGTCCAGAGGGCGACGGAAACCAAATCACGCCAGACTGTCTGATAGGGATTTCCGCCGGAAATCATCACGCCGCGGATGATCGTGAGAACTCCGAAGATGTAACCGGCGGTGGCGAGGGCGACCGCCTTGTTGTCGTGTTTGGTGAGCTCGTCACTGAGGTGGTAGCGGGTGGTGAGGCCCTTGACGGGCTTCGCTAACAGGACGAGCAAGAGGCCTGCCGCGAAGTAGAGGATGGCGGGCGAGGTGAAAATTTCCACCACGGGGGTGGTGTCGAGCCAGACTTGGAGGTGTTCGTTCACGATGGGGAGGGATGAGGTTTATTTGCCGCCGCCGGAGGAGCCGCCGCTGCGGGATGAGCCGGAACTGCTGGCGCGCCCGAAGCCGCCGTAGGAACTGGGTTTGCTGGGAGCGGTCACGGTCGGTGGCCTGCTAGTCGATGTGCTGGAGGGATTGGCGAACGATCGCTGCGACTGGGTCGCGGTGGTGATGGCCTTGGCCTTGGCGGCCATCTTTTGCGCATTCGGCGAGAGCGCGGGCTGGGAGATGACCGGGCTGGACGACTTGCTAACGGATGACCCTGCGGTGCGCGAATTGATGCTGCCGGCATAGCTGCCGTCCGACTGGCGATTCCAGCCGCCGCCGTAGGATGGCGGGTAGTTTCCGTGGCCGTAGGGCGAGGAGTAGGACGAGCGGTTTGAGAAGAGCCAGCCCATCAGCAGCGCGTCGGTCATGCTGAAGCTGGAGTGGTGGTAA
>JAYSYA010000089.1:0-15738 GCA_043716765.1 Akkermansiaceae bacterium
CCGAGATCGATCAAGCTAACCTCCGAGGTTCTGAGGCTCCGCCGCAGAAGGCCGGCTAATGAAGTGATAGCGTGATCCGCTTTTGCCGGATCAATATACACCAAGGCGCGGATGACGTTGAGCGTGTTGAAGAGAAAATGAGGGCCCAAGTTTGCCTGCAGGTTGTGGAGTTTCGCGTTTTGATAGGCCCGGGCCATCGTGATGGCCTCTGCTTTACGCAAGCCTGAGGATCGGTCGGCAATCAGATAAATGGCCGCAGTCATGACGATGTTATAAACGCCCAGCTCAATGGAATTCATCCCAACCGCATTGATCGCAAACGGGCCTTTCCCGAAAAAGGACAGTACGGTCACCAAAGCACACCACAACGCCGCAAGCAATGAAGCGGGTGCCGGCGACAGATGGAAAGCGGCGATCACCAGCAACGGCAATGGCAGGAGGGCAGCGGAGCTGGCAGCTAGAAATCCGTTGGAAAACCCATGAAAGGCCAAGCCCGCCACCGCCAGCGCCGCAAACCCAGCCAGTGCTCCATTTCGCTCGTGCTTGGAGTTCGCCAGGTTGAAATCGCGCTGCAGCAAATGAAGTGTCAGACCGCCGACCGCAACGATTCCCTGCGCATGGGAAAGCGCGATGAGAACAGCCGCTGGTCCGAGAGAACCCGCAGTGACGCCCGCAGGGAATGGTAAAAAAGTCGCCGCGAGCAAGGCACCAGGCAGCACGAAGAAGCATTGCAGCCGCGAGGTAGCGCCACGCGGCGGTCATGCGGCGGTTCTGATAGCCCGCGACGCTGACGAGCCAGGCCTCCGCCGTGAGAACAACGGCCAACCCCAAAGCCGCAGACATCGGCCTGTCGGGAGCGGTGAGCCAGCCAAGCGCCAGATGGCCTGCGACCACCGCCGGAGCCGCCCTCCGCCCGTAACAGGCAAAAAACGCCATCGAAACCCCGGCGGTGATCCAGAGTGGACTAATCGTCTGTTCGCCAACTTGAAGATACCACCAGGCTGGCAGACCCGACAGCCCGGTTCCCATGGCGACAAGAAGCCACTGGGAAAGGGTAAAAGGCGACTTCAATGAGTCACGCTCGGTCGTGGGTTCCATGCTACGTAGGGATAGTTTAAACAGATAGCTTGATAGATGTCGAAAGATGAATTCAAAATTACTAACCAAATAACACCCACCGTTTAATCCGCCATGGCGACCGTTAAATTGGATATTTTACCGCTTTGGAGGTGGATTGCGTCTTTCCAACGTTTTCTTCTCTCAATTTCTCCTGCGGAGGCAGCAGTCAGGAATTTGGTCAATCAGCACTGCCGGCGGGCCCGGTGTCCGCTGTGCCAGGTGCCGCTGTTTTTCCACCTCCAGGCTGCTTCCGTTGTCCTTATTGCGGGAAAGATGTCGCTACCAAAGTCCGCCGGAATAGTTGTCAAAACTTAGCCTGCAACGGTTGCAACGTGGCTTTTTGGACGTGAGGATGAGCGGCACTTGCATTTTCGAAAGCGGAAAACCAACGTCCGCCGCGTGAACGATCTCCACGCCTGCGCCGACGCTCTCGGCATCGAGAAAATCGAGCGCCACATCTTCCTCTGCGCGGATCAAACCGAGCCGAAATGCTGCGCGAAAGAGGCCGGGCTGGAATCCTGGGATTACCTCAAGCGGCGGCTCAAGCAGCTCGGGCTCGCCCCGAAGATTTTCCGGACCAAGGCGAATTGCCTGCGCGTCTGCAACCGCGGGCCGATCGCCGTCGTCTATCCGGAAGGCGTTTGGTATCACTCGTGCACGCCGGAAGTGCTGGAGCGCATCATCCGGCAGCACTTGATCGGCGGGGAAATCGTCGCGGAATTTGCGTTCGCGGAGAACCCGCTCAACGGCTGAGGCGCCAGGCGTCCATGAGCATGCGGTATTTCACGAGCGTGTTAGGCACTTCCCATTCGGGGACTTTTTTGCCTTGGCCACGCAGCAACGAATCGTGGGTGTCGCCCGCGCCGGCGGGTGCCTCGAACGCCCACTTCACTGAGACCTTGGCGTGCACGCCGCGCAGCGAGTAGGTGAATTCGCCGTTCGCGGGATTTGTAAAACGCCATTTCCATGGATGAGTGCCATCAAGCATGGTTTTCTAAACCAGCGCGGCGTGAAAGTGGCCGGGTTCGAGGGTGATCAGCTTGACCGGTGCGGCACAGGCAGCGGCCGTCGCGAGGACGGCCGTGATCAGGGTGAGGACTTTGGTTTTCATGAGGGAGATGGTTAGGAGATGTTCTTGGCGAAAAGATTCACGGCGGGGCGTCGTAATGCAAGGATGACGGCAAGCCTACGAATGCACGGATGGATGGCGGTGGTTCTATCAAGCACGGTTTTGGCGGCGGAGCGGGAGGGGGGGATCGAGGCCAAGCTGGGAGAGCGCGGGCTGCTTGCCTGGCAGGCCAAGCCGCTGGCGAATCCCACAGGCGGCGAGAAATTCGCGGGCAGCGCTTTTTTGCATCCGCTGCGCACCCCGGCCGGATTTGAGTGGACGACCATCCAGCCTGCGGACCATCTGCACCATTTTGGGTTGTGGTGGCCGTGGAAATACATCGAGGTGGATGGCGCGAAATACAACTGCTGGGAAATCCAGGAAGGGCAGGGCGCGCACGTGGCGCGAAGTATCATACCTCTGATGACACTCCCGGATAACAGCCTTCAATGGCACTTTCTGAATGAGACGGTGATCAAGAAACCCGGTGCCGCCCCTGTGGCGGTGATTCAAGAGACAGCGCTGGTGGCTGTGTGGGTAGAAGGCGACGCGCAAGTGCTCGACATTTCCCTCCGCCAGAAAACCACGGGAAGCCCTGTGACCATCGTGAACTACCGCTACAGCGGTTTCTCGTGGCGCGGTCCGGCCTCGTGGGACAAGGACAACAGCACCATGACGACAAGCGCCGGCAAGGGCCGCGACGATGCGAACGGCACCCGCGCGCGCTGGGTTCTCGTCAGCGGTTCCACCGCTAACGGCACCGCCTCAGTGCTGATGATGAGCGCCGCCGCGGATCTGGCAGGCACGCCGGAGCGCGTGCGGGTCTGGGATTCCAGGAGCCAGAACGGCACGCCGTTTGTGAATTTCAATCCGGTGATGGAAACCGCCCTGCCGCTGGATGACGAGCATCCCGCCGTCTCCAACAGAAGATACCGGGTCATCGCTGCGGACCACACGCTGGACGCCGCGGACGCCGAAGCGGCGTGGCGCAAGTGGATGCGGAAATGAGCGGGACTCCGTCACCGCTTCATGTGATTGATGCCATAGGGCGCGCGCTGCGGGCCTGAGCGCATCGCATTGGCGGCGTCGTCGCCGGTGAATTCCTCCTTGTCTGGATTCCACGTCGGCGTGCCAATGGTCCGGCGTGCTGACGGCCACCGCGTCGATGTTCGGATGCTGCAAGGCCTCCCGATAGTCGCGGTAGCTCGCTACCGTTAGGGATACTTTGTTTTAGATAGTGGTCTGCTACCAGCTCTTTGGCGTCGGCCACGCGGAGCGAGTTGAGATCGCAAACGGCGAGCATGCGGGCGGCGTTCTGGCGGAGGATGCCGGGCATGTCCATGGACCGGCCGATGCGGCCGCAACCCTCGGCGCATTCCCGGAAACACGGGAAGGCTTGCGGATTGCCGAAGCCGCTTGGCTTGTGATTGCTTCCGGCGGGCATCGGGTTCAAGACTGGCGCGTGGATCCGGCTCTTGAAACATTGATGCTCGCCTTCTCGGCGGATGACGGGATGGCCATGCCCAAGCGCGCTTTGTTCATCGGAGCGCAGCCGCATCCGGCGCTGCGGGAGGTGCCGGGGGTGGTGGGTTGGCAGCCATTGAAGCCGCTGGCGACGGCTTGGGAGAAGGCGGGGTTCGCACGGGTGGAGGATCTGACAGCCGAGAAATTTCCGCTAGTGATGGTCTTGCCCGGCAAGTCGAAGGACGAGGCGTTAGCGTGGTTCGCGCTGGCGAAGGGCCGGCTGGAGCCCGGCGGGCGCATGCTTGTGGCGATGCCTAACACCGCCGGTGCGGGGCGGTTTGAAAAGGAACTTTCCAAGGCTGCGGGCAACATCGTCTCAATCCAAAAGCACAAGTGCCGCGCCTTCCACGCGCGGTTGGATGAGGCGGATGAGGCAATCTTCAGTGCTTGGCGGGCGCTTGGCGAGCTGCGGGAGATTTCCGGTTTCAGCGTGCAAACCGGGATTTTCAGCAGCGACCACATCGATCCGGGCTCGCAGCTTCTCGCCGATCATCTGCCGGCCCACCTGCACGGCCACGTCGCGGATCTCGGCGCGGGCTGGGGGTTTCTATCCGACGCGCTGTTGAAGCGATGCCCGAACATCGAGCGGCTGGATTTGTTCGAGGCGGACGCCCGCGCTCTCGCCTGCGCTCGCATAAACCTGGCGAAATATCGACAGGATCGCCTGAGTTCGCCGCCGTGTTTTGCGGAGGACGAGCCGCAGATTCATTTCCACTGGCACGATGTCACCACCGGCCTGCCGGAAATTTACGACGCCATCGTGATGAATCCGCCTTTTCACACCGGCCAGGCGACGGATGTCGATCTCGGCCGGGCATTCCTCAAGGTGGCCGCCGGCTCGTTGAAACGTGGCGGGAAATTGCTCCTCGTCGCCAACCGCCAACTGCCTTACGAAGCCGCCCTCGAAGCCAGCGGCCTCGCTTGGCGGAAAATCACCGAGGACAAGATTTACAAAATCCTCGCCGCCGAGAAACGCACCTAAGAGGGCTGAATCCAGAATTCAGAATCAAGATTTGCTCTTCTCTGGCTTCTTATCTCTGGTCTCTGGCTTCTTTGAAAAAATTATGAAACTCGTCAAACTCCTCGCCAATCTCGGCTATGGCTCCCGCAAGGAAGCCCAGCGCCTCATCCGCTCCGGCGCGGTCACCGATGCCGACGGCAATGTGCTAGGCGAAAACGACGTGCCGCCGCACGACCAAATTCTGTTCCGCGGCGAGCCGCTCGATCCCCCCTTCCCGCTTGTCATCATGCTCAACAAGCCGGACGGCTACACGTGCAGCAGCGAGGACTCCGGCAGCACGATTTATGATCTACTGCCGCCGCGTTTCGCCCAGCGAAATCCCGGCCTTAACCCCATCGGCCGGCTCGATAAGGACACCACCGGCTTGCTGTTGATGACGGACGACGGGAAATTGCTCCATAAAATCATCCATCCTAAATCGGAGTGCCACAAAGTCTATCACGCCACGCTCGACCGTCCGTTGGAAGGTCACGAGGGCGAGCTGTTTGGCTCCGGCGCGCTGGTGCTCAACAACGAGAACCGCCCGCTGCTCCCCGCCAAGTTCGAAGTGCTCGGTGAAAAGGAAGCCCTCGTCACGTTGCACGAAGGCCGCTATCACCAAGTCCGCCGGATGTTCGCCGCGGCGGGAAACCACGTTCTCGGGCTCAAGCGGATTTCCATCGGCGGGTTGCAATTGCCGGACGATCTTGAAGAAGGCGACTGGCGCGAGCTCACTGCGGACGAACTCCGGGCGGTGTTTGCATAGGTCATGCAGCGGGCTTCCCGCACAACCACCGGGTAGGCGCGGTCTTGGCCACGCCTGCCGGTGCCGGAAAATCTCAATGAAAACTTGGCTTGCTGGCAGTGGACCAATGTCGCAACTCTGAAGCCCCATGAAAAATCCGATCTACCCATTAGTCGCTCTTTTGCTCACGGCATCCACCCTTGTTTGCCCCGCTCATGATGACATGAGCAAGCCCGTGATCACCACGGAGACCCGCAAGGACGACAAAGGCAAAGACGTCCTCTACATGTACATCGACGGCATCAAGGTCCATGAAGTCGATGCCACCAAGCAGCCGTTGCCGCCGGTCGTCACTCCGGGTGCCGCTGACAAGGTCGGTGCCCGTCCGGCAGACGCGATCGTGCTTTTCGATGGCACTGAAGCGACCTTCAAACAAAACTGGACCGACACCCAGGGCCAGCCAAGCGAGTGGCGGGTGGTCGATGGCGCGCTCGAATCCGTCAAGAAAGCCGGCTATCTCCAAACCAAACAGAACTTTGGCTCCTGCCAACTTCATGTGGAGTGGGCGGCCCCGGCCAAGGTCGAGGGCGACGGTCAGGGCCGCGGTAACAGCGGGGTCTTCCTCATGAATACCTACGAAGTGCAGGTGCTCGACAGTTTTGAAAACCAGACTTACGCCGACGGCCAAGCCGGCGCGGTTTACGGCCGGCAGAAGCCGTTAGTCAACGCCTGCAGAAAGCCCGGGGAGTGGCAGACTTATGACATCATTTTCCACCGTCCGCTGTTTGACGAAGCCGGCAAGGTCACCCGCAGGGCGACGTTCACGGTGCTGCACAACGGCGTGCTCATTCAGGACCACACCGTTCTTAGCGGAGGCACGGGTTGGATGGGACCGCATGCGGCATCCGAGTATAAGGCCCATCCCGACAAGCTACCCTTTGCCATGCAGGACCACGGCAATCCCGTTCGCTTCCGCAATATCTGGATTCGCGAGCTGAAGGATTGATTTCGCGGCGCCGCAATGGCTTCTGGATGGCCTCGGAAGCGCCTGACGGAATCAGACACCCCGCCAAGAGCCGCGCTGTCTCTACCAGCACGGGGGTGGTGGGTGGCGGCCTCGTCCTAGCAGCAGTCCTCAGGCATTTTGCGGTGATCTAGCGGAACGCTTTCGATCAGACGACCGGCGGTGGCGCGAAGCCCTCGCGGTAGCTGCGGCGGATGACGGTTTTCGTCGCCTCCTCGTGGTTGGTGAATGACAACGTCGGCTTGTCCCAACGCAGTTCCTCGCCGGGGAAGCGGGTGGCTTTGACGGCGAGCTGGGTGGCCTCGGTCATGCGGATGGCGTCTTTGAACGGACTGCGGAGTTCGGTTTTGATGCCGACGCAATTGTCCACCCAGGCGTGCCAGTGATTCATCTTAGGGAACTCGGGCAGGCCCGGCATTTTCAAGCCGGCGGTCATCATTCCGTCGCGCCAGATTTCAAGGCGGCCGTCGGCGGTTAGGCAAAGCACGCCGCCCTCGCAGACGACGACCGTCATGTTCGTGTCCGGATATTTCCCCGGCGGCAGGCCCAGCGCGGCGCGTGAAGGAGCTTGGGAAGAGTCGCTATAATAAATGGCGAATTGCTTGCGGGCGAATTTTTCCGAGTGCACCGCGTAAGTGAGCGTCGAGTGGCACGGGTGGCTGTGGAAGAGTGGATTGGGCGATTTCTCGCAATGCGTCTGCACCGCGATGGGCGAGATCAGTTCGTCGTAGCCGTAGAAAATCACATCCAGCACGTGGAGGCCCCAATCGCCGAGGCCATTGCTGCCGTAGTCCCACAGCGAGCGCCAGACCACGGGCGCGATGCCGTCGTGATACGGGGTCGCCTCACAAGGGCCGAGCCACAGGTTCCAATCCAGATTCGCGGGTGCGGGCTTGGGTTCGCCGATGGCGCGGTCGAGATTGAAATACTCGCGCGCGTTCGGCGAGTTGACCCAGACGTGGGCTTCGACCGCTTTGCCAAGCGCTCCGCTCCGCAGGATTTCCACGGCGGCGCGACGACCGGCGGCGGCCATCCGCTGGTTGCCAACTTGCGTCACGAGATTCGGCCGCGCGGCGACCGCCTTTTCCATCATCAGCAACTCTTCTAGCTGATGGACCAGTGGTTTCTGGGCATAGACGTGTTTGTGGTTGGCTAGCGCGGTGAGCATGATCGGCGCGTGGCTGTGGTCGGGGGTGGAAACGATGACCGCATCGAACTTGTCGCCGTATCTCGCAAACGCCTCGCGGTAGTCACGGCAGGTGAAAGCGCCCGGATGGTCGATGGCGGCTTGGTCGAGAGCCATGGAATCCACATCGCAAAGACCACTGATTTCGACGGCGGGATGCTGCGAAACCTGCATGCGGTCCGCCCTGCCGATGGTTCCCACGACGCCGATCGAAAGCACCCGGAGTTTGGAATTCGGCGCAACGGCGGACTCACGCGATTGGGCGCGGACAATCGAGGAAAGCCCGATTCCTGCGACTCCAGTGGTCCACATGAAACGGCGGCGGTCGAAGGAAGTCATGTCACTACGCATACTCGATAAAATGGAGGATTTTTTCAGAGCAGGTCACTCGGGCGGAGCCTTCCAGATTAGGCGCACCGCGTCGAGCCGGACGCGGGCGTTTTCGATGGCGGCGGCCATTTCGGTTTCACGCTCCTCGAGAGCGGCGATTTCCTCCGGCTTGATGTGATCGTTCACCTCGGCGAGGTCGCGGAGGCGGGCAATTCCCGCCGCCATCTCGGCGCGCATCGAGGCCAGCGCGTTGGCGATGACGGCGTGGCTTTTTGTGGTGGCGAGCGCGTGGGTTTTCTCAAGCATCGCGGGCAGGAATTTCCGCTTCACCGCCTCGTTCCGCATCAGGCCCGCCGGGTCGCCTTTCCGCAGCGGCGGCTTGGCGAAGGCGGCGTTTTCCGTGTGGTCGCCGCCCTTGTGATCGACGAGGATCCGCAGCGGCGTCTGGGGCAGAAACCGCTCGATGTGCAATCTTGCCGGAGCCACGCACTCGACGACGACCCACGCTTCTAGCAAAATGATTTTCTCTCCAGCGGCGTCCCAGACCCCGAAGGTCGCGTTGCCCGTCGCCGAGCCGAGCATGAGATCGAGCGCGCCGCGGACCATCGGGTGGTCCCAAGTTAGAAACGCCTCCTGTTCCCGTTCCAGCGCCCGCTGGCGGTCGAGGGTCACGGTCATGCCGTCGTGCGGGAGTGACGGAAACGCATCGGATCTCAAATTCCCTGGCAGCAGGAAATAACGGCGGCTGCCGAGCTCTTCGATGTGCAAGCCGGAGAACTCGAACAAGCGCAGCAGGAAGTCCTCGAAGCCCGCGTCTTCGTCCCACTCGCGGATTTTTTTCACCAGCCACGCCGACCGCTCGGGCCGGTGCGAGCTGCGTTCTAGCAGGCGGTCCTGGCCGCGCGCCAACCGCTCGGAAATCCGCTTGCGGCAGGCGAGCGTCTTCGCGATCAACTCGTCGATTCCCTCGCGCTCGCCGATGGCTTCTTCCAAATCGAAGCGCAGCTCGCGCTGGATCTCCGCCGCGCCGGGCGGGCTGGTGCGGAAGGCGTCCAACCCTTCCTCCAGCCAGCGCATCCGGATTTCCTCAGCGCTATCTGGCAGAAACGGGACGTGGACCTCGATCGTGCCCTTCTGCCCGATCCGGTCGAGACGGCCGATCCGCTGCTCCAGCAAATCCACGTCTTCCGGTAGGTCGTAAAGCACTAGATGCCGGGCGAACTGGAAATTCCGGCCCTCGCTGCCGATCTCAGAGCAAACGAGCACCCGCGCGCCTTCCGCCTCCGCGAAAAAAGCCGCGTTGCGGTCGCGTTGGAGCAGCGTGAGATCCTCGTGGAACAACACGCCTTTGACTCCGGTCGCGTGGTGAAGTTCGCCGAGCACTTCCGCGGCGAGCTCGCGGGTCTTGGTGATGACGAGGACTTTTTCGTCGCCGAGTTTCTCCAACAGCTCGCCCAGCCACTTCACCTTGTCGGCCACCGGTTCGATCCGCGGCTCGCGCTGCGGGAAGCCGCCGAGCTTGGCGCGCGTGTTGCGGAACATCACCCGGCCGATGCCAAAACCATCTAGCAAATCCGCGACGAGCCGCTCGCGGGCACCGGGTTTTTCCGCGATTAGATCCGCCACGCGCTGCTCCAGCCGCTGGCGTCCGGCGACAATTTTTGTCACCCGCCCGTCCACCGCGCCGCCCGCGGCGAGCGACTCGACGACGTCCGCGACTTCCTCGTAGTGCAGCGTTTCCTCGCGGTATTGAGCGAGGTCCATGTAGCGGTCCGGGTCTAGCAACTTGAGCCGCGCGAAGTGGCCGTCCGGCCCGAGCTGCTGCGGCGTAGCGGTGAGTAACAGCAAGCCTTCCGTCGTCTCGGCGAGGCCACGGACCATTTCATAGGCCGCTCCGGGGGCTTCCAGCGACCACTCGAGGTGATGCGCCTCGTCCACGACTAACACGTCCCAGCCCGCCTCGCGCGCTTGCGCGGCGCGGCGCTCGTTGCCGGCGAGAAAATCGACGGCTGCGAGCACCCACTGGCTGTCGAGAAACGGATTGCACTCGGGATCGCCATACTCGATGGCCTCGCAGCGGCCTTCATCAAACAGGCTGAAAGAGAGCTGAAAACGCCGCAGCAGTTCCACGAACCACTGGTGGACCAGCGGCTCCGGCACGAGGATGAGCACTCGCTCGGCGCGGCCTGTCAGAATCAAGCGGTGCAAGATCAAGCACGCCTCGATGGTTTTTCCCAAGCCCACCTGGTCGGCTAACAAAACCCGCGGCCGCGGGCGGTTCGCCACCTCGTCGGCGATGAAAAGCTGGTGCGGGATCAGGTCCATCCGCGCGCCGGCCAAGCCGCGGACGGGCGAGCGGCGCATGGCCGCGCGGCGGTGCAGGGCCTCGCCGCGCAGGTCGAAATCCGCGTGCTCGTCGAGCTTGCCGCCGAACAGGCGCTCCTCGGGTTTGCTAAAGCTGATAGAGTCTGAGAGGCCGGCTTCGGTGACTTCGCCGCCGTCTGTTTGATAGATCCGCAAGCCGCGTTCCTCACGGACCCGCTCCACGGTCATTTCCGCGCCGGAGTGGACCTTGATCCGGTCGCCGGGCATGAATTTCACCCGCCGCAACGGCGCGGTGTCGGTGGCGTAGATCCGGGTTTCCCCCGCCGCGGGGAAGGCGATTTCCACCCGCCCGGCACCGCTGTGGCGGATGATTCCCAGGCCGAGTTCCGGCTCGCCGTCGCTGACCCAGCGCTGCCCGCGCGTCCATGTGTTTTCCGTCCCTGCTTGCACCGACATCCGGGTCAATCGAACGCTTTTCAGGAACAAAGGAAAGCGCGGAGAGACATTTCTCGTGTGGAAAAATGCGCGCTACTGACCGGGCTTCACCTTCAAGCCGGTGGGCGCGGTCGGCGTTGAGGTGTTGGCTCCTGCGGCAAAGCCACTGATCACGAGCGAGCTTGCCGCGGCGGCGGCGTCCACATTCGCGCTCCAATGATTCAGGCTGGTCACGCCGCCTTGCTCGGTGCGGAACGCGTAGTTAAGACCGATCGTCTGCTCGCTGCCGCCGGCCGGAGTGACGAAGGCGGAATAAGTGTGATTGCTCACGTTGATGACCAACCGGAAGGCGTAACTGGTGTTTGCCAAATATGGAATGCTAGCGGCGGCTTGATAGACGGCACCGTTGCGGGCGTCGATCAAACCGGAGGTGTTGAATCGGACGATAACTGCCAGATTGGCGTAGCTGGAGGGCGCGGCGGCGGCGAGGCCGACGATTGCATCGGTGGGCGAGGCCGAGGGCGTGGCGGTGAAGGTCGCGTTGAAGCCGCCGCTCTGCGAAGTGAAGGCGGTGTTTTGGAAGGAGCCGCCAGCGGTTGCCACCACCGTGCCGGGCGGATAGAAGGTGAATTTGGCGGTGCTAACGGAGCTATTCGAAGTGCCGCTTTTGTAGGCGATCACCTTCAAAGTCGTGGTGGCGCTGAGCGGAACCGGACTCGCATACACGGTGCCCGTCGTCGGGCTTGGCGTGCTGCCGTCGGTGGTGAAACGGATGCTCGCGCCGCTGGTGCTGGTGGCGATGGTGACATTTTGCGCGGTCGTGTAATTTCCAGCCGGAGGATTGAAAAACGGGGCTGAAACCGGGACGCCGCCGGGTGGCGTGTTAGGTTCCCACTGGCTGGTGGAGGCGTTCCACATGCGGAACAGAGTGCCGCCGGGTTGGGCAGGCACCGAGTTGCGGTGAAGATCCCACATCGTCCGCGCGAAGGAGTCAAAGACGGAGGTTTCGTCACCCGGCCGAGCGAGTCCTCCGCGACCGGCGGCGTAGAGGTCCGCGTAGCGCATCCAGTCGTCCACGTTGTCGAACAACGCGTCGTGGTTCCATGCCGCCTTGCCGCCGGCTAACAAGGTGGCGAGCGCTTGCGCGGGCCATGATTTAAGGGTGCAACATTTTCGATAGTCCTCCGAGGTCGCCGCCCAGCCGCCGTCGTGAGTCGCGTATTGGCTGGGGTGCAGGTGCATGTAGGGCAGCCGCGGGCCATGGTGCATGACCATTTGCCAAAGCGCCTTCATGCCCGCCCAGCCGCTGCCGTAATAGGTCTGGGTGTCCTCGTGAATGACGGCGGAGGCGGGCATTTCTGCGGTGAAATAGGGATCGTCTATCAGTCTTGCGGCGAACACGATCGGGAATTTCCGGCCGTTGGTGACTCCACCGCCTTCGTTCCAATAGCCGCCGGCTTGGACCACGCCGCGCCAGTCGATGCCGATCTGCAAGAGCCGGATGAGCAGCGTCCGCTTCTGGGCTTGCGAGGCGTCGCTGTGCAGCATCAAGCCGGCGAGGCCCAAAATGCGCGGATATTCGCGACCGTAAGCGGGCATGTTTTCGATGGGAAGCAGCCACTGTTGTTGCCAAGTGCCGTTTAAATGGTCGATCCACGGGCGTTCCAAATAACGCTCCCACTGGGCCCACGACGGCATGGTGGAACCCGCAGGCAAGCTCATCAGCCGGTCCCAGCGCACTTGGCTGAGGGTAAAAATCGGCTTGTTGCCGCCGATGTAAGTGGGGCGGAACGCGTCTGCCGGTGGGGCCGATGGCAGGCATGTCAAAATCGCGGCGGTCTGCATGACTTGGTTGCCGTTTTTTTCCGAAGTCCACATGATCGCGTGGTGCATTTGCTGGCTCGGGATTGTCAGCCGGCTCTTCGAGGAGATCAGCGAGCGGTTGACGGCCAGCGTGTAGGGAAAGGAAACGGAGGTGGCGGCGTTATAGGTGGCGCCGCGTGAATCGTAGCCTTGGCTGCTGCCCGGCGTCATCACGACCATCGACCCGTTGCGGCGCGTGGTGTTGCTTTGCAAGCCGGTGTCGCCCCATTGGTTCGTGCCCAGATTGTTAACCTCGTCCGGCGGTGCCACCGACGGCGCGGGCGAAACGCTGGCGACCGTGACCGGACCGACGACCCAATAGTCGCCGTTGACGAATTGCCCGAAAGTGGCTGGCTGGCTGAAGGTCCAGGTGATGCCGTGTTGGCTGATAGAGCTGGTCGTCGCCGCGACGAGACGCGGAGCCAGAAAGGCAGCGACTGAAAGCACGACGGCGAGCGTGTGGCAAGTTAGAGAAAGAATTTTCATGGGATGCGGCGCGGATTGAAATACGAAAACCTCGTGGAGGAACCGTAGAATGGTAAGCTGCCTTCCCCCCTTGCCAAGAAGTTTTTGGAACCGGGCGTGGCTTGTTGAAACTCAGCCTTTGGAGAAAAGCTCGCGGCACAGCAGGCAGCTTCTGCCGTCGCAGCCGCGGGCGGAACAATGTTCGCGGCCGAAGAAGATGATTTGCAGGTGGAGCTTGTTCCACGAGTCGCGTGGGAAGAGTTTTTTGAGATCGCGCTCGGTTTGGACGACGTTTTTGCCGGAGGTAAGTTTCCAGCGGGTGGCGAGGCGGTGGATGTGGGTGTCCACCGGGAAAGCGGGCACGCCGAAGGCCTGCGCCATCACCACCGACGCGGTTTTGTGGCCGACGCCGGGCAGGGCTTCGAGCGCGGCGAAATCCGCCGGGACCTCGCCGCCGTGGTGCTCAACGAGGATTCTCGAGAGGCCGGAAATGGCCGCGGCTTTCTTCGGCGAGAGGCCGCAGGGGCGGATGATCGCTTGGATCTCCGCCACCGCCACGCGCATCATGTCGCGCGGGTCGTCGGCAAGTTTGAACAGCGCGGGTGTGACTTGGTTGACGCGGACGTCGGTGCATTGGGCGGACAGCAGAACGGCGATCAGCAAGGTGTAGGCGTCCGTGTGATCGAGCGGAATTGGGGTTTTCGGATAGAGTTCTTGGAGTCGGCGCCGGACGTGGTCGGCGCGTTGTTGCTTGAGCATGCGGCGAGTTTCCGGGGCTTGTGGCGAACCTGCAACCGTTTTAGCCTCCGGAAATGCGAAACCGCTGGCTGCTGCTGATCCCGATTTTGACCTTGGCCGGTGCCTTGGGCTGGTGGTTCCGGGTGCCTTTGACGGAGCTGTGCTTGCAGCAGAAAATCCGCCCCGATCCCAAAACCTACGCTGTTCTTACCCAAGACCTCAAACGCTGGCGCACGGATCTAGCAAAACGCCACGCCCAAGCGAAAACCGATGCGGAGCGGACCGCGGTGGAGGGCGACGCGCGGGTGGTTTTGGAACACGTCTTGCCCGCGATGATGCGTTGCTGGCTGGGCACGCCGTGGGATTTCAACGGCACCGCGAAAGGTCCCGGCGCAGGGAAAATCGCTTGCGGGTATTTCGTGGCGACAGTGCTGAAAGACGCCGGATTCCAAGTGGATCGCTATCAGCTCGCGCAGCAGCCTGCGGAGAATATCCTGCGTAGTTTTTTACCAAAGGAGTTGTGCGATCTCAGCGTCGGGAAGGACTATCAAGCCTTCGCTTCGCAGGTGGAAACGCGCGAACCCGGCGTCTATGTGGTCGGGCTTGATAGCCATGTCGCGTTCGTCATCGTCGGCGCCGAGGGCTTTCGTTTCATCCACTCCTCCGGCTCGCAACCCTGGTGCGTGGTCGATGAAAGCCGTGCGGAAGCAGGCGTGCTTCAGCGCTCGAAATGGCGGATGCTCGGAAATCTCACGGCAAATCCCGCGTTGCTGAAACGCTGGCTCAAGGCGGAGAAGATCGTGGTGCGGGGGGTCTAAATCCCGGTCCCCACGTTCCGCCTTGCTTCATCGCAGCGGATGCCCTTTTCTCCGCCCGCATGTCCTCACTCCCTACCGCTGACCTCCTGGCGCTCGACACGGCTGGCTTGAAAAGCCGCTTGTCGAAACTCAGGAGGTATCTTTGACGTCCCGAAGCTCGAAAACGAAATCAACACGCTCGAGGAGGCGATGGGCGCGCCCGAGTTCTGGAACGACTCGGACAAGGCGAAATCGATCAGCTCGAAAGCCGCCGCGCTGAAAAAGAAACTCGAAGGATTCCTCAAGCTGGACTCCCGCGTGGCGGACATCGACGAGGGGATATCGCTCGCGAAAGAATACGACGATGCCGATCTCGCCCGCGAGGCCATCACCAATGCGAAGAGCCTGGAGACCGACATCCGCGCTTACGAATTGCTGACTTTGCTCGACCAACCGAGCGACATTTCCCCGTGCTTCCTCGTGATTTCCGCCGGCGCCGGCGGGACCGAAGCGTGCGATTGGGCGCAAATGCTCCACCGCATGTACACCCGCTGGGCCGAGCGCAAGGGCTACACCGTGGAGACGCTCGACTGGCAGGACGGCGATGAAGCCGGCCTCCGCACCGCGACTTTGAAAATCACCGGCGACCATGCCTACGGCTTCCTCAAAAACGAGCGCGGCGTGCACCGGCTGGTCCGGATTTCCCCGTTCGACTCCGCGGCAAAACGCCACACGTCGTTCGCCTCCATCGACGCGACGCCGGAAGTTTCCAAGGAAATCAAGATCGAGATCAACGAAAAGGACATCGAGATCACCACCACCCGCTCCGGCGGCAAGGGCGGTCAGAACGTCAACAAAGTGGAAACCGCCGTCATCCTGCGCCACCTGCCGACCGGGATCTTGATCCGCTCCACCGCCGCGCGGACGCAGGGCGCGAACCGCGAACTCGCCTTCGACATCCTCAAGGCCAAGCTCTACACAATCGAGGAGGACAAACAAAAAGCCGAGGCCGACCGCGCCTATGGCGAGAAAGGCGACGTCTCCTGGGGCAACCAGATCCGCTCCTACGTGTTCCAACC
>JAYSYA010000090.1:0-15659 GCA_043716765.1 Akkermansiaceae bacterium
GGCGATGATTTGGAGACGGGCATCGACTCGCCGGTTAGGGAGGATTCGCCGCCGCGCCGAGAGCGGCGAGCCGGAAGAACGGATGGCCGGCGACCTGAAGCAAACCGGTGCCGACATCAAACCGCTGGAGCCCCGAGATAGGTTGCGTTGGCCCGCCGCACGCCGGGAATGCGAGCCACGCGTTTCTCCAGTTTCTGGGCGCAGGCCTCGCAGGCGGTTCCCTCGAGGCGGAAGGTGTGTTTGCGGATCGCGGATTCGACGTGGGCGATGTGTTCCTTGAGCAGCGAACGCAGTTCATTTTCACTCAACAGGACCGGATCGAAATCCACATCCACAACCCGCATGTTCGGGATCGGTTGACGCCCGGATGATGCCGCTGTGAGCGGCTAGATCCTAGTCGGCTTTTTTGACGACGGGTGACTTCGTGATTTCGTCGTTCACGGTTAGCGAGTGGTGGGTTTGAAGCGTTAGCGCAAATCAACTCACGGGTATCTTCGACCTGACCTTTGCGGCGATTTCGTGAAACGCTGCGGAGACCTTGGTGCTTGCCGGGGGGGCAAGGGCGATCGGCGAGCCCGAGTCGCCGCGCTCGCGGGTCTCGATGTTGATCGGGATTTGCCCGAGCAGCGGGACATTGAGGTGCTCTGCTTCGCGGACGCCGCCATCCTGGCCGAAGATGTAGTATTTCTTTCCCGCGTCGCACTCGAACCACGCCATGTTTTCGATGAGGCCGGTGATCGGCACGTTCACCTTGGCGAACATGGAAACCGCTTTGCGGGCATCGATGAGCGCGACCTCCTGCGGCGTGGTGACGATGATGACGCCATCGACGGTCACGGTCTGGACGATCGTGAGCTGGATGTCACCGGTGCCGGGCGGCAGGTCGAGCACGAGGTAATCGAGGTCTTCCCAAGCGACTTGGCGCAGAAACTGTTGGGTGTAGCGGGTGGCCATCGGGCCGCGGACGATCACCGGCGAGCGGTCTTCAAGCAGGAATCCCATCGACATGAGCTTGAGGCCGTGGGCTTCTAGCGGAATGATTTCATCCTGTTCGTTCGCCATCGGGCGCTCGTTGACGCCGAACATTTGGGCGACCGACGGGCCGTAGAGATCGCAATCGCAGAGGCCGACTTTCGCGCCGGTGGCGGCGAGGGCGACGGCGAGATTGGCGGCGACGGTGGATTTCCCCACGCCGCCTTTTCCCGAGGCAACGGCGATGATGCGCTTCACGCCGGGAATCGAAGATTTGCCGACCGTGCCGCCAACTCCGCCGGCGGCGGCGGGTGCGTCCTTGACGTCGATCTCGATTTTCACCGTTCCGATGTCGGGCAGCGGATCGAGGATCGCGTGGCAATCCTGGAAAATCTGTTCGGGAACCTTAGCGTCGCGGGTGGCGATTTCGAGGTGGACGGTGACGAGGCCGGGCTCGCACTTGACGTCTTTGACGAGGCCGAAGGAGATGATGTCCCGGGAAAAACCGGGGTAACGGACTTGGCGGAGCGCTTCGCGGATGAAATCAGGAGTCATGGAGGCGGGATTCTCTTCCATTCGGGCGCTGGTGCAACGCGTTTGTGAGAAATGTGCCCGCCATGGATTCTCAAATGCTGAGGAAATCGGTGAAATTGCTGATGAATTGCCACTTCCATATTCAACTTTTCTATTTCCCAATTTCAGCTTTTCTCCCTCTGTGCCCGACACCTGCTCTGGACCGCCGCCGACAAGCTCCGCTCCAATCTCGAGTCGGCGAAAATGGAAACCGCTATACGCGCCAACCTGAAGAGTCTAAATTTTAATCCATGAGCCAGAATCCCGACATCCGCTGGAAGCAACGCTTTCACAACTTCGACCGTGCTTTTGTCCTGTTGCGGGACGCGCTGGAAAACGGACCTGGCCGGGAATGGACCCCGAAGAGGTAGGGAAAATGATTCGCCAGCTTCTTGGGATCACTTGGGATTCGCGGAGTGCGAGGACGGGCGTCGCAACCCAGGGTTTATTGCGCGCTGATCGCCGCGCTGTTGCTCTCGCGGCGCGGCGGGAAACTCCCCACCAAGCGCATGATGGAAAGGCTGAGGTTCTGTGATGGGCTGGGCCACCGACAAGGAACTGGCAGCAGCACTCGGCCCCGCGAAAGAGCGAAACTGAGGAACCAGGGCGTAGCGCGCCGCGCGAGCGGAGCGTCGCGGAGCCGTGTACCGATGACAGGGCGAGATGGGCCTCCTCCTCAGAAGAGGATCCATCACCAGGAGTGCAAGAGACTCAGCCCGAAGTATTGACAAGCCAACCAGCTCATTACGTGCCGAACACAACGGGCAAGATGCTCCAGCTTTCCAAGCGCAAAGCCGAAATTCGGCCTCAACGACCGGCCGCGTGGATCAGGCGGGTGAGGTTGCGGTTGAAGTCCGCGGCCGCAGCGAGTTGGTCGAGCCCGAGGTGCATCCGGTAGCGCCAGTAGAACGGCATGATCGCCGGGACGTTGATGCGCTCGGCGTCCGGGTCCGGATGGCGGATCGAGTCGTCGATGGCGAGCAAATCCTGAAGCGGAAAAATCGCCCACATCGCCGGGGATTGCAGGTGCTGCCAGAGGATCCGACTGGCGAGTTCTCCCGAGAGTTCGTGATCCGGAAAGTCGATGCCAAACGACTGCCAGGCAAACCTCGAAGTCGCTTGGAAATCCTCCCGCCACCATGCGCGCAGCGTGGGCATGTCGTGAGTGGATGGACTCACGACACTCATGTAGGGCGCGTTCTGCGGATTGAAAAACTCAGTTTCGTGGGTCTTCGGCATGCGCTGGATTTCCAACGAGAGAATGCCGAGTTCCTTGAGCACTCCCGGCACGCAGGCGGGAACCATGCCAAGATCCTCGCCGCAAAGCAGCATCGGGCTGGCCTTCCGCATCGCGGGTAGCTTCTGATAGCCGCGGCCCTGCCAGAAATCTTCCTGCCGCCGATAGAAATAGTCGTTATATAACTCATCCACCCGCCAGCGGTCTTCGGAGCCCAGTTCGCGATAGGAAAAAGTCGTCTGCAGCGAGCAGCGCGGGTGGAACAGCGTGCCGTTCGAGTCGGGCACTTCGAAAAAAAGCACGTCGCTCGCGCAGTCCAGCAAGCCGCCCTGAATCCAGTCGTCGGACGGCTCGTCCGCAAAATAATCGACGATCCGGCGCTGCGTGGAAACTTGCTCGCGCAGTTGGAAATAGCCATCGCCGCAATCATTGAGAAAGCGACTTTTCACATAGTCTGCTCCATCTCCGAAGCGCTCCCACAGGAAATGCTCGCGGATGTAGGGCCGGCAAAAACGGTTATAACAGAAATCAATTCCCCGCTCGCGGATCTCGTCGATGTGGATCGGCACCGCCGGATCGAAATGCCCCATGATGCCCTCGACGTGGTCATACGGCACCTGCCAGATCCGGAAAAACCCGAGGATGTGGTCGATCCGATAGGCGTCGAAATAGCGGCTGAGTTGCGCGAACCGCGAACGCCACCAAGCAAAGTCATCTTTCTGCATGACTTCCCAGTCATAGGTGGGAAATCCCCAGTTCTGACCCTTCACCGCGAACGCGTCCGGCGGCGCTCCAGCCTGCGCGTCCATTTTAAACAAGTGCGGCGCGGACCATGCGTCCACCGACTGGCGGTCGATGCCGATCGGCAGGTCGCCCTTGAGCGCGATTCCATGCCCGTTCAAATAACGCACGGCATCGGCGAGCTGTTGGTCGAGCTCGTATTGCAGCCAGAGATGATAGGCGATCTCCGGCCACTCCGGCTGGCTTGGATCTATCAAGCCATGCACCCGCTCCCGGTCGAATACCGCCCACTCCTCCCAGCGGCTGAAATCGGCGCTGCCGTAGTGGTCGCGCTTCACGCAAAACACGGCGTAAGGAATCGCCCAGTCGCCGTTGGCTTCCAAAAATTTCCTGATTGCCGCGCCGGAAATAATTGCCGCGCGGTGCTTGGTGAAAATCTGGCGGGTGAGCTGGGTTTTCACCCGCATCACTGCCTCGTAATCGACCTGGTCGAGCGGGTTGAGCTGATCCCTCGCGGCGCTGATTTCCTTCGCGAAACCCGCCGGCATCGCGTATTTCAAATCGTCGATCCGCAGATAGAGCGGATGCAGCGCGAACACGCTGATCGCCGAATACGGATAGGAGTCCGTCCAATCATGCGATGAAGTGGTGTCATTAATCGGCAGGATTTGGATCAATTTGAGACCCACGCCCTTTGCCCAGTCCGCCAGTGGCTTGAGGTCCGCGAACTCGCCGACGCCGAGGCTTTTCGCGCCGCGCAGCGAGAAGACCGGCATCGCCACGCCCGCGCCGCGGAAAAGTCCGCCGGCATCGCGGCGGTAACATTCGTCGCTTACCTTCGTCAGTTGCCGTTGGTAGATAGAACGGGAAGGCAGGGCCCTATTTTCACCGAGCTCGAGGCTGACGACGCATCGCAGCGCGAGATCGAACAAGCCGTATTTGTACTCGATGTGCCAGTCCACAGGCAGATAGAGATTCTTCTGCCAGACATTGGGCGCGGTTTCCTCAAGCGGGATTGCGGAGTGCCAGCCCCAGCCGCCGATCTCACTAACACTTCCAATCAGGCAGGGCACCTGCCCGGTCGGCACCGCCGCCATCCGCAGTTGGAAGGAATGATTGGCGCGTTCCGGAGTTTCGAGTTCCCGGAACGGCCCGCGGGCCGGCAGCACAGCGAGGAAGGCGTTGGTCTCGAATGCGTAATCGACCGTGCCGGCCGAGCACCAAGAATCCAGCAACAGCAGGGCGTCATGCGCGGTGAGATCCACCTCGGTGGTCCGCGGCCCGTGCCACTCGTCGAGCTTCACGCCATTAGACGACTGGCGGAGCTGATAGTCGTATTCCAACCGGAAACGCCCCGCCCCGTTGACTTCCACGCGGACCTCCCATTGCTTGTCGTTGATCCAGTGCAGCGGCACGACCTGATCGAAACGAACGCCCTTCTCATCCAGCACGGTCGAGTATTTCAACCACAGCGACTGACCGGGAACGGTCTGATAATTCAGGCGGAAAACGATGTTCATGAGCTACGGGTGTTAATGTCGAAAACTCAGGAACGGTTGGCGACTCGAAAAAGCCATCGTCGGAGTTTCATCACTTGGGGCCGTGAGAAGGCCGCGCGAGGAAAATCCATGCTGCACTTCGTCACCATCATCCTCGTGATTTGCGCGCTGATGGCCCTGCTGGCGTTCGCTCGCTTGGTTACCGGTTTTCTCACCAACCGCTGATCAGCCCTGGGATGCCTTTTGCAGCAGCCGGAGCCGTTCCAACGCGGCACCGCTTGAGATCATTTCCCGGGCGATCTCGATGCCCTCGCCCATGTCGTCGGCGAGTCCGGCGCAGGCCAGCGCGGCACCGGCATTCATGAGCACCATGTCGCGCTTCGGCCCGGTTTCCCGGCCAGCGAGGATGGATTCAAGGATGATCGCGTTCACGTGGGCATCGCCGCCCCGGAGGTCTTCCACCTCGCAATGCTTGAGCCCGAAATCACGCGGCCGGACCTCTTCATCTTGCTGATCTTGGAACAGCCCGGACTTACAAATCCGCGTCGAGCCCATCAGGCTGACTTCGTCCACCGAGCGGCCGTCGCCGGTGGTGCCGTGGACGACCCAGGCGCTCTCGCGGCCGAGGCGCACGAGGATTTCCGAAAACGCCGGGCAAAGATCGCGATTGAAAACCCCGACGAGCTGGCACTGGGGACGGGCGGGATTGAGGAGCGGTCCTATCAGGTTGAAAATCGTTTTGACGCCCTTGGCAGCGAGCGCTTTGCGCACCGCGGCGACCGACTTGAACGCCGGATGATATTGCGGCGCAAACATGAAGCCCAGCCCGGCCTTTTCGACGCAGGTCCGGAATTCCTCCGCTTGGAGATCAATGCGCACGCCCAAGGCTTCGAGCACGTCCGCGCCGCCGCTTTTCGACGTGATCCCGCGGTTGCCGTGCTTCACGACCACCGCTCCGGCGGCCGCGGCGATGAACATCGCGGTGGTGGAAACATTGAAAAGATCAAGCTGGTCGCCGCCCGTGCCGCAGACGTCGAGCGTGGGCCCGTCGAGCTCGATCAAGCCGAGATGCGGATCGACAGCGTGCTCGAGGAAGGCCTCCACGAAGTCGGCGATCTCCTCCGGAGTCTCGCCTTTGAGCGCCAGAGCCGCCAGCAGGCGCTCCTTTTTTGCGTCCGGCGCGGCGGGGTCGAGCAACAGCGCCGCAGCCACCGCGACCTCCCGCGAACTGAGGTCCTGCTTTTCTTCGAGCTGGTGAATCAATGCGTCCATGGCCGCAACCTACACCCGCGGTCTATCCTCTGCCAGAACGAACAATCACGCCGCCGCCGCCGGCGCGCCGCAGAATTTTAAGCGTGCCATCCGCCGCTACCGTGCTTCACTGCCGCCGCCTTCGATGCCCGAAAATTCCTCAGAAGATACCCTGCTGCTAGTCGATCCCGATCTGGATTTCCTGGATTGGGCCACCAAGCATCTGAGCGCCAAAGACCTGCGGGTGCTTCGCTGTGACAATGCCGCCAACGCCGTCAAGGTGATCGAAAAAACACGGGTTAGCGTAGTGGTGGCAGCCATGGCGTTGGAACCCTTCGACGGCATGGAACTGCTCGGGCGAATTCTCCAACAGAGTCCGCAAACCCTGGTCATTCTCACCGCCGGCTTTCCCACCACCGGCCAGATCATCGAGGCCACCCAGCGCGGCGCACATGACGTCCTGCGCAAGGAATCGCTGGCTTTCGAGCTTCGTCCGGTGGTCGAATCCGCACTGCAAACCCAGGACGACCGCCGGAGCGCCGGCAAGCCGGACGCGGAAATGCCCAAGCACGACGGGCGGGTGAAAATGATCGGCATTTCGCGCGCATTGCAGGAAGTTTTCAAACTCGTCGGCCGCGTCGCCCGCTCGGACGCGCCGGTTTTGATCGCCGGCGAGAGCGGCACCGGCAAGGAGCTCGTCGCCAAGGCAGTGCACGAATACAGCCCGCGGCAGCAGAAGGAAATGATCACCATCAACTGCGGTGCCATCCCTGAAAATCTGTTGGAAAGCGAACTTTTCGGTCACGAAAAAGGCTCATTCACCGGTGCCATCGCCCGCCGCGCGGGACGCTTCGAGCAGGCAGACGGCGGCACGCTTTTCCTCGACGAGATCGGCGACATGCCGCTTTCCGTCCAAGTGAAACTCCTGCGCGTGCTGCAGGACGGCTCGTTTTCCCGCGTGGGGGCTAACGAAACGCTGACTACCGACGTACGGATCGTGGCCGCGACCCACAAGAATTTATCCGACGAAGTCGCCGCCGGCCGCTTCCGCGAGGACCTCTACTATCGGCTCAACGTGGTGGAGATCAAAATCCCGGCGCTGCGCGAGCGGTTGGAGGACATTCCGCTGCTGGCGGAGTTTTTCCTTCAGCGCATCACCCGCAAGAACGGGATGGCGCGCATTCGCATCTCGGCGGAAGCCATCGCCACCTTGCAGACGCACAATTGGCCGGGCAACGTGCGCGAGCTGGAGAACACCATTGCCCGTGCCTGCGCGCTCGCCTCCTCGCATATCCTCCTGCCCGCCGACATTCCGCTGGCCTCCGCACCGCGCAACTCGCCGGCCGGGTTCACTGCGGCGATGGATCAGCTGATCAACCTCGCCCCCACCGGAGAGGACCTCCTCGGATGGCTCAGCGCCGAAATCGCAACACGGGTGCTCGAGCGTGCCGACGGCGACCTCAAGGAAGCGTCCAACATGTTGCACCTGCCGCTCGCCGAGCTCAGGAAACTGCTAGCCCAGAAAAAATAACATGCTGCACATCGTCGAACATCCGCTGATCGCCGAGGAACTAACGAAGCTGCGTGACCCGGCATGCCCATCGCCCGAGTTCCGCCAACGGATCCGCCGGATCGCCTCGATGATGGTCGCTCCCGTGACCGCAAATTTAGAAACTACGGTCGTCGCCTGCAACACGCCGTTAGAAATCACCTCCGGCGTCAAAGTCTCCCGCAGCATCATCCTCGTGCCCATTTTACGGGCGGGACTCGGTTTCCTCGATGGCTTCCTCGATCTGATCCCCCAAGCGTCCGTGGCGCACATCGGCTTGGCGCGCAATGAAAAAACCTTGCTGGCCGAGTCCTACTATTTGAACCATCCGCCGAACTTGGAAGAGGATGAAATCATTATTCTCGATCCAATGTTAGCCACTGGTGGATCCGCCATCGAAGCGGTCCGCAGCCTGCGGCAAGCCGGAGCGCGCCACATTCGTTTCGCCTGTATGGTGGCGGTGCCGGAGGGAGTTTCCGCGCTGGAACTGGCATTTCCAGACCTCGCAATTTATACCTCCTGTCTCGACCGCTGCCTCAATTCCTCCGGCTACATCCTGCCCGGCCTCGGCGATGCCGGGGACCGGCTTTTCGGGACCTGCCGCTGAGCGGCGGTTTTTCGCTGATCCGGGCTGGCAAAGGCGCGGTTCCCCTTTTAGCCTCCGCCCGTCCGATGAAGTTGTGGCCTCTTTACCCGCTATTTCTGCTCGCCCAGCAGCCATCCCTGCTTGGCCAAGGACTGGCCGCGCTCACGCGACAAGGAGATGAGGCGCTGAGCGCCGGATTGTGGGAAGTCGCGGAACTGCATTTCCGGGAAGGACTTGCCGACCCGTCGCTCAATCCCGAGGCGAAATCGACGATCGTGCTCCGCCTCGCCGAGTCCCTGATCCGGGCGGGAAATCCCACCGAGGCGTTGGAGTTGCTCGAGCAGTCGGTGGTCGCAAAAAACCCGCAATCCCCGTTTTGGAAAGCCCAGGCGCTTGCCGGGCAGAACCGCTTTGCCGAGGCCGCCGGAATATTTTCCGAGTTGCTAGCAAATCCCGCAGCGCCGCATCGCATCGAAAGCGGATTTACCCTGGCCAGCCTGCAAATGGCGCTCGGCCAAGCCGACAACGCGCTCGACACGCTGGCCAAAATCATCCCGGAAGCCGACGCCGCGACACTTGCGAAAATCCAGCTCTACCAGGTAGAAATCCTGCTCGATCTCAAGCGCGCTGCGGACGCCCGCCAAGCCATGCCAAGCGCACCAGCGATCGCGGCGCGAGACCGCCCGCTCGCGGCGTTTCTCGAGGCCGAGCTGCTGCTCCGTGAAGGACGTCCCGCCGCCGCGGAAGCAGGCTTCCAAGCGCTCGTCAACCATCCGCAAGGCCAATCACTGCCGCGCTACCATTTGGCCGCCATCGGCCTCGCGGATGCAATCGCGGCACAGGGAAATCCCGATGTCGCCGCGAACTCCCTGCTCACCTTCTTGGAAGCAAACACCGAATCCCCGGTCCTCGAGGCCATTTTCCAGCGGCTCCTCCAGTGGCTTCCCGTAAAGCCCGCCGCGACCGATCCGATCCTCGAACGCATCGGCCAATGGATCACGCCGCCCGTCTTGCCTGTCGTCGGCCCGATTGCCACCACTCCGACGGACAACGGCTCGGCCGCCGTCGGCGCATGGCCCACTTACACCGCGCCTAACGAGCTGACAGACTTGCTCGCGTTCTCCATTTACACCCGCGCTGTTGGACTGCACCGCATGGCCACTCTGGAATCACGAAGCGAGGCCAAGCACTTGCTGAGCCGCCTGCTGGTTGAAAATCCCGGCCACCCCGCCGCCAGCCGCGCGCTCTATCAACTTGCCCGCTGGTTTCTCGATGCCGGCTCCACCGACCAAGCCTTCGCGATTCTCGACACCTTCCGGGAAACCGCAAAATCCCCTGCCCTCAGGGGCCAAGCCACTTTTCTCAAGGCCCGCGCCGCCAGCCTGAACGGAGATTCAAAACAGGCGATCCAGCTTTTCGACGAGGCCGCGCTCGCCCTAACCGGCGATCAGGCGCGAGCCGCGAAGCTGCAAGCCGCCATCACCCGACTCCGCAGCGGAGACAACAAGGGAGTCACGCTCATTCAGCAGCAGGGCGGCGCTCCGGACAAGTCGTTAGAATCTGATCTTGAACTGGAAAGGGCGCTCTCCGCCGCCCCTGCAAGCGCCGCCCGGACGGCGCTTGAAAAGTTTCTCACCCGTTTTCCGGATCACGCCAGAGCGCCGGAAGCGCGCCTCGCCGCACTGGAAGCGGCCTTGGCAAGCGTCCCGCCCGACCTCGCGTTCGCCAAGACGCAGTCGGAAATTCTATCCGCCGCGGCGGAAAAATCCGTCGCCCTGCCCGCCCCGCGGCTCGCTTTGGCCCGGCTGCACATTTCCGATCTATCAAACGATTCCGCCGCCACCATCGCCGCCGCCGCCCGCTCCATCATCGACACCTACCCGGCCGACCCCGCCGCCGCCGAAGCGGCGCTCACGCTCGGGCGGAATCTTTTCCAGACGGGCAGTTACAACCCGGCCCGGCTGGTCCTCGAAAAACTCGCGGCTGCGGACCCCAACCCCGCCCGCGCGCAAGCCGCATGGCTGTTAGCCGCGCGCGCCGCGGCGCTCGGCGGCACACCGCAATCCAAGGAAGAAGCGCTGATTCTTTTCGACAAGGTGATCCAGACCCAAGGACCGGTCAGCTCCATCGCCGCCCTCGAAAAAGCCCGCCACCTCATCGACATCTACCGCCTTGCGGAAGCCTCGGCCTTTCTCGCTCAATGGACCAAAGCGCTGCCCGCAGACGATCCACTCCACCTGCCCGCCGGCCTGTTGCTAGGCGAAGCGCTGTATGCCCAAGGCAGCGGCAACCCCGCATCGCTGGTGGAGGCGCTTGCGGTTTATGACAAGCTCCTCGCCCACGCCAAAACCCAACCCGCCCTGCTCAACCGCCTGCAATACCTCCGCGGCACCACCCTCGAACAACTGCCTGACGAAAAAGACCCGTCCAAAAAGCGCGAAAAACAGGCGTTCCAAGCCTATCACTCCGTGCTCGAAACCACCACCCCGCCCGCGGAGTGGGAGTATTTCGAACGCTGCGGTTTCCGTGCGCTCGCCCTGTTGGAAAAAGCCGAACGCTGGCCGGTCGCCATTACAGTTGCCAAAAAAATCGCTTCCTTCAAAGGTCCCCGCGCCGAAGAAGCCGCCACCCGCGCCAGCCAACTCCAGCTCAAGCACATGATCTGGGAGGACTGACCGGGTCCATCTCAAACTCAACTCTCAAACTGTTATGCCAAACCTCCTCGTCACTGGAAAATCCGGCCGCATGGGCCAAGCCGTCATCCAAGCCGCCGCCTTGGCGCAGGTCCCCGTCGTCACCACCCATGACGCCGGCGAAGACCTGGAATCCGCAATTTCCCAAGCCAACTGCGCCATTGATTTTACGATCCATTGCTTCACCACCACGCTCGTCGAGGCTGCCGTGAAACATGGCACCAGCTTGGTCATCGGCACCACCGGCCACACCGACGCCGAGCGCGCCGTGATTTTCCAAGCCGCGAAATCCATCCGCATCGTCTATGCCGCGAACTACTCCGTCGGCGTGAACACCCTCTTCTGGCTGACCCGCCATGCCGCCCGTATTCTCACCCAGGACCGCTTCGACATCGAGGTCACCGAGATGCACCACAAGCACAAGATCGACGCGCCCTCCGGCACCGCCCGCCGCATTCTTGAAATCCTCAACGAGGAGACCGGCACCTCCTATCAGGACGACGTCGCCCACGGCCGCTTCGGCAACATCGGCCCGCGCAAGCCGCGCGAAATCGGCATGCACACGCTCCGCGGCGGCGACGTGGTCGGAGACCACACCGTTCTCTTCGCCGCAGACGGCGAGCGCGTCGAGCTCACCCACAAGGCCTCGTCCCGCATGACCTTCGCCGCTGGCGCGGTCCGCGCGGCCAGCTGGTTGGAAGACCAGCCGGTCGGCCTTTATGACATGCAAGACGTGCTCGGCCTCGTCTAATTGATGATTCTGTCAGAATTCAAAACTCCCTCTTATGCGCCCCTTACACACGCTTCCCCTGCTGCTCGTCCTCACCGCCTGCGAGCCGAGGAAATCCGAGCCAGCCTCCCAGATACCCGCCGTCCCCGCGGAAGTGGTCGCCCCGCCCCACGCGGACCTCAAGACTTCCGTGGTCCGCATCAACGCCACCCAGCAATCCTGGAATCCCGGCCAGCCTTGGGAAAAAAACCCGCCTAACCAGCGCCGCGCCCTCGCCGCCATCGTCGGCCCGCAGCGCGTCCTCACCACCTCCGAACTCGTCGCGGACGCCACCTACCTCGAATTCGAATCACCCGACGGCACCCATTTCGCGCAGGCTAAAGTCATCGCCGTGGACTACGAAGCGAACCTCGCCCTGCTAGCTCCCGCCGACGAAAAGGAAGGCAAGCTCCTGTTTGAAAAGACCACCCCGCTCGAAATCACCGCGCCGCCGAAAATCGGCCAAGCCCTGGAAATTTTGCAGATCGAGGAGAACGGCCAGACGCTGCTCACCCCCGGCAGCCTCCAGAGCATCGACGTCACCTCCAATTTCCTCCCCGGACACGGCTTTCTAACCTATCTCGTCAAGGCGTCCATGCAGAGCGCCGCGAGCAGTTATTCGCTTCCCGTCGTCCATGAGGGAAAACTCACCGGCGTGCTCATCAGTTATAACTCCAAGGACCAGATCTGCGACGTCGCCTCCACCGACATCATTTCCCGCTTCCTCCAGGAAAGCGCGGACGACGACTATCAGGGGTTCCCCAGCCTCGGAATTTCCATCGCCCGCACCGAAGACGCTTCGTTCCGCCAATGGCTGAAACTCGCCGACGACCAAGGCGGAATCTATATCCAATCCGTCCGCAAGGGCGGCGCCGCCGAGGCCGCCGGCGTCAGGAAGGGCGACGTCCTGCTCGCCATCGACGGCCAGGCGATCGACCGCCGCGGTTACTATCAGCACCCGCACTACGGCAGCTTGTTCTGGGGCCACCTCATCCGCGGGCAGAAGTCCACCGGCGAGTCCGTCACCCTCTCGTTGCTGCGCGAGGGGCAGCCGCTAGAGATCAAACCCGTGCTCACCCGCGAGGAGGAAAACGCGCGCCTGGTCCCCGCCTACAATTTCGGCAAAGCCCCTAACTTCCTGATCAAAGGCGGCCTCGTCTTCCAAGAGCTTTCCCGCCCGCTGCTGGAAGCCTATGGCGAAAACTGGCAGAGCCGCGCCCCGCTCCCTTTCCTCGACGCGATGGAAAACCCCGAGAAATACGAGGGCAAGATCAACCGCGTCGTATTCCTCAGCGGCTCCATTCCCACCCCCGCCACCGTTGGCTACGAAAGCCTGCGCAACCTCATCGTCCGCAGGGTGAACGGCAACGAAATCAAGGACATGAAAAGCCTCATCGCCGCGTTCAAAAGCAACTTGAACGAGCGCCATTCCATCGAGTTCGCCGAGGAAGACTTCACCGTCTATCTGGATGACGCGGTCTCCACGGCCGTGGACGCTCAACTCCTTCAGCGCGGCATCACCCGTCTCTCCCGCGCGGAGTAAGAACTGCTCGCGGACACCGGTGAGCGTTTTTGTGCTTCAACGAATTTGAAAAACTACAGACGCCCTTGGAAACCCAAAATCCACCCAACACATGAGTGATCTGCGTTTTGGCCTGTCCGCCGCAACAGAGGAAAAATCCGCGGCGTGCTTGCCCGGCATCCGCAGGTGGAGATCAGGAGTTTTAC
The DNA here is from genome assembly GCA_043716765.1 of Akkermansiaceae bacterium. GTDB lineage: Bacteria > Verrucomicrobiota > Verrucomicrobiia > Verrucomicrobiales > Akkermansiaceae > Luteolibacter. The sequence continues at coordinate 13,599 of JAYSYA010000090.1, forward strand.
CACCGGCAGGACGCGGCCACGCGCAGCCTTTGACGTAAGACCTTGCTTCCACCGCCCGGTTCGGCCGATTCTCCCATCATGAGCCAAGACGTTGTTTCCCTCCTCCAGCAGCTTGTCCGCATTCCCTCGGTCAATCCCGACAACGCGCCGGGTACCGAACAGACCGGCGAGGAAACGCTGGCCATCTTTCTGACAGGCTGGCTGGAATCAATCGGCGCGGATGTCGTGCTTGAGGAAATCAAGCCCGGCCGACCGAACCTAATCGCCCGCTTCGCCCCACTCGACGGGCGGCCGCGCATCCTGCTAGGACCACATCTCGACACGGTCGGCGTCGGCGGGATGGTCATTGCGCCCTTCGGCGGCGAGATCCGCAGCGGCAAACTCTGGGGCCGCGGCGCGTCCGACACGAAAGGTCCGATGGCGGCGATGCTGTGGGCGCTCCATGACCATCAGGACGTGTTGGCGGATTTGCCGGTCGCGGTGGATTTCGTGGCGTTCATGGGCGAGGAATCCGGCCAATGGGGGTCGAAGGATTTTGTGAAACGGCACGGCAAGGATTACACCTTCGCGCTGGTCGGCGAGCCCACCTCAATGCAGGTCGTCCACGTGACGAAAGGCTCGCTGTGGGCGACCTTGCGGGCCACCGGCAAAGCCGCGCACAGCTCGCAGCCGGAGCGCGGTGAAAACGCGATTCTCAAACTCACCCGCGCGCTCGACCAACTCGACCACCACCTCGGCGGCCAGCTCGCCACCTTCACCCATCCGGTGCTCGGCCGCTCGACGATGAACGTCGGGATGATCCGCGGCGGCGCGCGACCTAACATCGTGCCGGATCTGGCAGAAGCGGAAATCGACATCCGCATCACTCCCGCACTCGCCGCAGAGGGCGGCGCTTTGAAACTGCTCACAGAGACCCTCGCGTTTTTCGACCTACCGATTGAAATCGTCAAACCGCATGAAAACCCGCCGATGGAAACGGCGGCGGACCACCCGATGATCCAGGCGCTGCTCGCCACGGACCCAGCCACCGGACTGGCCGGCGCGCCGTGGTTTTCCGACGCCGCGCATCTATCCAGCGGCGGGATCCCCAGCATCTGCATCGGTCCCGGCTCGATCGATCAGGCGCACACGGTGGATGAATTCATCGAAATTTCCGCGTTGCAGCAAGGGGCGGAGTTCTTCTCCGCCTTCATCGCAAGTTTGAAACGGTAGCCAAAGCGCGGGTTGCGCGGGTGGAAATGCCATTTACCATGCGCCATGTCATTTTCCTGCGATAACGGCCGCTGCCAATCTCCGTGCTGGATGCGAAAAGTCCTGCTGGCGGCCGGGCTCTATCACCTGCTTTTCGCCGTTTGGGCGATCTGTTGGCCGCACTTGTGGTTCGATTGGACGGGAATGGAGCCGCTGAACCACCCGGTCCTGTGGCAAGGCTTCGGCATCGTCATCGGCGTTCTCGGCATCGGCTTGCTCCTTGCCGCGAAGAATCCGATCCAGCATTGGCTGCTTGTTCTCTGCGGATTCGCGAAGTTCACTTTCGGCGGGATCGGATTCGCAGTCGCCCTTGTCGAGGGTCATATCGCGCTGCGGTCGGTCGGGATGATGCTGGTGAACGACCTCATCTGGTGGGGTCCGTTTGTGGCTATTCTGTGGGCCTGCCTGCGGGCCTACGCGGGAGTGCCGCCGACCCGCTCCCAGCCATACAGCATTTCCGAAGCCGCCGCGACCTATCATCTTTCCAGCGGCCAGACCCTCGCCGAGGCTTCCGATTCCAAAATACTGGCTCTGGTGTTTCTCCGCCACTTCGGCTGCACCTTCACCCGCCAGATCCTCCGCAGCTTGGAAACCATTCAGAAAGAAGCCAAAGCCCACAACGCGGAACTGGTGCTCGTCCACATGCTGCAAAACGGCAAGGAAACCCGTTACCTCGGCGAGCGCAGTGGCGTCGCCCGCATCGCCGATCCGCGCTGCGAACTCTACCGCGCCTTCGGTTTGGGAAAAGGCGGCTTACGCGAGCTCTTCGGCCCACACGTCTGGTGGCGCGGCGCGGTGGCGATTTTTAAA
>JAYSYA010000010.1:0-2225 GCA_043716765.1 Akkermansiaceae bacterium
CGAATCCGCCGCCTCCCACTAAATGTGGCGGCGGTTTCCAACCGCCATGCCCAGCTCCAATCTCCAAAAACCAACCGATAGAAAAACAAACAGTATGAAAACCAAAATCGCAATCATCGCCGCGCTCGCCGCCAGCCTCGCCTTCGCCACCGCCGCGGAGAAAATCAAAGCCCCTAACGGAGGCCGCATCATCGATGCCATCGAACCTCACGCCGAGTTCGTGATCAATGCAGACAAGAAAATCGAGATTCGCTTCCTGGATGACAAAGGCAAAGTCATCGCGCCAGCCGCTCAAGTGGTAACCGTTACCATGGGCGACCGTGCGAACCCCACCAAACTCGCCTTCGCCAAGGAGGGCGACAAACTCGTTTCCGACAAAACCATTCCGGAAGGCAAAGAACTCCCCGTAGTCGTGCAAATCAAGACCACTCCGGATGCCAAGTCGGCCAGCGCGAAGTTCAGCCTCAACCTCGCCAAGTGCCCGACTTGCGAACATCTCGAATATGCCTGCACCTGCGACCACGGCGGGGATGCAAAAGGCCACGAAGGGCATAAGCACTGATCCGCCCCTCAAGTCCGGGGACCGCACACGGTCCCCGGATTCATTTGAAATCCTTTCCCATGTCCGACCACCACGCATCCAAAACCGCAGCCCCATCCTGCGGCTGCGAACATGGCCACGATGAAAGCCCGCTGCCGCAGGGTGTTCTCGTAGCCATCGCCGGCATCCTGAGCGGTGCCGGACTGGTGATCGGCTGGATGGCCATCGGCCCCGCTTGGCTGGAAACGCTGCTATTCACCATCGCCACGCTGGCTGGCGGCCTCCTCGTTTTTCCCGCGGCATGGAAAGCTTTGCTAGCGAAGCGGCTGGACATGAACGTGCTCATGACCGTCGCCGTCGCGGGCGCATGGATCATTGGCGAGCAGGGGGAAGCCGCCGCCGTGGTTTTCCTTTTCTCTCTATCAGAACTCCTCGAATCCTGGGCCGCCACCCGTGCGCGGCGCGCGGTGCAGGCGCTTTTGGAACTTTCCCCACCCACCGCCATCGTCATCGGGGCGGATGGCACGGGGCGTGAAACCGCGGTGGCGGAGGTGGCAATCGGCGCGGAAATCCGAATCAAAAGCGGCAGCCGCGTCCCACTGGACGGCGAGGTGATCTCAGGAAATTCCTCCGTCGATCAGGCTCCGATCACCGGTGAGTCCGTGCCGGTAGACAAGGCGCCCGGCGATCCCGTCTTCGCGGGCACGGTTAATCAAGAAGGATCTCTCACGGCTCGCGTGACCAAGGCAGCGGGAGATTCCACCCTCGCCCGGATCATCCGACTCGTCGGCGAGGCGGAGGATCAGAAGCCGCCCACACAGCGCTGGGTGGACCGCTTCGCCACAATTTATACGCCCGTTGTTTTCATCGCAGCCATCCTCGTCGCCGTGCTACCCCCGCTGCTGATGGGGCAGGAATGGAATCCATGGATCTACCGGGCGCTGGTTTTGTTAGTCATCGCTTGCCCGTGCGCGCTGGTCATCGCCACACCGGTGAGCATCGTCTCCGGTCTCACCGCCCTCGCCCGCCGGGGAGTGTTGGTGAAAGGCGGAATCTATCTGGAGACGGTCGGGAAACTCCGCGCACTCGCCGTGGATAAAACCGGCACCATCACCCAAGGCAAGCCGCAGGTCACCGGTGTCATCTCGACCAGCGAATTCTCCGAAGAGGAAATCCTCCGTTTCGCGGCCTCGATCAACAGCCACTCCGAACACCCGCTCGCGGTCGCCATCGTGGAGGCCGCCCGCTCACGCAATCTCGATTTCGAACCGGTGGCCTACTATCAATCCGCCACTGGACTGGGAGCCCGGGCCACCATCGGCGGCCACCCGCATTTCATCGGGAACCACCGCATGGCCCATGAAGCTGGAGTTTGCAGCCCGGAGATCAAATCCATCCTGGCAGGCATCGAAGCGAAGGGCCAATCCCTCGCCGTACTCGGCCACACGCCGCATGAAGGATGCGCGGGCAAGATCCTCGGCATCATTGCCATTGCCGATACCTTGCGCCCTGAGGTCACCGAAGCGCTCCGTCTCATTCATGCCGCCGGGATCGAGAAGATCATCATGCTCAGTGGTGATAACCAGCGCACCGCCTCCGCCATCGCCAAACAAGCGGGCATCGACGAAGCCGTCGGCGACCTCATGCCGGAGCAGAAGGTGGAGTATATCCGCAAGCTCGTCGG
>JAYSYA010000091.1:0-1753 GCA_043716765.1 Akkermansiaceae bacterium
CTCGCCATGCTCGACGCCTACGCCGACGCGGACTCCGCCGTTGCCAGCTATCGCGATTCCTACCGCTCGTGGCGCACCAAAGCCGCCGAGCTCGAGGTAATCCGCTATGCGGAAAACGCCAGCGAGCAAGAACTCGAGCTGCTCCGCTATCAGCTCCAGGAAATCGATGGAGCAAATCTCAAACCCGAGGACGAGCAGGACCTTGAAGACCGCTGGCGCCGCGCCTCCAATGCCAGCCGCCTCGTCGAAGCCGCCGCCGCCGCGACCGCCGCGCTCAACGGCGATGACGGGATTCTCGAGCGCCTCACCGAAGTCCAGCGCCTCGTCCGCGATCTCGAAAAACTCGATCCATCGATCCGCGAGCGCACCGCTTCGTTAGAAACCGCCTGCCTCGAACTCCAGGACCTCGAAGGCAACCTCGCCGACTACGCCGACGAGCTCGACATCAATCCCGCCGAGGCCGCAACACTTGAAGAGCGCGTCAATTTGCTAGAATCGCTCAAGCGCAAATACGGCCCCTCGCTCACCGACGTGCTCGCCCGCCGCGATGCCGCCGCCGCCCGCCTCGACACCATCGAAAACCGTGGCGAAAAACTCGAAACTCTGGAGCGCGAGCTCGCCGCCTGCCGCACGAAGTTAGACTCCGCCGGCAAATCGCTCGGCACTCTCCGCCGCAAGGCCGCGCCGAAGCTCGCGAAGGAAATTTCCGGCCAGCTCAAGGATCTCGGCTTCAAACAATCCTCATTCGAAGCCCCGCTGAAAACGCTGCTGGAACCCGGACCGCAAGGCTTGGAATCCATCGAATTCCAGTTCGGCCCAAACCCCGGCGAGCCGCTTCTTCCTCTCCGCCAGATCGCGTCCTCCGGCGAAATCAGCCGCGTGATGCTCGCGGTGAAATCTGCACTCGCCGATCAGGACGCCACGCCGCTGATGGTTTTCGACGAGATCGACGCCAACGTCGGCGGCGAGGTCGCCCGCGCGGTGGGCCGGAAAATGGCGGCGCTCGGCACCCGCCATCAGGTCGTGGCCATCACCCATTTCCCGCAGGTCGCCGCCATCGCCACCCACCATTTCGTGGTGGAGAAGGAAGTGTCGGGCGGCCGCACCCGCTCGCGGCTCTATCCGGTGCTGGGGGAAACCCGCATCCAGGAACTCGTTCGCATGTTAGGTGGCGGTGGCGAACAAGCGCGCGCCATGGCGGCCTCGCTCCTCAATCCGTGAAACCCATCTTCAAAGCCGTCCCGCTGCCCGTCGAGTCCACGTCCAGGGACCTCGCCGCCTCGCTCGGCTTGCCGTGGCGCGGGACCGGCATGCCGCGGTTAGTCATCGGCCGCCGGGAATGGATCGCGCTGCCCGATCTCAGGATTTCCCCGCTGAATGCAAAGACGGACAGCGGTGCCCGCAGTTCCAGCATCCACGCCGAAAACGTCAAGCTATCGGCGGACGAAAAAACCGTCCGTTTCACGACCACCAATCACTACGCGGAGTTGATTTCCTGCGAAGCTCCCGTGGCGCGGCTTGCGCGGGTCCGCAGTTCCACCGGGGCTGCTAGAAACAGGATCTTCATCGAGACCACCGCCGTGCTGCCGGGCGGCTTCCGCTGGAGCATTCTCCTCAGCCTGGCGGACCGCTCCGAAATGCTCTGCCCGATGCTGCTCGGCCGCCGCGCGCTTTCCGGTTATTTCCTAATCGACCCGCAAGGCTCGCACCTGCTAGGGCCGCGGCGCTTGCTGGACGAGTACCGGATCATCCC
>JAYSYA010000092.1:0-15571 GCA_043716765.1 Akkermansiaceae bacterium
CGGGAATTGGCGGCTTTGATCAAATGGCTGGCCCGGATATGTGGCTTGCGCTGAGTCTGTCGTCGGTTTCGCGGGAAACCTATTCAGGGCGAGAGTCGCGCGATTTTCCAAGCGCCATCGTCACGACGATAAAGGAGGCGGTGGTGCGATTTCGAGTGACATGCCGTGCCTGATATCGCGGAGAGATTCTGGGATGCTGACCTGCGGAAAAAAGATGGTCAGGCTTGGGTCCCGACACAATTGACTCCTCACAAAGCCTTCTCGCAGGTTACCGCTTCGTTGAGATGATTGAGGAGAAGTGGGGACGGGAATGTTCCCACTCCTGATAGCATCAAGGGACAGGTGGCGGGTAGCAACGGAATAACGGCTTTTTTCAATTGCTACTGGAACTGGCAAAAACTGCTTCTTTGGACGGCCGAGATTGGATGAGCCTCGGCACGATCTCGTAAGGCCCTTGGGACGTTCTATACTAACCTTGGCATTATCTCATACGAACCTTGGAAGCGGTCTGGATGCACCTTTGCACGGTTTCTTGCGAACCTTGGTAAGATCTGGACAGACCTTGGCATCGGCTCCTGCGGACCTCGGAGCGTTCCGCACGGTCGCATCCTGCATCAACCTCGGGGCGGGCTGTGCGGGCCTTGGCGGGGACTTTGACTTAATCCCTGCAGAGGAAAAGAGAACCACGGATGAACGCTGATGAACACGGATCATCAAGAAACTTGTGGCTGTTTCTCTAATCATCGAGTGGATGATCCGCGTGCATCCGTGGTTCCAATTCTCTTTCTAGGTTAACGCGCTTGGCCGGATTTGTGGCAGGTGCACAGCACTCCTTATCCTCAGCCTTCTTCGGACTCTTCCTCCACGGCTGGCACCAGCTTGCGGAAGTGGACTTGGCCGACGCGGCGGCCGTCGGTGCTGGTCACGCGGGCTTCGTAGCCGAGGACTTCGACGGTTTCGCCCACTTCGGGGAAGCGTTCGAGTTGTTGGGTTAGATAGCCGCCGACGGTGGTGACTTCGCCGCTTTCGAGGAAGAGTTCGGGGACGTGGCCGGCGAGGTCGTTGAGGGTCATGGCGCCTTCGATGACGAATTCGTCGTCATTGATGCGGGTAAATGAGGAGCGCTCGTTGTCGAATTCGTCTTGGATGTCGCCGACAAGTTCTTCCATCACGTTGTCGAGGAAAACGATGCCGACGGGCGTGCCGAATTCATCGACGGCCATCGCGAGGTGGGCGTGCTCGTGGAGGAAAAACCGCAGCAAGGTGTCCAGCGGCATTGTGTCGGGGACGATTTTCAGCTCGCGCTTGATCCGCATCAGATCGGGGTCGGGCTCCTTGATGAGCTTGAACAAATCCTTGATGTGAATCAGGCCGATGGCGTGGTCGAGGTGGCCTTTGACGAGCGGGAATCGGGTGTGCTTGCTGCGCATGGCGATTTCCAAGGTCTTTTCGAAGGGTTGGTCGGCATCGAGAATGACGACCTTGTTGCGGGGAGTCATCACGTCGCGCACCCACAGTTCGTTGAGGCCGAGGGCATTGATGAGGATCTCGCGTTCGGTCTCGGTGACTTCTTGGGATTTTCCGCTCTGAGTGACGAGCAAGGCGAGCTCTTCGGCCGAGTGGATGTGCTCGCCTTCGCTGATCGGGTCGATCCGGAAAATGTTTTTGAGCAGCCAGTTGGCAGTGCCGTTGAAAAAGACGATCACCCAGTGAAATCCCTTGAAGAAAAGATGAAGCGGACCGACCAGCGACATCGTCACGGGAACCGCTTTGCGAATGGCGATGGATTTGGGAACCAACTCGCCGATGACGACGTGGAGGAAGGTGAACGATGCGTAGGCCACGATCAGCGAGATCCAGTAGATCCAGGTTTGCGGCATGCCGGTGGAGGCTAACAACGGATAGACCAGCGCTTTCACGAACGGCTCGCCGAGGAAACCGAGGGCGAGCGAGGAAATCGTGATGCCTAGCTGATTGGCAGATAGATAGCCGTCGAGATGGTTGACGACGTGCAGGGCGAGCTTGGTATCGGAGCCGTTTTCTTTGGAGAGTGCCTCCAACTGGCTCGGACGGACTTTCACGATGGCGAACTCCGACGCGACGAAGAAACCGTTGAGCAACAGGAAGAAAATGATGCCGGCGATGTAGAGCATCGACTGCCCGGGTGAGGGGAAGTCGTGTTGTCCGGCGGCGGCCAGGAAATTGGGAACAAATTCGGCGATCACGGCGTCAGAGTTTTTCGTAAACGCCTTGGTCGCGCCGCTCGAGGATGGTGAAACCGGCTTTCTTCGCATCGCTCACGGAGAGCGGCTTGGTGATCGTCGGGGTGTTGATCCGCGAGATGACCTTTTTGACCGGGTTTTTGCAAAGCGGGCAGAGCACCAAGGGGGACCTGTCGATGGGGCGTCTGAGCTCGAATCCTCGGGCGCAAACGCGGCAACTATGCTCCGGGTCTTCGGAAGCTTCTGAAACGTATTCGTAAATTGGCATAAAAAGAACGTGGGAACGGGTGTGTCCGTCCCACGTTAGTAAAATAGCGTAAAGCTGTCAGTTTACCAGCTCGACTTGGTCACGCCTGGGAGCATCCCGGCGGAGGCAAGTTCGCGGAAGGTAATCCGGGAGAGGCGGAAGCGACGCAGGAACGCACGGCGGCGGCCGGTGATTTCGCAGCGGTTGACGAGACGGGTCGGGCTCGCGTCACGCGGGAGCATGGAAAGACCGACATAGTCCTTCGCTGCTTTGAGCTTGAGACGGAGTTCAGCGTATTTCTCGACAGTTTCTTTTTTGCGCGCGTTGCGTGCGATCCAACTTTTCTTAGCCATAATTCGGGAGGCAGGTGTTAAGGGATGGGCCGGGGGTTGCAAGCCCAAAGTCGCATTTTCTTGGTTTTCGATGGATTTTAACGATTCCGTGACGGCGGTGGCGTAGTCCGGCAGAACTAGCGCCATGGAATTTTCTCTCTGTCACCCCTCCAAATACCATCCTCACATGAATCGTCGTGAAATCCTCCGCGCCCCGGCTCGCTCGGCACCCTCGGGCTGCTTGCGTCCCAAACCTTTTCATCCGCCCGCGCCCAGGCCCGCGTGGCCGGCCTGAACGAGCGCATCCGCATCGGGATCATCGGGTTATCCGACCGCCTGAGCAGCACGCTGCTGCCCGCTTACAAAGCGGTGGCGGATCAGTTCAATTGCGAGATCGTTGGTGTATCCGACATCTGGAGCCGCCGCCGCGAGGAATCGAAAGGCGTATTTCACCAAAAACTTTGGCCAGGAAGTCCCGACTTACCGCAACAACGAGGAGCTTTACGAAAAGGCGAAACCGGACGCGGTCATCATTTCCACTGCGGATTTCCAGCACGCCACCCACGCCATCGAGGCGATCGCGGCCGGCTGCGACGTGTCTTGCGAAAAGCCCTTCGCAGAAACGATGCAAGATAACCGCGCCGCGCTCAAGGCGGTGAAATCGTCCGACCGGATTCTCCAAGTTGGCTCGCAGCGCCGCTCGGGCCGGACTTACGTGGCGGCCTACTTCCGGCCGTTTTTCCGCGTTCTGCGCGAGACCGGCTATCAGGGAGCGCTCAGTATTGAAGGTAAATGGACTGACACCCAAGTCGGTCCGGCATTCGCGGAAATCGCCAAACAGGCGGGGTGAGCTTGAAAAACGAGGGGCTCCGAAACTTAGCAGTTCTATCCATTTGGCCTATGGCCGACCGCCTCTTCAGCGCGCCACTTTTGATTTTGGAACCGCGCCCGAGCAAGTTAGGGCATTGATGTTCTTGGTAGTGCGGATGCTGGTAAACTCTTGGTTGTGGCTGGTCTGGTAGCGGTCATGAGAGAGAATGGCGGATGGGCTGGGAAGCCCTCACGGGGTGGGTCATCTTGTGATTTCATGGGCTTCTTTGGGGCACTGATTTTTCCGGGTTGCCCAAGATGACAGGTCAAAACCCGCTGGCCGCCTTCGCACCAAGCCCCGCGCCACTCTGGGGGTTGGGCGTGATGTCTCACCGCCTGTTTCGAGCATCTGGCACCTGCAAGGAACGCTTTAGAGTTGAGGAATTGTGTAGTTACGGCTGGGTGAATTTTGCCTCGCGCAGGACTTGCACGGGCAGGAGGTAGAGAATCGTCGCGAAGTGCGGGAAGTAGGCGTTGGCGATGTGCTCGCTGATGGCATCTGCGAGGTCGCTGTCGACGATGGCTTCGAGTTTGATGTTTTCGCCTTCCCACTGGCTGGCCCGCAGGCCGTGGTGGCCCTCGCCGCGGACGGTGCAGACCGTGTAGCCGCGGACGCCGAGCTTTTTCAGGTCTGCGATGAGGCGGCTTTCAAGCTCATCCTCGGCGATGATGGTGAGCAGGATCAGGTTGGTGGTTTTCATGGGTCAGGCGTTAAAAAGATATTTGGCGAAGGCGTGATAGAGCGGGATGCCGAGCACGATGTTGAAGGGAAAGGTGATCGCGAGCGAGGAGGTGAGGTAGAGCGCGGGACTCGCCTGGGGCAGGGCGATGCGCACTGCGGCGGGTGCGGCGATGTAGGAGGCGCTGGCGGCGAGGGTGGCAAGCACCGTGGAGCCGCCGAGACTGAGTCCGCACCATTTGCCAACCACGGCACCTAGCAGTCCGTGAATCACCGGCATGATCAGCGCGAAGGCAACGAGCCGCCAACCGGCGGTTTTCAAGTCATGCAGGCGGCGTCCGGTGACCAGTCCGACTTCTAATAGAAACAGGGTGAGGACGCCCTTGAACGGGGCGTCGAAGAGAGGCGCTACCTGCTCGAAGCCTTTTTTCCCGCAGAGCAGCCCGATGACGAGTCCTCCTAGCAGGAGAAGGATGCCCTTACCGGTCAGCAAGTCGTGAAAGAGTTTCTTCACGTCACCGGGTCGCGACGCCTGGCGTTTTCCGGTCCTCATGACCATGAAGATTCCGACGATGATCGCCGGTGCCTCCATCACCGCCAACAGCGCGGGCACGAAACCCTCCACCGGAACCTTGCCCATTTCGAGAAAGGCCAGCACCGCGCTGAAGGTGACTGCCGAGACTGATCCGTAATGCGCCGCGATCGCGCCGGCGTCTGCGGGAGCGAGCCGGACCGCAGATTTTAGCAGGTGGAAACACCAGATGGGAATCACCGCGCTGAGCGTGATGGCGGCGACCAGTGGCCCGCCGACCACGCTGAGGCTCACGCCATCGAGTTTCATCCCGCCCTTGAGACCGATCGCAAACAACAGATAGATCGTTAGCGCGGTGTAGAGTTCATCCGGGAAGCGGAGGTCGCTCTTGACGAGGGTGGCGAAGAGCCCGAGCGCGAAGGCAAGGACCATCGGCGAGAGCAGGCTGGTGAAAAGAGACTGGAAGAACTCCATAAAAGTGATGCAGTACGGTTAGGATTGGAGATTTTTGAGAGTGGCCTGGAGCTTGCGCCCCTTGGCCTTGGACTCGGTGGCCAATCGGGTTTGGAAGGAGAGGATTTGCTGCAGCAGGTCTTTATCGCCGGCGGCGAGGATTCTAGCGGCAAACAGTCCGGCATTGCGACTGCCGTTGATGGCCATGGTCGCGACGGGGACGCCGCCGGGCATCTGGACGATGGACAGGAGCGAGTCGAGTCCCTTGAGCGATTTGCTCTCGACCGGCACGCCGATGACGGGCAGCGGGGTGAGGCTGGCGACCATGCCGGGCAAGTGCGCCGCGCCGCCCGCGCCGGCGATGATGACTTGGATTCCGCGGGTGTGCGCGGTTCTAGCAAATTTCACCATCTCCAGCGGGGTGCGGTGGGCGGAGACGACTTGGATCGAGCAGGGAATGTCGAATTCGGCGCAGGCGTCGGCGGCGGGTTTGAGGGCGGGCCAGTCAGAATCGCTGCCCATGATGATGGCGACTTTAGGGGTGTTTGCTTTCATGAAATTTTTCCGAAATGGATTTTGGAAGCGCATTCGATGGCAGCTTGTTCCGCTTCTGCCAGAGTGTTGCCAAGCGCGGTGACGTGGCCCATTTTGCGGCCCTCGCCGCTCATGGATTTACCGTAAAGATGGAGGTGTGCGCCGGGAACCGCGAGCGCCTGATCCAGTCCGCCCGCCCGGCCCGGCGCGTGAACGCCTCCTAGCAGGTTCACCATCGCCGCGGCGGGCGCGCGCATGCGGGTGGAGCCGAGCGGCAGGCCTAGCACGGCGCGGACGTGGTTTTCAAATTGCGAACAGGCGCAGGCTTCGATGGTGTAGTGGCCGGAGTTGTGGACGCGCGGGGCGAGTTCGTTGACGACGATTTCGCCGCTGCGGGTGAGGAACATTTCCACTCCGAAGCTACCGACCGCGCCGACGGCCTCGACGGCGCGGCTGGCAACTTCCGCGGCGCGGCTGGCGATCTCTGGCGAGACCGCGGCGGGCGCGCGGACGAGGTGGCAGATGTGGTTTTCCTGAACGGTTTCGACGACCGGATAGCTGGCGGATTCTCCCTGCCGGCCGCGGGTGATGATGACGGCGAGTTCCGAGGTGAAGTCGCAGAATTCCTCGGCATAGAGAGGATTTCCCGCGCGGCCGCCGAGTTTTTCCCATGCGGCGGCGATGTCGTCTCGGGTGCGGATGGTGGCGTTGCCCTTGCCGTCGTAGGCATTGCGGCGCGCCTTAAGGACCAGCGGCAGGCCTAACTGGCTGATAGCCCGTTCCAAGTCCTCCAGGTCCGCCGTGGCACACATTTGCGGGATGGGAAGGCCGACGGCTTGGAGGGTTTGCTTCTGGGTGAACTTGTCCTGCACCAGGCCCAGGGTGTGTGAACTCGGGTAAACGGTGTGGCCGGCGTCTTCCAGCGCGCGGAGGTGGTTTGCGTCCACGAATTCGTTCTCCAAGGTGATCACATCGACCTGTGCGGCGAGCTCTAGCAATGCTTCGATCGTGTTCCAGTCGCCCACCAATGAATGGGTCGCGAGGGTGGCGGCGGGACTGGAGGGGTTGCGTTCCAGCACCACGACGTTGCAGCCGAGTTGCAAGGCGGACATTGCCGTCATGCGGGCCAACTGGCCGCCGCCAATGATCCCGAGACTCGGCCCCGTCGCCGGGTTCTGGTTGAGGATTTGAGCGTCGTAGGTTTTGTGCATTTTCAGGAGTGGGATTGTGAGAGTTTCACGCGGAGTTCTTGGAGTTGGGAGTTCATGGTTGTCAATTGCCGATCGAGCGCGGTCAGGTCGGCGAGGGCGCTGCCTTTCTCGGCGACTCCGCGTTTGGCCTCGTTGTATTCATCGAGCTCGGCGTGCATTTCCGACATGCTGTTCATGATAATGCCGATGAAAAGATTGAGCATGATCATGGTTCCCAGCAGGATGAAGCTCACGAAATAGACTGCGGCGATGACGGGGGACGAGCCTTGCGCGCTGACGAACAGGAATTTCCAGTCGTCGAGGGTGATCGTCTGGAAGAGTGTGAAAAAGGCCTGCGGCAAGCTGCCGAAGTGCTGCTTGTCGTGACCGCCGAAGAGATGCACGCCGGCGATGGCGTAGATGTAGAACATCAAGCCTAGCAGCAAGCTGACGTAGCCCATGGAGCTGAAGCTCTTGAGCAGCGCGCCGACTAGCAACTGGAGCTTAGGCAGGGCGGAGACAAGGCGGAGCAAACGCAGCGTCCGGCCGAGCCGCAGCACTACCGCGAACTGAGAATCCATCGGCATCAGGCAGAGGAGCACGACGACGAAGTCGAAGACGTTCCAGCCGTCACGGAAGTAATTCCAAGGCCGCGGGCAATTTGCGGTGAGTTTCAGTAGGACCTCGCTGATAAAAACGCCCAGCACGAAGACATCCAGCGTCCGCAGCACGGGGCCGTAAGAAGCCACCGTTGCCACGTCCGTCTCGATCCCGGCGAGCACGCCGGCTAGCAGGATTGTCAGGATAATTAGGCGCTGGAACCAGGCGGCGTGGACGATGCGCTTGGTGATTTCTGTCAAAATGCTGGACATGGGGATTGGCGATTTACGCGATCAGGGAAGCGGCAGCACAAGCTTGTTGGGCTTCTTGGGCCATGCCAGCGAAGCCACCACTGATGCGGTTAGCACGATGACGATCACTCCCAATGAGACCAGCGTGTCGATTTTCCAAGGCGAGTGGGCAAGCAGCATTTTCACCCCGACGAAGGATAGCACGACTCCGAGGCCGATCTTGAGGTAGTGGAATTTATCCAACACCCCGGAGAGGGCGAAATAGAGCGAGCGCAGGCCGAGGATCGCGAACACGTTAGAGGTATAGGCAATGAACGGGTCTTTGGTGACCGCGAAGATCGCGGGTATGGAATCGACGGCGAAGATCAAATCGGTGAACTCGACGAGCAGCAGGACGATGAACAAGGGTGTGGCCATGAGGATGTTTTTTTCGCGAACGAAGAACTTGTCGCCGCGGTATTCGCCGGTGACCGGCATGAAGCGCTTGAACAGGCGCACGACGGGATTTCGCTCTGGATGAATCTCCTCCTCGCGCTTCACGATCATCTTGATGCCGGTGAGAATTAGGAAGGCTCCGAAGATATAAATAATCCATGCAAATTCCGTGATCAACTTGGCTCCGAGGGCAATCATGATCGCCCGCATTACCAGCGCGCCGAAGATTCCCCAGAACAAAACCTTGTGTTGGTAAATTGTGGGCACCGCGAAATAGGAGAAGAGCAGCGCGAAGACGAAGACGTTGTCCACACTCAGCGACTTCTCGATGACGTAGCCGGTGAAGAACTCCAACGCCTTGTTATTTCCCATGTAATGGGCGACTCCGAGGTTGAAGAGCAGCGCCATCACCACCCAGACGGCGGTCCACGTGAGGGACTCCTTGAGGGTAACGACGTGCGCCTTGCGGTGGAATACGCCCAAGTCGAGGGCGAGCATGACGAAGACGAATGCATTAAATCCGACCCACAGCCAGAGGTTTTCAGTCATTTGTTACTGTGAAGAAGAGTGGAAAACGAAATTGATCGGTGAGTGATTCAGCGTTTGATGGCGGAGTTGGTCAAACGCCGGGGTGAGGCGGTGATGTGGTCCTTGATTTGGCGCTGCACCCGCTTGGCGCGGCGGTGGCCGATCTTGCCGGCGATCCTTTCAACCGCTTTGAGGATGGCAGCGCGTAGCGTGTGGTCCGAGGATTTTACGATGACGTCCGGTCCGGGAGTCACCAAATGGAATGACACGCTGAACGGGGGGCTGTCGGTGAGGCTGCGCTCGAGCCGGACACGGGCTTCGTCGATTTGAAGATCAGGTAACAATGCTTTGAGTTCATTCTCGATCATCTCGACGATAGACTTGGACGGAGCGTGATTGCGGTGAGTTAGAATCAGTTTCATATTTGGTCGGGTTGACGGGCAAACCCTGCCTGACGTTAAAAAATTTGCATAATACGAAAACTCACACTAAACATTCCAGAAAATGGAACCATTAACCGCAAGCGGATTTCTCAATTACCACCATCTCCGATATTTCTGGACGGTGGCGAAAGAAGGTAGCCTGAAGCGGGCTTCGGAGAAACTAAGAATCTCACAGCCGTCGATGTGCACGCAGATCAAACTGCTGGAGGTGAGCCTTGGAGAGAGCCTCTTCCGGCCCAGCGGGCGCTCGCTCGTGTTGACAGAATTCGGCCAGCTGATTTATGGCTACGCGGAGGAAATTTTCATCCTCGGCGGCGAAATTCTGCGCGCCACCAAACAGGCACCGGGCGTGCGGGCGCTGCGGTTGCATGTCGGCATCGTGGACTCGTTCCCCAAGTTGATGAGTTACGACATCCTCCGCCCCGTTCTGGAGCACCAACCACCGGTGCAGCTCACTTGCCACGAGGGGAAACTCGCGGACCTCGTCTCGCAGCTCAACACCCACCGGCTCGATGTGGTGCTCTCCGACGAACCCGTTTCACCGGGGATCGCGGGCAAGGTTTTCAACCATTTGCTAGGCACGTCGGAAATCACGTTCTGCGCGATGCCGGGCGTAGCTAAAAAACTCAAGGGCCGCTTTCCGCGAAATCTCAACGGCGCGCCGGCGCTGCTGCCGACCCAGAACTGCAGCCTCCGGCGGGATTTAGAAAAATGGTTTGGCAGCGCCGGCGTGCAACCGCGGGTGGTAGCGGAGTTCGAGGACGCGGCGTTGACGAAAATCGTGGCGACCAGTGGGCACGGGTTCATCGCGGTGCCCACGGTGGTGGCATCCGAAGTGGTGGAAAGATACGGCTTTGTGCCCATCGGCCGGACCAAGGAAGTCGTTAGCCGGTTCTACGCGATCACTGCCGAGCGGCGGTTCACCCATCCGGCGATTTTGGCGATCACTGAGCAATTGAGTCCTGCTCGGAAGAGGCCAAAGCCCAGAACATAATTCAAACGCTATTCCAACAGCTTGTTTTGAAACGACGGCTTTGGCGGGAGATTTTTGTAAAAAGTTACTTGCATTTGGGCGCGTCCCGAGCGTGTGTAACAGGGTATGAAAACTTTATCATTTTTTCGTCAGATCGCGTTTTCCTCACTGGTAGTGGGTGCGCTTGCCAGCACCAGTTGCATGACGACCTACGACGGATATGGTCGGCCGGTGCAGTCGGTCGATCCGGGCGCGGCTGTGGCGGGAGCCGCCGCCGCAGGAGTTCTTGGATACGCCTTGGCGAACGATAATAATCACCGCAGCCACTACCGGGGCGGTCAATACGGAAGGCCCTATTACGGTGGCCGTTATTACGGAGGTTCCTATGGTGGCTACCACCGGCGGTATTGAGGTTGCGCTTCCTGAGAGTTTCGCAAATTCCTGTTGAATAGCCGCGTTGGCGTCGCGTCTATAAGGACATGAAAAGCAAAATTCCGCTATTCCGCTTCACCATGTTGTTTGCGCTGATCGCTATCACAGGCTCCAGTGTTAGCTGCATGACTTCTTATGATTCTCATGGCCGCCCCATGCAAACGGTGGATCCGGCGGTGGCAATTGCGGGCGTTGCCGCTGCAGGCTTGATCGGATATGCGGTCTCGAATGATAACGGACACCATGATCACCACTACCGCAGAGATTATTACGGCGGTGACGGGTATTATTATAACGATTGCTACTGAAGCGTTCGGCGGGGAAGGGATCGAAAATGGGGAAATGCCGGGTCAGATTGCCCCAGAAACGTCCCAATTCTTCATGCCAGCCACCGCGAGCTGACTTTCTGTTTTTACCGAATCCGTCATCCGCAGCACGACGCGGTAAGCAAACCATCACGGCGCGATAAATCTTGGCACAAAGGTTCCCGGACTTCGATCCGCCGGAGGAATTGTTAGTCGCGCTCGAACGGGCGACTCGTGGACCGCACCACCAATACGCGGTGACTTGGCGAAATGTCTGAGATTCCCGCTTTTCCAATCCGCGAGATTCCGTAAGGCTCCGAGCGCGATGCCTGACCTTCAAAACACCTACGCTTTGATCCTTGCCGGAGGTTCCGGAACTAGATTTTGGCCATTAAGCCGAAATGCACGGCCGAAGCAGCTGCTCGATCTTTTTGGAAACGGAACGCTCCTCGAGCAAACGATCCGCCGGCTCGACGGATTGGTTCCTTTTTCAAACATCCTCATCCTCACCAACGAGGTGCAACTCGACGCCGTCCGCGCCATCGCCACCATGCTGCCTGCGGACAATATTTTCGCCGAGCCCGCCAAACGCGACACCGCGCCCGCCGTTGCGCTCGGCATCGGCCTCGTCGCCGCGCGCAATCCGGACGCCGTGATGATGGTGCTGCCTTCCGACCAGCTCATCCAAGACACCGCCGCCTATCAGTCGGTCATGCGCGACGCCCTCGCCACAGCGGAAATGTCCAACGGCCTCGTCACTATCGGCATTCGTCCCACTTGGGCCTGCCCGTCCTACGGCTACATTGAGCGCGGCGAGGTCGCTGACATCGTCGGCTTGGCATGCGAGCATCCTCCGGTGGAAGTGAAGCGCTTCCGTGAAAAGCCCGACGCGCAACTAGCCGCGGAGTTCCTGGCTCAAGGCGGGTTTTCCTGGAACGCCGGGATGTTTGTCTGGTCGCTGCCCACGGTAGTCCAGCAGCTAGCCGCCCACTCACCCGAGCTCGCGGGATTCGTTTCCGAGTTGAGCCATTCGCCAGACATTCATGCGACGGTGGCCGCGAGATTTCCCGCGCTCACGCCGATCTCGATCGACTATGCGCTGATGGAAAGCGCCGACCGCGTCCTCAACATCGAGGCCACCTTCGACTGGGACGACGTAGGTTCTTGGCTTTCCATCGCCAAGTATCTCGAAAAATACGGCGAGGGAAATCGCGCCAACGAACCAATCACCCAGCTCGACTCGCAAAACAATATCGTCTTCAACGCGCTGCCCGGCACCCGCATTACCCTGCTAGGCGTGGACGACCTGATCATCGTCCAAACCCCGGACGCCCTGCTAATCGCCAACCGCCACCAGGCGGATGCAATCAAGAATCTGTCACCGCTGCTGCCGGGGGAACTGTTGTGAGGAGGGGCGACCTGTTGCTTTGAAGCAACAACAATTGACGAGATTGATCGAGATCACGATGCAGAAGATCGCAGAAGCAGCTGGAAAGCGGGATTTAGCGACAATTGCTGCGTTGACTCGAAGCGCCGCAGAAATGGAAGAAATGAAGAAAACTGTTCAAACCATCGAGACCAAGCTGAATGCACTTAAAAATCCTGCTGGGTCGTTGAACTCAGAGCCGCAACAGACGGTTAAATACACGGAAGCTGGCGATCGAGGTGACTCAAGGGATGGTGAACCAAAACCTGCTCACCCTGACGGATCACGTGAAACGTGGCCGTATTAAGAGAGGAGAAGAAATGTTAATTGAGACACTACCAAGCGGAGACCGGTTTAGGACTGATTTGATGGCAAATGGGAATAAGCTCCGTGAGCGTGGTGCCAGCGGACGGTTCTATCAAGAAGTAGGTGTCCGAGCAGGTGATTTCGTGGTTCTGATGGAAGTGGCACCAGGCCAATGGACTTTGAAAAAGGCTCCCCATGGACAGTTTCAAAGTCGCATTGACCGTTATCTGCACATGGGGGGATGAGCGAGGAGCGGGCCGATAAGATTCAGGAAATAGCGGCCTCGCGGACGATGGCGGGATATTTGGCGGCGATTTTGAGAAGCGTGCGGGCCGCCCCGCTTGGCTGGATTGTTCCGCGCTCCCACTTGCGCACGGTGCCGAGGGAAACGCCGAGCATTCGGGCGAAGGCGTCCTGCGTGATGTTGATCTCCCGGCGGATTTTGGCGGCTTCAGTTTTGGCCTTCCATTCGCGGGCCTGAGCCAAGCGATGGATTTCGGGGTCGCGGCCCGGCGTGATTTCGCCACGATCCATGGCACGGGCCTGGCGTTCGAGGGCTTCGATTTCTTGCTTTTTCATGGCTCAAGTTCAGTTTGGATTTGGTGGATTTTCTCACTGAAGATCACACGGCGCAACTTACTGCTGAAGGATGGCTAACACAAATTTAAAATGAGCAATAAGGGTATTTTTATTGTTGAGCCCATCATCCACCCTTGCCAGCGCGACGGGGCGACGACAAGTTTGGGTTTCTGGACCCAAAGCACGCCAACTCTCCTCACCCCGCGCTCGGCATCGATCATGGTGACGCGCGGATCGGTGTCGCCGCGACCGACGATTTCGGCATTCTCGCGCATCCGGTCGAGACCATCGACAAGAGCAAGGGCAACGCCATCGAGCGGATCGCCCGGCTGGCGGAAATCCGGCAGATCCGCACGCTCGTCATCGGCCTACCGGTCCGCATGGATGGCAGCGAGGGCAGTTCCGCCGCCAAGGTCCGAGCCTTCGCCGACCGGCTCCGCGAGCGCATCCCCACCGTCCCGCTCGTCTTTGTGGACGAAACGCTGACGACCTCCAGCGCCGCCGCCAAACTCCGCGCAGCGGGACGCAACGCCCGCCAGCAGAAAGCCATCATCGACCAGGCCGCCGCAGTGGAAATCCTGAACCTGTGGATGGGCGAAGATTGTTAGTTTCCGCCGCGTTGGCCTGGGGAAATTTCCCTTGTGAAGCCTACCCGCCTTTCGTTTCCTCAAAGAAAATCGACCGATGAAAATCTATATTTGCCTAATTGTCACGGCGCTGCCCCTGCTCTCGACCGGATGCCTGATGCGCCGGACCATCACTGAGAACGGATCAGTCATTGAGTCCAAATACGTGATGAAACGACCGCTTAACTCGCAATGAGCCTAAGGAACCCATGCGCCTAAAACTCACCATCGCTTACGACGGACGCCCTTATAACGGTTGGCAATCGCAGGTAGGCGGAAATACGGTGCAGGACATCATCCATTGCGCGCTGGAGGAGGTGGCCAAACAACCTTTGCGGCTGCATGGCTCTGGCCGCACCGACACCGGCGTGCATGCCCTCGCGCAGATCGCTCATTTCGACGCGCCGGCGGAGACCACCATGAACCCGTTCAACTGGGTGCCCGCACTCAATTGCAAGCTGCCCGCCACCATCCGGATCATGGCTTGCGAGGAGGTCGCGACGGATTTCCACAGCCGATTCTCGGCCGTCGGAAAAATCTATCATTTCGATCTTTGCACCGATCCCGTCCTGCCACCGCTCAAAGCCGGCATCGCCTGGCACATCCCGCGGCAGCTCGACGCAGACGTGCTGTGGGACGCGCTCGCACTTTACATCGGCCGCCACGATTTCCACGCCTTCGCGGCGTATCGCGGCAATGAGACCCCGGACATCGACTGGTGCAGGACGATCGAGTCGGTGGAGCTGACGACTTTACAAGACGGCTATCAGATCGCTTACAAGGGAGACGGCTTCCTCTATAAGATGGTTCGCCTGCTCACCGGCGGCGCGGTCCATGCGGCGCAGGGGCGGATACGATTGGACGACTTGGCGGCACTGCTAGATCAACCGGCCAGCCTGCCGCGCGGAAAATCTCCGCTCTGTGCCCCGTCCGACGGGTTGTTCCTGCAAAAGGTCCTCTATTCGTAACCTCCGGACTGCGGCTCTTGTTATAAAAACGGATTGCTCGCGCGCTCCTCGCCGAGAGTCGTGGCTGGGCCGTGGCCGGGGAGCAGGACGGTGGAGTCGGGCAGCGGGGCGAGGATTTGCTTGAGGTTCCGCAGTGCCTTTTGATAGATGGCTGGCGAGTTGCAGCCGCCGATGGAACCGGCAAAGAGCGCGTCGCCGGTGACGAGAACCGGGCGGGAGAGACCGTCGATGTGATAGCCGAGCGCCGGATCGGCGTGGCCGGATAGATCGCAGGCGCGGACGGTAAGCGCGCCGCAGCGAATGGATTCGCCGGGGTGCATGGGCAGGGCGTTTTCGATTTGATCACCTTGAACGACATTTCCTCTCGCAACGAGCGCGGGAATGCTGCCGACGTGGTCGCGGTGGCCGTGGGTGACAAAGACCCAGCCGGGATTTGGAGCGCCGATCGCATCGAGCGCGACCACGCACGAGTTGGACTCGAAGCCGCAGTCGAACAAGATCGCCGTGTCATCAATCCACACGACCCATGCGTTCACCCGTTCCTCTCCGAAAGGCAAATCGAGTCGGTGGATGCCGGGTAGGGCGAGCGGCTCGGGCAGGTAGCCGGGATGATTGACGAGCGCCTCGATCTGCAAATGCA
>JAYSYA010000093.1:0-15538 GCA_043716765.1 Akkermansiaceae bacterium
TCTCGGCGGCGGTGGCGGTTTTCGACTTCTTTCATCACCGCTTCGATGCTCGGGCGGGTGCAAAAATACCAGTCGAGGATCTGCACGACGTCTCGGGTGCTAAGCAATGGTTTTTCTATGCGATTGAACATCCGCTCTTCCATCACAAGGGGTCCCGCTAACGCGACCATCGCCATGTGCCGGTGCCATGCCTGCCATTTGCGCACTTGATAGTCGGCCATGCCAAGGTGGCTTTTAAAGTTTTGGAAGGTGCGCTCGATAAAATGCCGCTGGCCTTGATGCTCCGCAAGCTCTTGGAGAAGGGTGGCGGCGGGGGCGTTGCTCAGGGTGTATTTGATTTTGCCGCCGCTATCTTTACTAATGATTAGCCACCATTCTCGCGGTGTTTTTCCTTCTCCGGCGAGCCATGCCCAAATCCGTCTGGCAAGAGCATCACGGAGGCCCAAACCAAACTCCGGGGTCTGCTGCTGGACCGGAAAAAAGCCGATGAACTCCTGAACCAGGATTGGGTCCTGATCGCCCATGCGATGCGGGGCAATGAGTTGTTCGGGGAGGGATTGCGCGTTGTATCGCTGGTTAGGCTTCGTACTAAAGAGCGAGCGGAAAAGCGGCCAGCGCCGCATCGCGGTAACAAGGGGTCGTCGGTCCGCAAGGGCCGGCGACCTTTCTTGTGTGCAGAGTGAAAGTTGGAAAACCGGCGCCGGGAAACTTGGGGAGGTACAAAATCGGACCCCAGGGCGAAGAAGTCGTGAGACACTCCTGACACCTTCTGGTGCTCAGCGCGAGCTTCAGGCGGTATTTTTCAAGACGATGCCTTGACCCGGCGATGGGTGGGAGAATAGGGTCCGCGCGCTTCTCCGTTTGAGCGCACGATCCCAGCCTCCGTCATGAACATTCACGAATACCAAGCCAAAGAGCTTTTCGACCGTTTCCAAGTCCCAAGTCCCAAAGGAAAAGTCGCCGCCACCGCCAAGGAAGCCTACGACGCCGCCAAGTGGCTCGGGGTGAAGCATTTGGTGGTGAAGGCCCAAGTCCATGCCGGTGGCCGGGGAAAAGGGACCTTCAAAAACGGTTTCAAAGGCGGCGTGCATCTCGTGGAATCCGCCGAGTCCGCCCGCGATGTGGCCACGCAAATGCTCGGCGAGGTGCTGGTCACCAAGCAGACGGGCGACGACGGCCGCCTCGTGCGCAAGGTGATGATCGCCGAGTCGGTCACGATCAGCCGCGAGCTTTATCTCGCCATCCTGATGGATCGCGAAACCAGCCAGCCGGTCATCGTCGTTTCCACCGAGGGCGGCATGGACATCGAGGAAGTCGCCGCCAACTCGCCCGGAAAAATCCTGCGCGAATACATCCATCCGCTGGCAGGCCTGCAGGCCTATCAGGTGCGCAAGATCTGCCACAACCTGGACATGGGAACCAACGCCCGCCAGTTCGGCCGCCTGCTCCACTCGCTTTACAAACTGTTCATCGAGTGCGACTGCTCGATGGTCGAGATCAACCCGGTCGTCGTCACCACGGACGACCACGTGTATGCGCTGGACGCAAAATTCAACTTCGACGACAACGCGCTCTATCGGCATCCCGATATTTCCGCGATGCGCGACACCGACGAGGAAGACCCTCGCGAAGTCGCCGCGGCCGCGCATGAATTAAACTACATCGGTCTCGATGGAAACATCGCTTGCCTTGTCAACGGCGCCGGCCTGGCGATGGCCACCATGGACATCATCAAGCACTTCGGTGGCGATCCCGCGAACTTCCTCGACGTAGGGGGCGGCGCTTCCAAGGAGCAGGTGACCGCCGCATTCAAGATCATCCTCGGCGATCCTAACGTGAAGGGCATCCTCATCAATATTTTCGGTGGTATCATGGATTGCAACATCATCGCCGAAGGCGTGATCGCCGCCGCCAAGGAAACCGGCCTGCCAATCCCGCTCGTTGTCCGATTGGAAGGCAACAACGTCGAGCTGGGGAAAGCCACTCTCGCATCCTCGGGCCTCAACATCCTTTCCGCCGACGACATGTCCGACGCCGCCCGCAAAATCGTCGCCGCCGTCCAATAAACTTCTTCCTTGGCCACTAACCACTTTTTCCCATGTCCATCCTCATCGACGAAAACACCAAGCTCCTGATCCAAGGAATCACCGGCAGCTTCGGCGCGCGCCACGCATCGCTTTCACTCGCCTACGGAACCCAGGTCGTCGCCGGCGTCACTCCCGGCAAAGGCGGTCAAAAATTTGAAGACGTGGTCCCGATCTTCGACACCGTTAGCCACGCCGTCGATGAAACCGGAGCCACTGCCACCGCGATTTTCGTGCCGCCGGCCTTCGCCGCCGACGCGATCCTCGAAGCTGCGGATGCCGGAATCGAATTGATCGTCTGCATCACCGAAGGCATTCCGGTCATGGACATGATGCGCGTGAAAGAGATGCTCAGGGGTTCGAAATCGCGCCTGCTCGGACCTAACTGCCCAGGCATCGTCACCCCCGGCCGCGGTGAGAAAAGCCAGGGCGGCTGCCGCATCGGCATTGCCCCCGGCTACATTCACAAGCGCGGCAATGTCGGCGTTGTTTCCCGCTCGGGCACGCTCACATACGAAGCCGTCTGGCAGCTCACCCAGCTCGGTTACGGCCAGAGCACCTGCGTCGGCATCGGCGGCGATCCGATCAACGGCACTAACCATCGCGAGGTGTTGGAAATGTTTAACAACGACCCGGAAACCGAAGCCATTATCATGATCGGCGAAATCGGTGGTAACGCCGAGGTGGACGCCGCTCGCTGGGCCAGGGAGCACTGCAAGAAGCCCATCGCCGGATTCATCGCCGGAGCCACCGCGCCTCCGGGACGCCGGATGGGCCACGCCGGCGCCATCGTCGGCGGCGAGGACGATACCGCCCAAGCCAAGAAGCGGATTCTCGCAGAGTGCGGCATCGCCGTCTCCGAGACTCCCTCCGACATGGCGAAGACGCTGCTCGAGCGCTGGGGCAAGTAAGCCGGATTCATTTCAGCGAGAGAGGCGGAGCGCAGGCTTCGTCTCTCCCAGTGGCTTGGAGTGGCGGGTGCGGGGCGTTTTATGCCAGATCAGGAAAGAGGGGTTCTCTTGTATCGCTTCCGCCCTTCCGAAGAATTCCGCAGTGTCGCAGGAGCGGCAAACCCATCAACGCCCACGGCGGCGGCGTGCTTTTCCACGAAGGCACTTACTATGGGTATGGCGAGATCAAGCAGGGCTAAACCTACCTGCCGGAAGTGAACGCCAATTGAGGAGGCACTCGCGTCGATGTCGTCGGCGTTTCCTGTTATTCCTCGACCGATCTCCTCAACTGGCAAAACCGCGGGACGGTGCTTCCCGCTGTTCCGGGCGGGGATCTCGTCGCCACGGCGGACACGCCGACCGGACCGTTCATCTATCACGGAAGCTTCCGCCCGAACGTCAAGAGCTGGCCGATCCATATCACCGAGGATCAGAAGAAGGAAAAGTCCGGCAGGCTGGCCCCGTCGGCCAGATGGCGCGCGACATGACCGTCTTCGTGGATAACGACCAGAAGGCCTATCTGTTCTCTGCCTCCGAGGGGAATCCCACCCTGCAAATCAGCGAGCTGACCGACGACTATCTTCAGACCACCGGCAAATTCACGCGCAGGCAAACCCGTGATTCAGTAGCTGGAACCATGGTCGCCGAAATGGTGCCCGTCGGGCGGGAATGGGTAACCTCTATCAGGCGCGACGGCGGCCGAGTTATCTCATGGATCAACGGCAGATTTTCCGGCAGGCAGGTCAAATGTAAAACATCGGCGCGCCTTGGTTGCTGGCGAGACTTTCCACAGTGATTTGATCCAGCGACTGCTGGAGGCCGGTGGAAACCTGCTCCCACGCGCGGCGCACCGCTTGGCCCGAGTCGCCGTCCCGGGTCACGGAGCACTGTAACAACGCCGGATCGACGGCTTCCACCACCTGCCGCAGGGTGATCTGGTCCGCGCCGCGCCCTAGCAGGTAGCCGCCCGCCTTGCCGCGGCGGCTTTCGATGAGTCCCGCGCGGCGGAGGTCATTGAGGATTTGCACCAAAAAATTTCCGGACACTGCTTCCCGTTGCGCGAGGTCCTCAAGCCGTGTAAGAGTTCGCCCGTCATGGTATTTCGCCAGCTGGGTCATCGCCCGGCAGGCGTATTCCAATTTCTGTGAAATCTTCATGAGCGAATCTCAACAGGCCGGACCTCTCCCGGCGAGCAGGAATCCGGGCAAGCTTTGCTCCGGAAAAGTCGCGGATGTCCGCAACGTCTGGGAAACCCTCCGCAGCGAGGCCGCACGCGTCGCCGAGGAAGAGGCCACGCTCTATCACCTCGTCGATGACGTGATCCTGTCCCGCGAGACATTCGCGGCCGCTCTCGGTGCGCGGTTGGCCCGGCGGCTTGCCCGCGAGGACATGCAGCGGGTGGTAATGGAGCCGCTGCTCACCGGCGTTTTCGAAAGCCATCCCCACATCGTCCATTCGGCTTCGCGCGATTTGCTCGCCATGTTCGAGCGGGATCCCGCCTGCTTCTCGCCGCTCGAGCCGCTGCTTTTCTTCAAGGGTTTCCTCGCCCTAACAACCTACCGGGTCTCGTACCAGCTGTGGCAGGACGACCGCCGCTGGCTTGCCCTGTATTTCCAAAGCCTGGCCAGCGAGACCTTCGCCGTGGACATCCATCCCGCCGCCCGCATCGGTTGCGGGATTCTGCTAGATCACGCCACCTCGTTCGTCGTCGGCGAGACGGCCATCATCGAGGACGACGTGTCGATCCTTCATGAAGTCACGCTCGGCGGCACTGGCAAGGCGACCGGCGACCGCCACCCGATCATCCGCTCCGGCGTGCTGCTAGGCGCGGGCGCGAAAATCCTTGGCCGCGTGGAAATCGGCACGGGTGCCAAGGTCGGTGCCGGCAGCGTCGTCCTCAACGACGTGGCGCCGCACACGACCGTCGCCGGAGTGCCCGCCATCGTCGTCGGCGTGACCAGCGGGGAAATGCCTGCTATTGAAATGAACCAGAGGCTCGACGGCGGCTACCAAATTTGAACCCATGAAGCCCAACATTCTAATAGTCTCGCTGCTGGGTCTCGCCTCGTTTTCCTGCGACAAGGCAAAGGATCTCGCCAACAAGGCGAAGGCCGCAGTGGAAAGCCAGATTGCCAAAAAAGCAGGCGAGGCCGGAAGCATTCTCGCCGATCCCGCGCTGAAAAAACTCGTCGATGAAACTCCCGACGGCTTCATTTTCCGCAAGGATCTGCCGTTTCCCGGCAAGATCGAAGTGAGAATCACACGCCGCCACGAACTGTCAGGCCGGTTTTTCGAGGCTTCCGCCATCGGAAGCCATGCCCAAGTCGTCAAGGGCACCCAAACCACCGTCACCAAGCTCGAACGCGCCGGCAGCCAAGTCCGTTACACCCTCGAGCAATTCACCTTCGCCGAGCCTGTCATTGAGGGTGCCGACAAATCCAAGCAGCCCGCAGTGAAGGAATTGGCCCCGCCGTCCCCGCCGCAGGTTTTCCGCCAATCCGGGGCGACCTGGACATCCGACGACAACAGAAGTTTCCACGCCGCCGCCCTCTCAAGGGAACTCTCACCATTTTTCGATTCGCTTCTCGTCGAAAACGCGCTCGCGCCCCGCAGCCTCTGGTTCGCCAAGCGCCGCTTCAAGATCGGCGATACCCTAGCTGTTTCCGCCAAATCATTGCCGATGCTGGTGACGGGAAACGCCAAGGGTTCCCTCGATCTAACCTTGCAATCCATCGACGCCGTCAAAGGACATCCTTGTGGCGTCTTCTCCGTCACCGGAAATTTCAGCCGCAAGCAGTTCACGGACTTCGAGGGAAATCTTAGCGACGAGGAGGTCACCGTCCAGTCCGGGAAACTCTGGCTATCGCTCATCTATCCGCTCATCCTGCGGGAAGAAACCGACACCATCCAGAGCACCAGATCCGGCGGCGATGGTGGCCTCGCCGCACGCGGCCAAGGCTCCGTCAAGGTCTCTGTCATCCGCGACTGGAAAGCGAGCGGGCCGTAAGGCCTTCTGTCGAAACGTTAGGCTCCACCTTAGGAAGTTCCTAATGACCAATCGCACCCACCATGCACGGCCAAAAGCGAAATTCTGGCTGCTCGGATGGGTCGGGATGATTTTCGTTCTGATGGTTCCGGCGTCAGCCCATGGCAGCCACTCCTCGCTGTTATTTCCCGCGCCGCAAGACGGCGGATTCTTCCGTTCGGGAGTCCGCTCCACACACTGAATCAAAGAGCCGAAATCAGCCGCCGATGTCGGTGCGGCCGGAGAGTTGGGCACCTTCTTCCATCGAGAAAACCTTGGACTTGATGTCGCCGTTGATCTTGGACTTGTCTTTCAATTCGCAGCGTTGGGAGGTGATTTTGCCTTCGACCTTGCCGTAAACCTTCACTTCGCCAGCGGTCACGTCGCCTTTGATCACGGCGTTTTCGCCAATGGTCACGCGACCCTTGTCCGAAGTGATCTCGCCATCGATTTTTCCGTCGATGATCATGTCATTGGAGAAGCGGATGGAACCGGTGATTTCGATCCCGCTGGAGAGCACGTTAGTCGGATTTGCCATGAGGGGAGTAAATGAGCAAAGCCCCGGCGGGTTGGCAATGGCAAAGATTGCACGCGGGCGCGGATGGTCCTAGGGAGCGCGGAAGTGATTTTGCTGGTATGCGCTTTTCCTCTCGTCAGCGGCGCTCGCGAGGGATAGATTCGGGGCAGAAAATAATCGAAAGAGTCGATGAATTGGCACGCTACTTGCTTTTATCCAATCACCACCAATCCTGCCGAACTATGAAAAAAATCGAAGCGATCATCAAACCATTCAAGCTTGAAGAAGTTAAAGAGGCACTCGCTGAGGTGGGTGTGCAAGGTATGACAGTCACCGAGGTCAAGGGCTTCGGCCGTCAAAAAGGCCACACGGAAATTTACCGGGGTTCCGAATACACGGTGGATTTCCTGCCGAAAGTGAAGATCGAGATCGTGGTGGACGATGCGCAGGCGGACGGCGTGGCCTCGGCCATCGTGAAGAGCGCGAATACCGGCAAGATTGGTGACGGCAAAGTTTTCATTTCCAACGTTGAAGAGGCGATCCGCATCCGCACGGGTGAGACCGGGACATCGGCCGTGGCAGTCAACTGATTGCAGGCGATCTCAAAGCTTTACGACCAATGGTTTTCCACGTGGAAGCCATTGGTTTTTTAATATTTTTCGCACTATGCCAAATTGGAAAACCACGGTGGGGCGGCTGAGGATTTGTGGGATAATCGAAGGCATTTCATTCATTGTGCTGATGGGCGTGGCGATGCCGGTGAAGTATTTGGCGGGCATGCCGACTGCGGTGAAATGGCCCGGATGGATTCATGGCATATTGTTCATGGTCTATTGCTTGGCGATCCTGATGGCGCTGGTGAACGGACGGTTGTCGTTTGGGAAATCGGTGCTCGCCTTCGTGGCTTCACTGCTGCCGTTTGGGCCGTTCCTGATCGATCAAACCCTCGCCAATGACGAGGCGGAAGAAATCTCGGACGGCGGGATTTCTTAACGGAAGGAGGATTTCCAATCCCGGAAAGCAGCGCCAATGAAGTACAAAACATCACTTGGTGTGAGTGATTCCTCGGATAAGTTATTCTGATTCAATGCGATTTCGGCAGCGCGCCCGCAGAGCCACGCACCGAGGGCGGCCGCGTCCATGGGGGAGTCGCCGATCGCTAGGCGGGCACCAATGACTCCCGCTAGCAAATCGCCTTGTCCGCCGGTCGCCATGCCGGGTGTGCCGGTGGAATTGCACCAGAGCGGGTGGCCTTGGCGGGTGACAATGGTGCGGCAGCCTTTTAATAAAAGGGTGGCGGGGACACGATCGGCAAATTTCCGCGCCGCTTCTTCCCGCGGTAAATCGCGAAGATCCGGGGCGAGTCGTGCGAATTCTCCCGGATGGGGAGTGAGAAGGTGGTTATGTCTGAAAATTCCGCTTTTTGCGGATCTGGCGATGAGGTTCAGGGCGTCCGCGTCGAGGATGGTTGGGGTGAGGGAGTTTGAAATCAAATCCAGCAGGCCATCCTTCATCGGCGGGTCCGTTTCGCCCAACCCACAACCAATAACCCAAGAGTCGAACGTAAAGCCTAATATTTCCCGGGGATCGTGAAAGCCACGAACGATGATCTCAGGCGGGCATTTTGCGGAAATAATGTCTTTGGCAGCGTTGGGAACGAAAAGCGTGACCAGTCCGCCACCGCCGCGCAGGGCTCCGGTGGCGGCGAGGACCGCAGCTCCGGTGTAGGCTGCGGAGCCCGCTAGAATTGCCACCCGCCCGGCCATGCCTTTATGAAAATCGAAGGGCCGCGGCGACTTCCCGCAATCTAGCGTTTGTGGCGAAATGAGTTCGCAGTCGCCCGGTCGGCTGGCGGTGAGTGGCTCGACAAGTATCAAGGCGAGCGCCCCGGTGGCCGACGCGCCGTGGCCATTGAGGAGGCCGCGCTTGGCGTTGCCGATCATGAATGTGACATCGGCGATTACGGTGCCGGGGAAAATCCGGCCGGAATCCGGATCGATTCCCGAGGGCAAATCGACGGCTGCGACGCGGGCTCCCGCTTGGTGCCGGAGCGCCGCCATTTCGGCGGCGAGTTCGACGAGTGGCGAGCGCAACGCCCCGCTTGCGCCGATGCCGAGAAGCCCGTCCACCAAAATCAGCGGCGTTGCGAGATCGTGCCAGTTTGGTGCTTTATCCAAAAGATTCGCAATGCCGAGTTCCTCCCATTTTTTGCGGGTGAGAGGCGCGCATTCTTCAATGGGGTAGGCGTTCCTGATTGCTACTTTCCAGCCAAACTCGTCGCGCAGGATTCGCAGCGCCACTAAGCTGTCCCCAGCGTTGTGGCCCTTTCCAAGATAGCCGACCACGCTGCCAGGAGTGGGAAAATAGCGCCCAATCGCGCGGCCGAGTCCCTCACCCGCCAGATCGAGGAGTCGCTCCTCGGACCAGCCTGCGGCTATGGCGGTGGACTCGATGGCGCGTGCTTCGGCAATCGTGATTGCGGCCATGGGGAAATTTACACCGCCCTCCCGGCGGTGCATTCAATTTCAATAACCGCGGCGGTAGCGTTGGATGCCGTCCGCGATGCCTTGTGCGATTGATTCCCGAAACCAGCCCGATTTCATGCGGTCACGTTCCTCGGCATTGCTGACGAAACCGCCTTCGACGAGGATGGAGGGCAGCGCCGTGTTGCGGATCACATAGAAACGCGCATATTTCGCGCTGCGATCCACCGTCCGCGTGCGCCGGATCAAGCTGCTTTGGACGAGCTGGGCGAGGCGCTTTCCTTCCTCGGTGGAATAAAAAGTTTCCAGCCCGCTGACCTGCTGCTTCCAGGTGTAATTGTAGTGGATACTCACGAAGATGGCATTCTTGTAGCGGTTAGCTGTGCTGACGCGCTGTGGCAGCGAGATGAAATAATCGCTGCGGCGGGTCATCACAGTCTGGTAACCAAGACTTTTCAGCTTGGTCTCAAGCCGGGCGGCTGTGTCGAGGGCAAGGTGTTTTTCATAAACGCGACCCCACTGGCCGCCGTTGTCGTGACCACCGTGGCCAGCGTCGATCACCACCGTGCGGAAATTTGCGGCGTTCGCCGCGTTGCCGAGGGCGCACAAAGCCGTCAGTGCTAGAGTTTGAAAAATGGTTTTCATGGCATGAAAATGTTAAGTTCTTTAAACAATTAGGATATGTTGAGTTTTTTTGAAATTTGTAAAGTCAATTTCCAATTCTTTGTAGAATAATCAGAAGCGATCAATAGCCGGCGGGCGGACGATCCGATGCCTTGCGAATCTTTGCCTTGGCTTCGGCGGCGGCTTTTGGATCGTGGGGAATACTGTTAGCAACTTGGACGGTTCCATCCGCGAAGGTCAGCAATTGCGGATCTCCCTGGCTACCGCGCTGATGGATTAGGCGCTCCACAACCTTGCCGTCGGTATCGATCTGGTAGTGGACCCACATCGTCGGAGTCGCGAGGAACATCACGTGCATGCGTTGCTGGCGATCCACCGTGGCGAGTGGTTTTCTCAGCATAAGAACGTCGCCGAGCAGGAACGTCCTGACATTTTGACCGGTCCGGCCGTCGATGACTTGCGCGTAGATCTGGGCTTTTTCGTCACCGCTGAAGTTGAGGATCCGGAATTCCCGAGTCATGCCGGATCTGCCAGGAATCCCGACTTTTTGCGACCAATAAGGCACCCCGGGGCTTTGGGTGAACAATACCCGGCCGGTGGACGCACCTTCGACCGTGCTTCCGGGCATGTGAACCAGCGCCCCGACCGAGAAATTTCCCGGCTCGCTCAGTTGAAAATGTTGGGCCAGATCGACCTCGCGCGCCAAGGATTCTCCCGCACGGATTGTCATCTTGCCAAACAAAGTGCGGCCTTTCGGCGTGACCGATTCTCCGTGGCTGTCCTTGAGGACGAAATCGAGCCATTGCGTGCGGCCGTCACTGGCAAACGTGAGCTCCCGGCCAGCGTGATTCGTCACGGTAACGACGGCGATGACGGCTTCACCGGCTAAATATTGCTTTTTCGAGAGTCGGAGGGATGTCGAGAGTTGGGCATTTGCAAAGCCCGCGAGGGCGATGAACAGGATCAATAAACTCCGAAGCAGAATCACGCCGCACAAATAGCGCAACCGTGCTGAAGCGTCAACCTAACGCAACTATCTGCCAGCCTCCGGTGTCATTTATCATTGGCGCAATACGCTCCGTCCCGCTGGCACCTCCGACTGCCGTGAACGGCGGCACCTTAGATTTCCCCGTCCGGGTAAAGCTGATGGAACTTGATGGCCTCCACCGCGATTGCCGCAGCGGTGCCGAAAATCGTCTCCACCGTCGCCGTCCGCGGCACTTGCGCCGCCGGGCGCGATAGGCCGAGGATGAGCTGGCCGTAGTTTTGCGCTCCGGCTACGTGTTGGAGCAGCTTCAGGGAAATGTGGGCGGCGTCCAGATTCGGGAAAACCAACACGTCCGCCGTCGGCCGCACTTCCGCGGCGGGAAGCTTCGTTTCCGCGGCCTCGGGATCGAGCGCGACATCCGCTTGGAGTTCGCCCTCGATTCCGATGTCCAAAAATTGCTTCGCGGCCTCATTCCGCGCCAGCGAGGCTGCTGCGGCCATCCGTTGGGCGTCCTGTGTGTTGGCGGATCCCTTGGTCGAGTGGCTGAGCATGGCCACGAAGGCTTTTCGGCCGAGGAAATGGCGGGCCAGTTTCCCGGTTTCCAAGGCGATCGCGGCAAGCTCGGCGACGTTGGGATTCGGGTTCAGCCCGCAATCCGCCAAGAACAAGATGCCGCTTGCGCCCAAATTCTTTAGATGATCGCCGGTCAAAATCGTCACCCCGAAAATTTTCGGGACGTCCGGCAGCGGCTTGATCGTGTGGAGCAGCGCGCGGAAATACGCCGCGGGAAGCGCTTGGTTGCCGCCGACCAGCGCGTCCGCTTGGCCGTATTGGACCATCAGCGCGCCGAAATAATGCGGGCGGGCGACGATTTCCGCTGGATCGCCGATCTGCATGGTTCGGTAGCGCGCCATGTTTTCGACCCGCTTGCAGAACAGCCCGAAGTCCGAAGCGAGCGGCGGGTCAATGATATGGACAAATTTCAGCGAAACGGAATGTTCCGCGGCGAGCGCCCGGATGCGTTCGCGGTTGCCTAGCAGGATTGGCGCGACCACTTCTTCGGCCACCAGCCGGGCTGCGGCGCGGATCACGCGGATATCCTCGCCTTCGGTGAAAACCACTCGCTTGGGATGGCGGCGGAGTTGTTCGAGTAGGTAATGGGTGACCGCATTACCTGAAGTGGACTCTGTGGAAAATTCGGACATGGAAAATCTCGCGTTTGCAGCGTGGGGCGACTCTAGTATGGCTTTTTCCGGCCGTTCAATCCGATTCATCCTCAAACACTCAAGTGCCCGCTGATTATCATACCCATACGCCGCTCTGCCGCCACGCCGAGGGCGAGCCGGAAGTCTTCGTGGAAGCCGCTATCGCCGCAGGACTCACCGAATACGGCATCTCCGACCACGCCCCGCAAGTCCCCGAACCCTTCGATGATTGGCGGATGACCGAGGCGGAGCTTCCCGAATATTTCCGCTGGATCGACCGCGCCCGCGCCCAAGCGGCAGGCCGGATTCCCGTCCGGGCGGGCTTGGAATGCGACTGGCTTCCGGGCTGCGAACCGTGGATCGCCGGGCTTGCTTCCCGCCACGACTGGGACTATCTGATCGGCGCCGTCCACTACCTCGGCGACTGGGATTTCGACAATCCGAAATGGCTCGGCCGCTGGGCGGAGAGCGATGTGGACGCCGTCTGGACGCATTATTGGGAAACCTATGCTAAAATGGCGGATAGCGGCATCTTCGACATTCTCGCCCATCCGGATCTGGTGAAAAAATTTTCCCACGTCCCCGCCGGCGATCTCGACCGCTTTTACGAGCCGGTCATCGACGCTATCGCCGCAACAGGTGGCGTCATCGAAATCAACACCGCCGGCTGGCACAAGCCGTGTGCCGAAGCCTATCCGGCGCCGCGCTTTCTCGAACTCGCGTGCTCCGCTGGCATCGGCCTGGTGATTTCCTCGGACGCACACGCGCCCGGCGAGGTTGCCCGTGATTTCCCGAAAGCCATCCGCATCGCCCGAGCGGCGGGCTACCGGGAGACCGTGCTTTTCGAAAATCGCCAGCGCCACACGGAGTCGCTGATCTAGCAAAATTGATCCCCGCGCCGCGATGTCATGAGCCAAGGTCGGGTGCAATCCACCAGCTCTCGCGACGCGGGGAACTTTCGCGGGGGCGAAATTATTTCCCGTCGTCCTTGCGCTCCTCTTCCTCACGGAGGGATTCCAGTGGCGCGGAGGCATCGTGGACTGTGGCCGCGTCGGAATCGCCCTGACTGCTTCGGCGGAAGGCACTCATTTTCCGGCTGAGAGCTCCTTTGGACGAGGTGTAGGAACGCTCGTTCATCGCGAAGTTGGTGGTGTTGTTAGCCTGGATGCTCATTTTCCCGGCCGTGGCGATGGCGTCCTGGTTTGCTCCCAAGAAAAGGAACTGCCACTGGTATTTCTCCGACTGGTGGCGGATGCGTTTCGCCACGGTCTCCCACGAATATCGGGTCGAGGCGTTTTCCTCGCCGTCTGTTAAAATCGCGATGATCACTTGGCTTGGGCGATCCTTCTCGGGGGTCGCCGCGAGTTTGCTGCCGAGGTCGTCGATGGTCCGGCCAATGGCGTCCAGCAGCGCCGTGCTGCCGCGCGGGACGAAGGTGGAAGTGTCGAGTTCCACGACCTCCGCGATCGGCACCGAGTGAAACGGCAGTTCGTACTGGTCATCGAACAGGACCAGCGTAAACCGCGCCTGACCGGGCACTTGTTGTTGTTCGCGCAGCAGGCGGTTGAAGCCGCTGATGGCGGGCTCGACCATGGCTTGCATGGAGCCGGAGCGGTCGAGAACGAATACGATTTCTGTGTGGGCGTTATTCATAACGCCTCCATTCAACCACAGGGGGTGGGACAAATAGCGGGGCTCCCTCGAAAAAATTTGGAAATTTTTCCGAGGGCTTGGTTCTTCCCAACAGAAATCTGCAAACAGAGCGTCACGCAGAGGAAAATTCACTTCACCTCGATCACGCGCGGCTTGGCTTCCTCGCTGATCGGCACATGGAGTGTTAGGATTCCTTCCTCGAACAAGGCACTGGTTTTAGTGCCGTCGAGACGGGAAGTGAGACGGATGTTGAGGCCGTAGCAGTTGGCGGGATTGGTGTCGCGCAGGGTTTTCCAGTTTTCAGGAATTCCGTCGCTGCGTTTGCCTTCGATCATCAGGTTGGATTCGTGAAATGTGAGTTTTAAATCCTCCTTGCACACTCCGGGCAATGCAACTTGCAGGCTCGCGCCGTTTTCGTCCTCCTCCGCATGGAAGTATGGACGTTGGACGATTTCCTTTTGCTCCACGCTGGGAGCTGTATCGGTGGGGGACAGGCTGGTATTCATGATTTTTTAGGAGTTGGAATTCGACTTTATTGGATCGGGATGAGGGTGGGCTCGGCCACAGCCTGCGGTTTTTTCGGCAGGGTCAATTCGAGCACGCCGTTTTCCAAACGGGCGGCGATGGCGGTGGCATCGACTTCGTCACCAAGCCGCCATTGGCCCTCGAATTTTCCGCTGAAAGGCCGGTCGGCAGGGGATTCTGCGGCGACTTCCAGTGTCTGGTCGTTCATCGTCAGTTTGATGTCTTCCTTGCGGAAGCCCGGCAGGTCCAAGCGCAGAATCCAAGCGTTGTCGGCCTCATGGAATGCTTCGCGCGGACCGAGCGTGAAGGCTGGATTGCGGAAGCTTTGGTCGAAGAGTCGGTCCAGTTCGCTCACCCAGGAAAGGGTGGGCTGATATCTTTGGATGAAGTTCATGATGGTTGCTTAATTGGTTGATTTGATTGCTTTGATGCGGATTTCCAACTCGCGGCAGGGCGGCGGAGCGGATTTCCAAAGCTGCCCTTTGCAGGAACCATGCAAAGGGCGTGGCAAATTGATCAAGTTTCTTGAAATCAATGGAAAAAGAGATTTATCGGGTTAGGGTCCGTGAGTTGAGGTCCTTCGCAATCGGGAACTATTGTCGCGCTTGGGACGCATTGGCCGGGACAACCTGGCGCGCTCGGCTCGATCACGAATCTCGTGCTAGACCTCCGGCCCGGGCGTGGCTTTAATCCCGTTGCACACCTCCTATGAGCCTTCTTTTCTTCAAGCGAGTCCTGGCGAACCCGATCCGTGTCGGTTACCTCGTCCCGAGCTCCGGATTTCTCACCCGGAAAACCGCGAGGCGGATTGATTTCTCCAAGCCGCGGGTGGTCATCGAACTCGGTCCGGGCGAGGGCTGCCACACCCGTCAGATCGTCCGGCGGATGAATGCGGAGTCACGGCTGGTGCTCATCGAGCTGGACAGCCATTTCGCCGCGCACTTGGAAAAGCAGTTCGCCCACGACGACCGGGTGACCGTGGTGCACACCGACGCCTTGCACCTGGCTGAGACCTTGAGGAACATGGGCATTTCCAATCCCGATTACATCGTCTCAGGCATCCCGTTCACCATCATGGAGCGAGAATTGCGCGAGAAGTTGCTCGCCAACATCTCGCTGGCGATGGGTCCGGACAGCGTGTTCATTACCTATCAGTTCTCGCTGCAAATCTCCGAACACGAGCTTTTCGAACTCTCGCGCAGCGACCTCTGCCTGCTCAACGTCCCGCCGCTCACAGTAATGGAGTTGCGAAAATCCGCCACGGCCATGAGGGCCTGAGCGAGGAGCGGCTGCGGTGCGATCCCCGTGAATTC
Organism: Akkermansiaceae bacterium; assembly: GCA_043716765.1. GTDB lineage: Bacteria > Verrucomicrobiota > Verrucomicrobiia > Verrucomicrobiales > Akkermansiaceae > Luteolibacter. Next base: position 15,368 of record JAYSYA010000093.1, read on the forward strand.
CGAGAAAATCTCCCGTCCGGGCGAAATTCCTCTTGTCAGATCCGACGTCGATCCCCATACATCCGCCCCGCGCAAGCGGAATGGGTAGATGCCCGAGTGGCTAAAGGGGGCAGACTGTAAATCTGCTAGCGTAAGCTTACGTTGGTTCGAATCCATCTCTACCCACCATTT
>JAYSYA010000094.1:0-15500 GCA_043716765.1 Akkermansiaceae bacterium
GCCATCGAAACTCTAGCAGACTCGCCGGTTCTCAACGGCTCGCGGCGCATCATCGTCCTCGGCCGGATGGGCGAGCTCGGCGCTCACGCTTCCGCCGCCCACCTCCGCACCGGCGCTCTCGCCGCCGCGCGCCAGCTCACCGTGATCGCCGTGGGAGAAGGCTCCGAAGGCATCGCCAAGGGCGCGAAAAACGCGCCTCATTTCTCCGACCTCGACCAAGCCGCCCAGTGGCTGACCCGCGAGGTGAAACCCGGTGACGTGGTTCTTTTCAAGGGCAGCCGCACCGCCACTGTCGAGCGCGTCATGCACGCCGCATTCCCTCGAAACTGATGCTCCCCGCAATTTACGATTTCTGGTATCAGGCATTCGAAGCGGAGCGCGCTGCGGGGAATCAAGGCTGGGCGCATACTTTCTCGTTTTTGAATCTGTTTCAATACATCACCTTCCGCGCGGCGAGCGCCGGACTGCTGGCGTTCATTCTATCAGTGATCTTCGGCCCGCGGGTGATCCGCCGTTTGATATCGCTGAAGGTCGGTCAGCCGATCCGCACCGCGGCAGAGGTCCACAAACTGGCAGAATTGCACGGCGGCAAAATCGGCACGCCGACGATGGGCGGCGTGCTCATCATCGGCTCGGTGCTCATCGCCACGCTCATCTGCACCCGCCCGCTGAATCCGTTCATCGCCGTCTGCGCCTGCACCATGGCGGCCTGCGGCCTGCTGGGGTTCTGCGACGACTACAAGAAGGTGAAGGAAAAAAAGTCCGACGGGATCAGCAGCCGCAAGAAGCTCGGCTGGCAGTTGGTCATCGCTTTGATCGCGGCCTGTTTCTTGTATTTCAAAAAGGAAATCTCCGGCTTCGGCGCGACTCCCCAACAGATCGCCGACGGTCTAGCAGGATATCGCCTTGGACAGAATCCGATCGGAATCGGCGCGATATGTTTCCCGCTCTTCAAGGTCGCGATCATCGATCTTCATTGGCTGGTCATTCCGTTTTTCGCAATTGTGATTGTGGGCTGTTCGAACGCGGTGAATTTGACCGACGGACTCGACGGCCTGGCCACCGGCACCACGATCAGCGTGGCGCTGTCTTATGCGTTTCTCGCCTACCTGGCAGGTCATTTTTTCATGGCCACCGAGTATCTGGTGATTCCGCACAACCGCTACATCGGCGAGTTGGCGGTTTTCCTGATGGCGTTGGTGGGCGCGAGCTTCGGCTTCCTGTGGTTTAACTGTCATCCCGCCAAGGTTTTCATGGGCGACACCGGTTCGTTAGCGATCGGCGGCGCGCTCGGCACGGCAGCGATCTGCACCAAGCAGGAGCTTCTGCTAGTCATCATCGGCGGTGTGTTCGTGATGGAGGCGATGTCGGTCATCCTCCAAGTCGGCAGCTTCAAGCTGCGGAAAAAGCGGATCTTCAAGATGTCGCCGATCCACCATCATTTCGAGCTTCTCGGCTGGCATGAGAACCAGGTGATCATCCGCTTCTGGATCATCTCGATCATGCTCGCCCTCTTCGGTCTCGCCCTTCTCAAAATTGCCTAACTAAATTATGGAACTCACCGGAAAACATGTCGCCATCCTTGGCGTGGGCCGCAGCGGTCGCGCCGCCGCGGCGCTCGCGCTGCGTGAGGGCGCGCGGGTTTCCGCCTGGGACAGCGCGGATGATGAGGCATTCGCGGGGATGCCCGCCGGCGTTGAAATCCACCCGAAAGCCACTGAAGTTGAAGGCCGCGAACTGGTCTCGGACCTGTTGGTCGTGAGCCCCGGCATTGATACTTACGGGTCCTATGTCGCGGCGTTTTCCATGCAGGCGGGCGCCGTGATTGGCGAGGTGGAACTGGCGGCTTGTTTCTATCAAGGGCGGATCATCGGCATCACCGGAACCAATGGCAAGACGACGACGACCGAGTTGGTAGGACGGATCCTTTCCCACGCGGCGCTCGGTGGGACGGCTTGCGGAAACTACGGGACGCCTTTCGCAGAGGTCGTCCTGCAAGCGAATCCGCCAGCGGTCGTCTCGCTGGAGCTGAGTTCTTTCCAGTTAGAAACAATCCGCACGCTGCATCCGGTGGTCGCGGTCTGGCTGAATTTCGCGCCGGACCACATGGACCGCTATCCGACGGTAGAGGCCTATCGAGCGGCCAAGCTGCGGATTTTTGAAAACCAGACTGCAGCAGATACCGCCGTGGTGCGGACAGGCGAAAATCTTCCCGCTTTGGCGGCGCAGGTGGTGACCTTTTCCACCACCGACCGAGACGCCGATTGGTATTCCGCAGGCCACACCATCGAGCACGGCGGCGAGACCTGGCTCGACATGGAGCGCGACACCAGCCTGCGCGGCCTCCACAACGCGGAGAACACGATGGCGGCTCTCGCAGCCTGTCAGGCGCTCGGCATTTCCCCGCTTGCCATGCGTGAGGCGCTGCACGGCTACGCGCCGCCGCCGCACCGCTGCGAACTCATCCGCACGCTGGATGGGGTCGAGTATTTGAACGACTCGAAGGCGACCAATCTCCATGCGCTGGAAAGCGCGCTGCGTTCGCAAACCCGGCCGGTGGTGCTCATCGCGGGTGGCAAAGAGAAGGGCTTGGATTACACCTCGGTGATCCCGCTTCTGACAGAAAAGGCGCTGGCCGTCGTCACCTTCGGCCAGATCGCTAGGCCGCTGGCAGCGCTGTTCTCGCAGGCCGTTGCCTGTGAATCGGTCTCGGATTTGTCTGCCGCCGTGGCCACCGCTCGCAGTCTCGCACCGCACGGTTCAACCGTTTTACTTTCGCCGGGAACTTCGTCGTTCGACCAGTTCACCGGTTACGAACAACGTGGAAACGCCTTCCGCGATCTTGTCCATCAACTCCGCTAAAGCTCATGAAACCCCACACCCTCCCCGTCAAACGCCGTCCCGTGCCCAAAGGGATTTTCAAGCGCCTGAGTGCCGTCACTGCCAACCGCAAACAACGCGTCGCGGCGTCCGCGGGTGCTGACATGGAAGCCGATGACAGCAGTTCGAAAATCTCGCGCGCGTTGACGATTGTGTTTCTGTTCCACATCGTTGCGATCGGCTTGATTTTCGTGCACCAGAAATTCCTGGACGGCAGGTCTCCTGCTGAGCCGCAAGCGTCGAAGGCGGAAGCGGCTTCCACGGTCGCAACCGCTCCGGCGCCCCGCCGCGCGGACCTTCCGCGCCTGTCATCGGGCGACAAACCGTATATTGTTATGGCGGGTGACAACTACGCCCGCATTGCGTCGGCCGAGGCTGTGGATGAAAGTGATCTCCGCTTGATCAACGAGCACGTCGATATCGGGCCGGGGGTGATTCTCAAAATTCCGCCGAAGCGCATCGTCGCCGTGGATCCTCCGGAAGTCGCCGCGATCCGCAATCACGCGCCCGCGGTGCGGGATTCCGGTTTGGTGGACGCGGTGCCAGTGGACGTGAGCGGCGCGCCGCGGGCGCAACTGATCCGTCCTAACATCATGCGGAGTGCCCAAGCCGCAAGTGCGCCGACAGCAGCCTCCGGCAAGACTTACATCGTCCAAAATGGTGACAGCGTCTGGCGCATTGCCAATCGTTTCAAAGTCAATCAGGATGCTTTGATGAAAGCGAACGGCCTCAGCGACGCGCGTAGATTGCGGGGCGGCATAAGCCTCGTGATCCCCCAGTAAGTTTTTTCAATCCCGATGACCCGTCACTGCTCTATCATCCTTTGCGCCGCGGTGTTCGCACTGGTCGCGCTCGGGCTGATCATGCTGACGAGCACGGGCGCGTGGGTGAGGGGATTCGGGCCCTATCATTTCCTGCAGCGCCAGTCGATCATGGTCGGGGTGGGGCTGGTGGCGGCGATTCTCACCGCGAGACTTCCGCTGGAATGGTTCCGCAAATTTTCGCCCTGGATGCTCGGCGCGGCCTGCATTTTGCTGATCTGTTGCTTCGTGCCCGGCATCGCCGACCCGCAGTTAGGATCCAACAGGTGGATCAAGGTGCCGCTGATCGGGCAATTCCAGCCATCCGAAGCGGCAAAAATCGTCATTGTAATCGCCTTGGCGGCATGGTTCGCGCGGTGGCAAACCGAAGTCAACACGCTGTGGCGCGGCTTTATCGTGCCGGGACTCATCGCGGGCGTTCCTATCATTCTGATAGCCGGGGAGACCGACGTGGGCACCGCCTTGTCGCTGTGCGCCGCAGTCGGGGCGATGATGTTTTGCGTAGGGACCCGGTTGCTTTATGCGGTGCCGACCGCCTTGGTGGGAATTTCCGGAGCGGTCTATTATGTCATGAATGACGTCGTCCGGCGGGCGCGGGTCGACGCGTGGCTGGATTTGGAGAACCCAATCCATCAGCTCGACAAGGGGATGCAGCAATGGCGCTCCCTACTTGCTCTCGGCAACGGCGGGCCATGGGGCGTCGGGCTTGGCAACGGGGTGGAAAAGTTCGGGACACTCACCTTCGCGCACATCGACTTTATTTTCCCGGTGGTGGGAGAAGAACTCGGCCTGCCGTTTACGCTCGGGGTGGTGCTTTGCTACGTCATGATCGCCATCGGTGGTTGTGGAATCGCGCTGCAGGCGAACAACGTTTTCAATCGCTGTGTCGCCTTGGGGCTGACCTGCGTAATCGTGGTGCCGGCCATGCAGAACATCGCCGTGACCACCGCGATGCTGCCGAACGACGGACTGCCGCTGCCGTTCGTGAGTTACGGGGGCACCAGTTTGGTCTTCAGTCTGGCGGCGGTGGGGATGCTCGTCGGCATTCACCGCCGGTCGCACGTCCGGGTTTCCCAGGAATTTCCGCTGACCCGGCAAACGCGGTTGGCAGTTAAATTGTAGCCGCGGGAGGGTAGTGGTTAACCGGATGAATAGTCATGGTGACTACATTGCGAGTGAGATCGGGCGCAGACTTTTTCAGATGCGGGAAATTGCGGTTTCTTGCGATGTGGCAGGTTGACAACCGCCGTGGAGCCTAGACAGTCTGCGCGAGATGCAACAAGGGACCGTCGTCCGAATTGCCTCATTTTAAAACCCACCTCAAAAGACTCAGAGCCCCGTGTTTTCCAACGAAGATTATCTCGCAGAATTGCTTGCCGAAGCCGGAGTGGTGAGCGCCGCTGAAATCGCTCAGGCGCGAAACGCCCTCTCAGGAGGCGAAACGATCGTCGAATACCTCCTTGCGCATACCGCCCTTTCGCAAGAGGAGGTCGCGAAGACATTGGCGTCAAACGCAGGCATCCCGTTCATCCGCCTCGCCGATGTGGCGTTTGATCCGGGCATCACGGAAACCGTCTCGGATGAAATCGCCAAGCGCTACCGGGTCATTCCCGTCCAAGACGAGGGGCTCACCCTTACCATCGCGCTTGCCGATCCGCTGGATTTCGAGTCGCTCGACAGCTTGCCGCACGTGATCGGCCGCGAGTTGAGCTTGGTTTGCGTCACGCAGCAGGACATTCAGGAGCACCTTCGCCAATTCTATCATACCGGCGAAGCGGCCGCCGCGTCCGCGTCCGAATACTCGGTGACCGGCGGCGACGCCGAGGCCGGCCCCAGTGGCAGCGACGCGCCGATCATCCGCTTGGTGATGCAATTGCTAACCGAGGCATTCCGTCTGCGGGCTTCGGATATCCATATCGAACCGCTAGAGACCTCGGTCCGCGTTCGATATCGGTTGGACGGCAAACTCGTCCACGTTGACACCCATCCGAAGAAACTTCTTCCCGCCATCATCGCCCGCTTGAAGGTGATGAGCGGCACCATGTCGATCGCGGAAAAGCGGCTGCCGCAGGACGGTCGGATCCAGCTGAAAATGGGCGACAAGGAGGTCGATCTCCGGGTTTCTTCAGTCCCGTCCAATCACGGCGAGTCCATCGTCATGCGGATTCTCGACAAGACCGCGCTACTGCTGGGTCTCCCCGAGCTCGGCTTTTTCTCGGACGACCAGCACGTTTTCGAGGGGCTTCTCGGCCTTCCGGACGGAATTCTTCTCGTCACCGGACCCACCGGTTCGGGAAAAACCACCACGCTTTACGCCTGCCTTAACGTCATCAACAAGCCCGACAAAAAGATCATTACCGTGGAGGACCCGGTCGAGTATGAGCTGCCCGGGATCAACCAGGTCATGGTGAAAACCGACATCGGCATGACCTTCGCCGCCGCCCTGCGCGCCATGCTGCGGCAGGCACCTAACATTATCATGATCGGGGAAATCCGGGATGCGGAAACGGCGAACATCGCCATCAACGCGTCACTCACCGGACACTTGGTTTTCTCCACCCTTCACACCAACGACGCGCCGTCCGCAGTGGCCCGTCTCGCCGATATCGGGGTCAAGCCGTTCCTCATCGCCTCCGCAGTCCGCGCCGTCCTCGCCCAACGCCTGGTGCGGAAACTCTGCCCGATTTGCAAGGCTCCGGCCCAGCTCACCGACAAGGAAATGCGCGCGCTTTCCCTCGATTCGTCGCGCATGACGGAGGCCACCATCTTCGGCCCGGTCGGCTGCGAGAAATGCCGCGGCAACGGCTACAAAGGACGGATGGGGATTTTCGAAACCTTCCTCATCGACGACGAAGTCCGCACCATGATCAACACCGGTCTCACCACCACCCAGCTGCGCCGCCGGGCCCGTGAACTCGGCATGCGCACCCTCCGTGAAGACGGCATCCGCAAGGTGCTCTCCGGCCTCACCTCCGGCAGCGAGGTGGTGCACGCCACCATGTCAGACGCCGATTGAGCCCCGCCGCTTCCTAACTTTTCCAAAAACCCTTTCGCTTCCCAGTCCCATGGACAACCAACAGATCATCGAACTTTTCCAATCCCGCGGTCTCATCGACCAGGCCCTCGCCCAGGACATCCTCGCGGAAGTCGGCCAGAGCGGCAAAGAAATCGCCGAGATTCTAGCAGACTTCCAGGTCATCCAGAGCCGTGACGACGTTTGGCCCGTCGTGGCCTCCGAGCTGGGCACCAGCATGGTGGACCTCCGCGACTGGACCCCGCCTGAGGCGCTGCTCGCGCTGGTTCCCGCCGGCACGGCCCGGTTGCACGGCGCGCTGCCCGTCAGTTTCGACGAAACCGGCCTCTACGTGGCTCTGGTAGATCCCCTCAACCCGCAGACCCCCGAGGACCTGCGTTTCGCCCTCGGGCGTGAAATCACGGTGGTCGTCGCCCCCGACTATCTGGTAGAAGCCAAGATCAACGAGTGCTACGGCGGCGAAGGCAAGGCGATGGAGGATATCCTCAGCCAGCTCGACGCCACCGCCGCAAGCGTCAACGCTGCGGATCTGGAGTCCGAGGCGAACTCCGCTCCCATCATCCGCTACGTTGATCTCGTTCTCTATCAAGCGATCAAGGAAAAGGCCTCCGACATCCATTTCGAACCCTTCGAAAAGGATTTCAAAATCCGCTACCGGGTGGACGGCGCGCTTTACGAAATGGCCCCGCCACCCATCCACCTCGCCGGGCCGATCATTTCCCGCGTCAAGGTTATGTCCAACATGAACATCGCCGAGCGGCGGGTCCCCCAGGACGGCCGGATCGTCAAACAGTTCGGGGACAAACAGGTGGACATGCGGGTTTCCTCGCTGCCCACCCACCATGGCGAGTCCATCGTGCTGCGAGTACTTGATCGCTCGTCCATCAATCTCTCGCTCGAGAATCTCGGCCTCACGGACCACATTTATAATTACATCACCGACACGATTGAGAAGCCCAACGGTATCTTCATTGTCACCGGCCCCACCGGTGCGGGCAAGACCACCACGCTTTACGCCGCGCTCCGTCGGATCAATACCATCGACGCCAAACTCCTCACCGCAGAAGACCCGGTCGAGTATGACATCGACGGCATCATCCAAATCCCGATCAACGAAGCCATCGGCCTCGACTTCCCGCGGGTGCTCCGCGCCTTCCTCCGGCAGGACCCGGACCGGATCATGATCGGGGAAATGCGCGACAAGGAAACCGCGACCATCGGCATCCAAGCCGCGCTCACCGGTCACTTGGTGCTCTCCACGCTTCACACCAACGACGCTCCCGGCGCGGTCACCCGTCTCGTGGACATGGGCTGCGAACCGTTCCTCGTCTCCGCCTCGCTGGAGGGCATCCTCGCCCAGCGACTCGTCCGGACCATTTGTAAGGAATGCAAAGCCCCTTACGAACCTAACGAAGCGATCCTCAACCAACTCGGCATCTCCGCGCACGAACTCGGCGACAAGCAATTCTCTACCGGTGCCGGCTGCGAAGCCTGCGGCCAGTCCGGCTACCGCGGCCGCCGCGGTCTCTACGAATTGCTCAATGTAACTGATCCGATCCGCGAACTCATCACCGCGCGGGCTCCCACCGTGGTCATTAAACAGAAGGCAGTGGAGCTCGGGATGAACACCCTCCGCGAAGACGGTTTGCGCAACATTTACCTCGGAACCACCTCCATTGAGGAAGTGCTGAAATACACCTGAGTTTCCTCTCCCGGCGCGGCATTGACACACCGGCAATTTCCGTCTCCCCCACTTACTTCCTTTACAGCGTCTTACTTAACCCACAAAAAAACCCCATCCCCATGGCTAATTTTCAATACTCCGCTCTTGATCCAAAAGGTGAACAGACTACCGGCACCTTGTCTGCCGCCACCGAGGCCGAAGCCATCCAACAGCTCCGGGCCAAGGGACTCTACCCGACTCAAATCAATGAAGAGGGGAAGACCAAAGGGAAAATCAAAAGCGCTCCAGCCAAAGGCAAGGGCAAGACCGCAGCCAAGTCATCTCGCAAGGGCCACGTCGGCGGCAGCATCAAGCCGAAGAGCCTGATGATCTTCACCCGCCAGCTGGCGACGCTCATTGATTCCGGCCTGCCGCTGCTCCGCAGCCTCACCGTCCTCGAAAAACAAGAACCCAATCTTGTCCTCAAGGCCACCGTCAGCGCGCTCGCGGAGAACGTCCAAGGCGGCTCGACCTTCTCCGAATCGCTCGCCCAGCACCCTCGGATTTTCAACAAACTCTACGTCAACATGGTCAAAGCCGGTGAGCTCGGCGGTGTGCTGGAAATCGTCCTCAACCGTCTCGCCGAGTATCAGGAAAAGGCTCAGAAGCTGAAGAACAAGATCGTTTCCGCCATGGTCTATCCGGTGATCGTCATGTTCATCGCCGTCGCCATCCTCGTCTTCCTGATGATTTTCATCGTGCCGAAGTTCAAGGAAATGTTCAGCAATACGGATTCCGAACTGCCACTGATTTCCAAAATCGTCTTCGGCATGTCGGAGTTCTTTCTCGCCCGGCCGCTCTTCGTGCCGAACGTGGTTTTCGTCTTCATCATGTTCGGCATCGGCGTTTTCCTCTTCAACCTGTGGGGCCGCACGACCGGCGGGCGCGTGGTGATCGACAGCTTGAAGCTCAAAATGCCCGTCCTCGGCGACATCCAGCGCAAGAGCGCGGTGTCCCGTTTCTCCCGGACGCTCGGCACGCTCGTCACCTCCGGTGTCCCCATCCTCCAAGCGCTTAACATCACCCGCGACACCGCCGGCAACGTCGTTATTTCCCAGGCGATCGAAAAAGTCCACGAAGCCGTCAAGGAAGGTGAAACCATCGTCACCCCGCTCCAAGCCTCCGGCGTTTTCCCTAACATGGTCATCTCCATGGTGGACGTCGGTGAGGAAACCGGCCAACTCCCCGAGATGCTCCTCAAGGTCGCCGACGTTTACGACGACGAAGTTGATAACGCCGTTACCGCCCTCACCTCGATTCTCGAGCCGATCATGATCGTGATCCTTGCCCTCATCGTCGGCGCGGTCGTGTTTGCATTGTTCCTGCCGCTGATTAAAATGATTTCGACGATGGGGAACCAGTAATTCGCTGGCAGCCATCACAGACAGACTCCAAATCCAAGGATCATGAAAATCACTCCGCGCATCGGCAAGGCGGCCTTCACTCTCATCGAGTTGATGGCGGTCATCACCATCATCGTCATCCTCGCTGGCCTCGTCGTCGGCGGGATGGGCTTCGTTTCCGAGCGACAGGCCAAGGAAAAGGCCAGGGTCCAAATCGCACTACTTTCCAAAGGGCTTGAAGACTTCAAACTGGATAACGGCTTCTACCCTCCTGGAAAGAAAAACACCACAACGGGAGCAGTTGAAGAGGATGCAGCGGCTGGAAACAGTAATGCCATCTACAAGGCCTTGTTTTGGGATACGGACTTTGATTCTACAGAAGCAACTAATGGGAAAGGTGAGCCCGTTGACTTGGACCAAAAAAACTATCTTAACGAGCTCAACCCAACCATGGTGCCTAGTAGTAGCGGGACTTATAGGGTAAGCAACAAACAAGGCTGGATTGACGTGGATGGTGCGAATGCGACAATCAAGGATCCTTGGGGTAAGGAATATCAGTATCGGAAAGGCACAACCGCTCAAAATCCTGATTTTGATCTTTGGTCGATGGGTAAAGATGGGAAAACCAAGCCTGAGACGCCAACCGACGCCACCAATCGCGACGACATCAAGAATTTCTGATTCGTCCAAGGTTTTCACTCCACCGGCCACTCGCCGCGGTCTTCAAGCAGCTTGCGGAGCCATGAAGGTTGATCGCCATCCCGCCAACCACGATGTAGTTGACGCTTCTTTGATTCAGTTCACGGCAAATTCCGACCAGGTCGCCCATTAACGGCGGCCGGGTGCCTGGAGCCAGTTAAATTACCCCCAGTCATCTTTGCCGTTTGCGGGTGGCGGTCGGCGCTTGCCAACCACTTTCGCCCGAGGATCTCCAGAATCGATCAACTCATTCATAGCGGTAGCGTATCTGCCGGAAGATGAATGGCGAGGTGCATTTCCAGCGGGATCTCCCGGTGTTTTGAACTCTGAATCTTCTCGACGCCAGCCACTTCGGCGGGCTTCCTTCCCGGCAGCAATATGAGCGACGAAACCACAGCCTCTCCCGAAAATTCTCCTGATCCAAGCGCCGGAAACCCACCGCGTGTCCGCCGGATTTCCAATCCCCGCCCGAAGAAGGTCGCCAAGAAAGCTGGCCCTGTAAAAGCCGCCGCGCCAGACGCTGCGGATGAGGTGGTTAGTATTCCATTTCCGTCTGCTCCGAAGCCTGAGGAGGCGATTGAAGAGTCCGCACCGTCCGGCGATGATTGGCCGGAAATCGAAGCGGAGTCCAGTGGCGGGAATCCGTCCCAGACGACGGAATCGGCCAAGCGCAAGCGTCGTCGCCGCAAAGGCAAGGGGAACGGACCGCAGCATGCCGCAGAACCGCTGAGCGACGAAGCCCATTCGGCTGCCGCGCCGGAGCCGAAGTCGGCCGAGTCTGCTCAAGAGCAACGACCGCGCCCGCATCAGGGCGCTCAAGCCCAGCAGCCGCCGCGCCCGAAAATCGATCCCGAGTTGCTGACCAAAATGGCGTGGAAAATCTATTTGGCCGAGGTCAGCGAAGAGGGCGTCGCGCTCATCGGCGACAACGATGCGAAGGATCTTTCCCGTCGTTGTTTCCGTCTGGCGGAAATCTTCATTGAAGAGCAAATGCGCCGGCGCTGAACGTGGCGGCGGTCCACAATGGCGCTTGTCATCGTCCCCGGCCGGGTATACCCGCACGGCGGCTTAAGGAATCAATTTGCCATTTTACTCATGACCTTCTTCATCCTCTGGTGCCTCGCTGGCCTCGCCGTCGGTATTGTCTTCGCCTCGTTTTTCGAATGGACGCTTCACAAGTACGTGATGCACCGCCCGGTCGGGAAGTTCCGCTACGCCTTCCACGCACACGCCGTCGTCCATCACGGAATTTTCAAGGCGGACAAAACCTATCACCTGCTCGATGAGAAGAATAAGGAAACCATCCCGATGGCGTGGTGGAACGGTCCGGTAATCATCCTTATCGGCGCGATCCCGTTCGCGCTGCTTTCCTGGCTGACCGGGCAATGGGCCTTCGTGGTCGGCGGCGCGCTGGCGTTCTCGTCTTACTACTGCTTTTACGAATACATCCACTGGTGCATGCATTTGCCGAAGGCCCGGCGTGTCGAAAAGCCATGGTGGTTCCGCCGCCTCAACGGCCACCACCTGCTGCATCACCGCTACATGCATAAAAATTTCAACGTCGTGCTGCCGATCGCCGACTTGTGCCTCGGGACGTTCATGGCTCGCTCGAAAACCCACTTCGCCCAGGCGACGGGTCCTTCGGTGCCGAACATCCAACCGTTGAGCTGATTTCCGGGCGGAAAGAGAATGCTGGAGTTCAGAGGCCGAAGTGCCTAGGACTCCAGCACACCCAACCGACCCGATGAAATACCTACAGCTGCTTCCGCTCCTTGGCTTCGCCTTTTCCACCATTTCCTGCCGCACCGTCACTCCGATAGATCCGATGACGATGAAGCCATCCTGTAAGTGTCTGCCCGAAAATTTCCGGCCGGATGGCAGCTGCTGCCACGCTGTCGTGATCTGCACGAAATAATCAGGAAATCCGCCGGACTTCCACGCGGTCCCAAAACATCCGGTCCCGCCAGTCGCGAAAATTTTCCTGATAGGCATCGAGTTGTCGCCGAGTGGCCACCGCTTCGCCGGCGACGAGAACTTCGTTCATACCCGCCGGGGTGGTGAGGCTCCGCACTCTAGGGCACGCGGCGCACAGGATTTTGCGCGTGAGCGACTGCATTTTGCGGTGGCCGGCACCGGTCACCAAGTTCACCGCGAGCACGCCACCCGGAGCGGTGGCGCGGCGGAGATGGTCAAGGAGTTCGGGATTCCATGCCTGCGGGCGGAACACGTCGGTCTTGCCGGCCAGGTAAATGTCGTCGAACACCACGTCGAACTGCCGCTGGTTTTGCGCGAGCCACGGATAGGCATCAGTGGTGATCACCTCGATGCCAAGCGCGTCGAGCTCCATGTGCGCGCGGGCGAGGCCGACGATTTCTGAGTCGATGTCGATGGCGGTGAGTTTGCAGTCCGGCAGCAAATGGCGGAGCGCCCGGTAAGCCGTGCCGCCGGCCAAGCCGAGCATCAGGATCGAGCGCGGTGGGCCGTCCTTACGCAGCAGCGCGGCGGCGGCGATGAGGTCCCACGCGAGGCCGGTGAGGAAGCGGGTTTTGTGGAAAGACGCATGCAGCGCTCCGGCGACGCGGAACTCGGTGGCCAGCTCCGATTTCCAGATTTCCAGCGATTGGAAGCGAGTGTGAACGATTCCCGTGCGGCGCATCTGCGCGAGCATGCAGCGTCGCGTTCACGGAGTCGAGGACTTCGGCGGCGGAGTCACTGACAGCGGCCTCCACAATAAGGGGAGTGGACATTCTTGTCCACTTGCCGATGCGCGGCGAAAGCGGCAGCGCGAAGCTCATCACTTTCTCTTCCCATCGGCCAAGCGGACAAAAATGTCCGCCCATCTTATGGCAGACTCATGCCGTCCCACCACTTTCATGACCTCACGTTGGCGGGCTGGACAAACGGGCGATTCGGCGCGAAGGAGATGCCAAGCAGGATGTTTTTGGAAATTCCCCAGCGCTCGCCCTTGTGCGACTCCCACCGCGAAGAAGTCGCGAGTCTCGTGACCCATGCCGCTGGAGTGGTTTTCAGCATCGCCGCGCTGGCGACGATGCTTTTCATCTCGGCAGGCGAGCCGCTCAAAGTCGTCTCCGCCGCAGTCTTCGGGATCTCGCTGGTGCTGCTCTATCTGTCATCCACACTCTATCACTTCTTCACCTCGCCGCAGTGGAAGGCGCAATTCCAAGCACTCGACCACGCCTGCATTTACCTGCTCATCGCCGGTTCCTATACGCCGGTCACCCTCATCACGCTGCGCGGCGCGTGGGGTTGGTGGCTGTTTGGAATCGTCTGGGCGTTGGCGATCGCCGGCGTCCTGATCAAGACAGTGGGCAAGGGGAAAAAAGATCATTGGATTTCCACTGCGCTCTATCTGGCGATGGGTTGGCTGATCGTTTTCGCGATCGGTCCGCTCTACCGCGGCTTGCCGGCAGCCGGCTTGGCTTGGCTGGTCGCCGGCGGCTTGAGCTATACTTTCGGAATTGTTTTCTACGCCTGGCACCGCCTCCCGTTCAACCACGCGATCTGGCACCTCTTCGTGCTCGGCGGCAGTGTCTGCCACGTGGTGGCGGTCTGCGGATTCGTTTTCGGTTAGTTTAATGTTGGATTCCCGTGGCTGACACTGGTGACAGCCTCGCCCCCGGTAAGCTTCCAGAGCAGACAAAAACTCATGGTTGCAGGGTTAGGACTTGGCCACGGAGACGACCCTGAAGGTGACGCTGCCTGTGGTTCCTGAGGTGATCCAAATATCAGCACCGGGAGCGATGTTGTTGATCAGGCCGGTCGAATGAAGCTTGAAGTAAAGGGAATAGGTTCCTGGTTTCATCGGCGTGACCCCGCCACCGCCGGTTCGATCCAAAAATATGAGTTCAATCCCGTCGCGATCATGAGGTTCCACCAGCCTTGCAATCATGGCGTAAGAGTAACCTTGGCCCGGCTTGAGAAGAATCGGCGCGGTGGGCAGTGTGTAATCCCTGCCTTTCGCTAGACACACCTCTTTACCATCGGGCCCTTTCAACATCGGTGTGAAGCTGTCGAAGGTGGTAACCACGATCGATTTACTACCGCGGTTTACGATTCGCAATTGAAGGGGAATTTCGTCCTGGCGATCCGGGTTGGCGTTGAATTTCGATCCCTGATAGCGAAAGGCCCGCCATTCATCCTGGGTCACCACCGAAAATTCCAGCTCCTCAAGCCGGGTCGGCGTCGATTCGACCGGCCTCACCGTACAGGGCGCTTGGTAAGCGGAGACCATGCCGGGCAAAACCACGAGGATTGATGTCAGGAAAGCGGTAACGTGGAGCTTCATTGCGGCTTCATCATTGGAATCGCGGCTAATCCGGCAACGCAATTTTTTTTAACATCCGAGCTGGGTGAAAGCTTTCGACAGGAAATAAAGAAAATTTCCAAGACGTGTGTACTTCGAGTTTCCTATATTCCGATGATTTCACGACCCCATTCATCAACCAATCCGGAGACAGCGCCCTCGCCCTCCTTGCCTCGCTGGCCACACCTCAGCGAGGTTGTCTGGCCATGCGCAAGACTGGAGTGTCCCGCTGATGCCGGGCAAG
Organism: Akkermansiaceae bacterium; assembly: GCA_043716765.1. Taxonomy (GTDB): domain Bacteria; phylum Verrucomicrobiota; class Verrucomicrobiia; order Verrucomicrobiales; family Akkermansiaceae; genus Luteolibacter. The sequence goes on from JAYSYA010000094.1 coordinate 15,069, forward strand.
GATTTTGTTAATCCGTGAGCAATGACCCCATTCATAGCCGGGATGCTTCAAACGGAACGGACGGGGACATCGCTTACAAACTGACCGACAACATCGCTTACACTTTCGTTAGTGTTCTGAGGGTTGACCGGGCGGATCACCAGCACGATTTCTGGCGGTTAGATCCGCCGGTGGTTGCTTGCCCCGCCCGGCTGCCCGACCCTGCGGCGTCATCCGCAGGATACGGCTCTGCTGGAGAGCAACCAGAACGGCGGATTTCGCCAACGGGGCTTCCTGCCTCAGGGCCGCAGTGGCAGGGCGACCTTGCCGCCGCAGCCCGGGTGGCATGGCATCTGCCCCCATTGGCCCAATGCGCAAAACTCCGGGGGTTTGGGGGCTGGCCCCCATGAAGCGGCGGGGAGAGGCAGACCTCGCCATCAGATTGCGGTCGGT
>JAYSYA010000095.1:0-5093 GCA_043716765.1 Akkermansiaceae bacterium
AACAAGCCCGTGACGACGTCTTTGTCACTCCCGAGACGATCCGCAAATACAACCTGCGACTCGGCCAATGGATTCACGGGGTCTATCAGGAAGGCCCGCGCGGCCCGCAACTCGTCGAGATCACCCAAGTGAACGGGATGCCGCCCGAGGAAGCCGCCAAGCTTCCGCACTTCGACGAGCTCAAGGCGATCAATCCGACCCGGCGCATCAGTTTCGAAACCACCCCCGAGCGCTTCACCACCCGCGTCGTAGACATCATGGCTCCCGTCGGCCGCGGCCAGCGCGGCCTCATCGTCTCGCCGCCCCGCTCGGGAAAGACCACGCTGCTCCTCCACATGGCGGAAGCGATCCGTGAGAAATACGACGAAGCCATCCATCTCATGGTCGTGCTCGTCGACGAGCGCCCCGAGGAAGTCACCGAGTTCCGCCGCGCCCTGCCCGGCGCGGAAATTTACGCCAGCTCCAATGACGAGCAGCCACGCAACCACACTCGCATCGCGGAGATGGCCATCGAGCGCGCCAAGCGTCTGGTAGAAGCCGGCCAGGATGTTTTCCTCATCATGGACTCCATCACCCGCCTCGCCCGCGCCTACAACGCCGGCATGAACAACCGCGGCCGTGGCACCGGCTCCGGCGGCATCACCATCGGCGCGCTCGAAGTGCCGCGACGCTTGTTCGCCGCCGCTAGAAACACCCGCGGCGGAGGCTCGCTCACCATCATGGCCACCGCCCTCATCCAGACCAACTCCCGCGCCGACGAGGCCATCTACATGGAGTTCAAAGGCACCGGCAACATGGAGCTCGTCCTCGACCGCAAGATCGCGGAAAACTACATCTATCCGGCAGTGGACATCTTTAAGTCCGGCACCCGCCGCGAGGAGCTTCTGCTAGCCGACCACATGCTCCACAAGATCCATCTTATCCGCCGCGGCCTCTCCGGCCACCGCCCGGCCGAGGCGATGGAGCGCCTGCTATTCTTCCTCAAGAAATTCCCCAACAACCCACAAATGCTGCTGGAAATCAAGGGTTGAGCCACGTGGCGACCCAGCAAATCCTCAACAGCCCGAGACGCCCTGCTCATGTTCCTTTCAAAGCCGCCCTCCCGTCTTGCATCAGGGCTACTTTTTTGCATCCTCACCTCTTGCGGGAGCATCGTTCCGCCTGCCGAACAAGCCTCCGCCGAACTCAAAGGCGACACCCTCGCCTCCGCCGAGGTTCTCTTGAAAAAAGCCGGCCGCCACACCACCAGTGACGACGTTGCAGCCGTCTATCACATGCGCGCCGCTGAGATCGCCTGGAGCCATCTCGACATCGACGGCGGCAATATTTCGCACATCCGGCAGCTGAACGAAACCAAGCAACATGCCCTGCGGATTATCGCCACCGCCACCGAATGTGTCGCCGGAAATTTCCTCGGCGAGAAATACCAGACCGAGAAACAATTCAGCCATGCCGGCTACAGCTACCGAGTCAGTGCCGCCATCGCGCCAAGGCCCGGCATCTATCCGCTTGCCGGCCTAAAATCAGCGAAACCCGCCCGCGAGGTAAAGCGCACGCTCTGCCAGAACTGGCACGTCGAAGAAGGCGTGGGCGCGCCTTTTTCTCCGGTTTGGAAACGCCCGACGGACCCGAAGATGCAGCGCTTCGTGAGCAACCGCAGCTATTTGGAACCCATTACCGGCGTGTTGGAATTCGATGGGCCCGCGAAGCCCGGAGTCCCGCGCCAAGCCTCCCTCATCGGCTATGACCCCACCGCCGTTTCCCGAGTGAACCTCGGGCGCACCAGCTATCCCCTCGCCGCGGATTTCACCGCACCGATCGTTGCGCAGACTGCCGACATCAAAGAATTCAAAATCGCGCTAACAGGACTCATCCACCCCGGCGCGCTCGATTCCAAGCTCATGTTGTTGGAACCCTTTGACCCCGACCGGATTCCAGTAGTTCTCGTCCACGGACTCAACTCCCACCCCCGGATGTGGCGCGATGTCATCAACGACCTGCGCGCCGACCCGAAGCTGCGAGGACGCTATCAGTTCATGATTTTCTATTACCCGACCGGTTGGCCCATCGCCTATTCCTCGATGCGCCTCCGCGAGGAACTGGCGGCGTTTGGCAGCCTTTTCGACCACCCGCAGAAAATAGTCATGGTCGGCCACAGCATGGGCGGACTGCTCTCCCGGATGCAGGTCATCTCGCCCGAGCGCAAGCTCTGGAACGCGCGGTTCGGTAAAGATGCGGAAAAACTCGACGCCAAGCTCCCGCCTAACCACCTAACCAAGCGAATGGCCCTCTTTTCTGCGAACCCCGACATCGGCCGCCAAATCTATATCGCCACCCCCCACCGCGGCAGCGGCCTCGCCGACCTGTCACTCACCTCGTGGTTCATCAAAATCCTCTCCCTCCCCACGACCATTACCACCGCTTTGATCGACATCCCGAGCAACCTTGTTTCCCAAGGCACCCTCAACAGCGTCTCCGGACTCTCGCCCGCCAATCCACTCTACAAACAGCTCGATCAAATCCCCATCCAAGTGCCCTACCACTCCATCATCGGCGATCGCGGCCGGAGCGACACTCCAGACAGCAGCGACGGCGTGGTGCCCTATTGGAGTTCCCATCTCTGCACTGCCCAGTCCGAGAAAATCGTGCCGGACAGCCATGGCGCCTATGACGACCCGCAGGCGATTCTAGAACTTCGCCGCATCCTGCTGCTCAACGCCGGGATCAAGGACTAGCAGAGTTATGAAAGTCACCGTCTTCAGCACCAAGCCCTATGACGAGCAGTTTCTCAGGGAGTTCAACGCGCCCTTCGGCCACCAGCTGGTATTCATCGAGAACCGGCTCAAACCCGAAACCGCGCTCCTTGCCGAGGAATCGCCCGCCGTCTGCGCGTTCGTGAACGACGTGCTGGACGCTGAAACGTTAGAGAATCTCGCCCGCGGTGGCACCCGGTTCATCGCCATGCGTTGCGCCGGATTCAACAACGTCGATCTAGCAGCCGCGAAGGCGCTCGGCCTGCAAGTCGCCCGCGTCCCGGCCTATTCCCCGCACGCCGTCGCAGAACACGCCGTGGCCCTGCTCCTCTGCCTGAACCGCCGCATTCACAAGGCCTACAATCGCGTCAGGGAGGGAAATTTCTCCATCGACGGACTGATGGGCACGGATGTTCATGGCAAGACCGTCGGAGTCATCGGCACCGGCATCATTGGCAGCATCTTCGCCCGCATCATGACAGGATTCGGCTGTGAGGTGTTGGCCTATGACGTGCATCCAAACCCGGATTGCGTGAAAGCCGGTGTTAGCTATGTCAGTCTTGACGAGCTGTTTACCCGCTCGCACGCGATCAGTCTGCATTGCCCGCTGATGCCGCAGACCCTTCACCTTATCGAGGAAAAAACCCTCGCCCGGATGCGCGACGGCGTCTTCATCGTCAACACCAGCCGGGGCGCGCTCATCGATACGGAAGCCGCCATCACCGCCGTCAAGTCCGGCCGCATCGGCGGCTTGGCGCTCGATGTCTACGAAGAAGAATCCGAACTGTTCTTCGAGGACCTTTCCTTCCGCATCATCCAAGACGACGTCTTCATGCGTCTAACCACCTTCCCCAACGTTTTGGTCACCGGCCACCAGGCATTCTTCACCCACGAGGCGATGGAAAACATTTCCAAAACGACGCTCACCAACCTAGCGGACTTCGAAGCCGGGCGCGTTTGCCCCAACCTGGTGAAACTGGATTCGAAGTCCTGACACGGCCGCCACGCCGGTAATTCGCAGGCCGTTCGCTTGCTTGATTCCGCCACCGCGCGACCTACACTTGCGATCATGTTCATCAAGCGCCACGGCCCGCCCGGATCATCTCCGGCCACGCTCGTCCCCCATCTGGTCGATGGCAAGGTTCGCAGACCCGGAGTTCAAATCATCGAATACGACAAGGATCAGCTCGACGAGCGCGATATCACCGACCTCGCCGAGTTGGCCGGCCATCTCGACAACCGCAAGGTCACGTGGATCAACATCGACGGCCTCGGCGACGTGGAGGCCCTCGGAATTCTGGGTAAAAAATTCAATCTTCACCCGCTCGCCCTCGAGGACGTTCTCAACACCGGCCAACGTCCGAAAGTCGAGCAGGCGGCCGACTACCTCTTCGTGGTCGCCCAGATGGTCTATCAAAACAACAGCCACACCATCTGCGGTGAACAGGTGAGCTTGTTTTTCGGGAAAAACTTCATCATTACCGTGCAGGAAGAAGCCGAGTATGACGTGTTTGATCCGGTCCGCGCGCGCATCCGCTCCGGCCGCGGCTCGATCCGCAAGCTCAAGGCGGACTATCTCGCCTACGCCCTGCTGGATTCGATCATCGATCACTACTACCCCGTGCTGGAAGACATCGGCGGCGCCATCGAGGAACTCGAAGACGAGCTGTTGGAAAGACCGTCCCGCGAAATGGTCCACTTGCTGCATGAATACAAGCGGAGCCTCACCCAGATGCGCCGCTTCGTCTGGCCGCTGCGGGATGTGATCAACGGCCTCCTTCATGATACTTCCGGCTACGTCTCCTCCCCCACCAAGATTTTCCTTCGCGACTGTTACGACCATACCGTCCAGCTAATGGACCTGGTGGAGAGCTACAAGGAAATCACCGCCGGGCTGATGGAACTCTATCACTCCAGCGTCGGACTCCGCACCAACGAAGTGATGCGCGTGCTCACCGTCATCACCTCGATTTTCATTCCGCTGACCTTCATCGTCGGTGTTTACGGAATGAACTTTTCCCCCGTATCCGCCAGCGGCGCAAAACTCCCGCTCAACATGCCCGAGCTCTATCAGCCTTACGGCTACATCGGGTTGATGGCCGTCATGGCCGCCATCGCCGGGATCCAATTGATCATCTTCAAAAAGATGAAATGGCTGTGAGCCACCAGGCATCAAAAACCACGGGCGTCGGATCCCTTGTTCCGACGCCCGTGGGCCCTTTGGGGGGCTGATGTGCTATCCCTTAGGCAGCGTAAATAAATAAACTTTCCAAACAACTTGAGATCTCTTAATCTTTTTTCCGGTGAAAGTAAGCGATGCTCTCGTGCAAAAGTTTCAAT
>JAYSYA010000096.1:0-50276 GCA_043716765.1 Akkermansiaceae bacterium
TTGACTCAATCCGGGACTTGATGGATCGCCCGAAAATTATCCGTTCCGTTTGTAAGACGCACTCCGAATAACGGAACTTATTTTTGGCAAAGGGTCTAATAGCCCATCAACTCGAAATGAGGATGCACAGAGGATCGGAACATAGTCGGACGGGCAAGGCTGAGTTATGAAAGCCCGCGACCTAGCAGGCTAGTCGCATTCGATCCCGACCCGAGGCACGTCGAACGGGACAAGGGAACTCGGAAATGCCGTAGAATCGGGCATCTTGGGCCCAAACTGACGCTAATGGAAACGAGTCCTATACGCGGTCTTTCCATTCGATGATCACAGTCAGCGCGATTGGGTATCTTCCACAGTCGTATTCATAGAGGGTGAGGCCGCCATGAGGTTCGCTCGGGACGGAAGTGCGTATTCTCAGAATTCCATCGACGGTCGCCCTCTGCGCCACGGCTTCAAGCATTCCGTTCTCGAGCGTCGGCCCATGCAAGTAACCGTACGCGCCGGATCCGCCGCGAAGGTAGCTCAGGGCACCGCGAGTGTCATGCGGATGGTCGGGTAGCAACCTGCGTAAAATTGGCAGACCGTTGACTGAGACTTCAAAACGGCTAGGATAACGGTACGAGTCAGTCTGCTGGAAATCGCGACGCGCGGCAGACACTTCCATTAGAAAAGTCACCCGTCGGGCGTCCGCGAGAAGGACGAGGGCAGCGTCCGAAAAAACCCACTCGAAGTAGCCTGCGCCCATGCCTTGGCAGGCGCGCTGCAACTCGGCCTCCTGCCGCGAATGATAACCCCCACTCCACTCCGCCTCATCCCAGTCCTGCACCCGCCGCCGCAGGATCAAGACTTGTCCTTTGTCCTCTCGCACTGGCGGTGGTCCGCCGCAAACGAAATGCTGAATGAAGTTTGAGGCGACACTCTCGCCCCGCGGGGTGACCGCTGCAACCGACAAAGTGCACAGCATGGTCTCCTCGGGCAAGGCGAGCTCAAGCCGCCGCGCCAACTCCACGCGATGGTGGCGGAAAGGAATTTCCGCATACCCCCGCGCCAAGCTTGGGTAATGTGTCCCGATCGTATCCATCCCCGAGTAGAGCCAGTGAAATGTTATTCCATCCCGCCGCCTTCGGGAAAAATGCGAGGAAAGCACCTCGACATTGATGAGGCCTCCGGGCTCAAGTTGGGAGATAGGCGGCGCATTGATCGGTAGCACGTCGCCCTGATTGATGATTGAAGGGGCGTAGCCAAATTCCTTAGGGGTCCGGTCGTAGTTCATCAGCCCATTGAACTCCCATTCCACGTCCATGAGCTCGGTATAAATATAGGCGGAGAGCTGACCGTGGCGGCGCAGTTCATTGGTAAGAAACTTGAAAGTCCAACTGACGTCGCGGTCACCGTCGAGTGCTCCCACCCCGCCATACTCGCTGTTGATCAAGGGTACGTTGCGTTGATAAAATCCCTCGAGGTAGTTATATGTAGAGCCATGATAGCTGTTGGCAACCACTTCTTCGATGTGGCTCTTCGCCTGTTCATAGTTGTTAATATAAAAATGCCATGAGTTGATGTCGGTGTCGACGTGACCGTACGCCGCAAGGTGCTCCCAGACGACCACACTCATGTCTTCGATCAGTCGCGAGGAATCGAGCGTCTTGGCGAGCGTCCACATTTCATGAACCCACTTGAAGGAGGATGAATTGGCGATCTTTTCCAACTCGTTTCGCAACACCACGGTCGATAGGTGAGGAGTGATGTTTTTCATGAGCTCGGCCTGCCCGCCAAAGCCCCAGGTCTCGTTGAAAATGCACCATGAGATGATCGAGGGATGATTGAAATCGCGCTTAAAGCCCTCGCGCATCATTTCTTCGAATCTCCGCCTTCCGGTGGGAGTGTCACCTCCTTCGCCAAAATTCGGGAAATCCTGCATCAGCAAAATCCCGAGCGTGTCGGCATAATAGAGGAAGATCGGATCATCGAGTTTGATATGAATCCGCAGGAAGTCGAAGCCGGCTTGGAGCGCGAAGATGATATCATTTTTCAAGGTCAGCGCATCGCGGGCCGTATAGACTCCTTCGGGGTAGTAGGACTGATAAAGCGCACCCCGGAGGTAGATGGGTTTGTTGTTAAGGCAGAGCATGGCGGGCATGTCAGACTCGGCCACGCCAGCAGGGGTGGTGCTGATTTTCCGCATTCCGAAGTAGCCACTGACTTCATCGGGAAGGGTGTAAGGCTTGTTCCAAAGACGGATCACGACACGGTATAAAGCGGGATTTGACGTGTCCCACAGCGTGACCGGGTGAATCTCGGCATCTCCGCTCGCCAGGTTACCCGAGACCTTGAGTGAAATGATGTAAGCACGGGACTCCGGGGGAATGATCTCGACCGTCACCTGACACTCATCACAGCTATCAGAAACGAACGTCACCTCGAATGAAACGCTGCCGGTGTCGATGTTTGGATAGATCCGGAAATAGTCGATATACGATGAGGCGCGCGGCTCGATGAAAACGGTTTGCCAAATCCCACTGGTTGTGGTGTACCAACCCCACTGCTTGCCAACCGGTTGTTCGCGGTTGTCCATGGAATCCTCTACGCGAATGGCGATGGTCGCGTGGCGGTGACCTGTCTCGTCGGCCGGAGAGAGGTTGTCCGTCAAATCGAATTCAAAGGGCACATAGCCGCCTTCGTGACGACCGAGATGGACCCCATTGCACCAGAGGTCTGTGAAAAAATCTGCCGCGCCAATGGTGAGGATCACCCGCTTGTTGTGCCATGCGCCGACAATTGGAATTTGGATGGTTCTGCGGTACCAGCCGACTTCATAGCGCTCCGCACTGCGGTGATTCTCTTGGGTAACCTCGACGGGGTTTCGATAGACGCGGGTCGAAAAATAGTTGTCATTTCCGGCAGCCTCTCCCTCGCCCCACGCAGCGAGCGACTCCCAGCAGAAGGGCACGATGATTTGCTCTCTCCAATGCGGCCCGTCCACCTTCCACCATTCCTGTTGCTCACCTTGGCGATAGGGGTCGAAACGGAATTGCCATGCGCCGTTGAGGTTGAGCCAATCAATACCCTCGACCCATCCCCGCTGGCGGTCAGGGCGGGGATATTCGGGACGCGGCAAGGCGGAGTCGTGAAACATCGGAATAAGATTGTTGGTTTATCCGAGGGCCATCGCCGGGGTGCGTTTTACCCCGGAAATTTTGGAGAACTGGGTGAGCGCCTGCGCCACCACTTGGTCCATGTTATAGTATCGATAGGTTGCAAGCCGTCCGACGAAAAAGACATGGGGCAACGCCTCGGCCAAGGCTTGATATCTCTTGTAAAGGATGGCGTTGGCCGGCCTGGGTATGGGGTAATAAGGGTCTCCGTCAGCCTGGGGATATTCGGCCACCACGCTGGTGAGGGGATGCTCTTGGCCGGTGAGGTATTTAAACTCGGTGATCCGGGTGTAGGCATACTCGTTGGGATAGTTCACCACCGGAGAATCCTGAAAAACCGGGCGGTGATGAGTCTCATGCTTGAATTCCAGCGAGCGGTAGGGGAGCTTGCCGTATCTGAAGTCAAAATACTCGTCCACAGGTCCGGTGAAGATCAGTTGCTTGAAATTCACATGGCCACGGACCTCCCGGTAGTCGGTGTTGAGCATGACCTTGATGTTGGGATGATCGAGCATATTGCCGAACATATGAGTGTAACCCCGGGCCGGCATCGCCTGATAGGTGTCTGTGAAATAGCGGTCGTCGCGATTGAAGCGCACCGGAACTCTCGCCGTCACCTGCGCATCAAGCTCCGAGGGATCCAGCCCCCATTGCTTGCGGGTATAACCACGGAAGAATTTTTCGTAAAGGTCCCTCCCCATTCCGTTGAGGACCACATCTTCCGAGGTGAGCAGAGGATCGCGTGGTTCGGCGACGGATGCGAGATAGTCCTTCATGCCGTCGGCGCTGAGCTTCATCCCATAGAGATCGTTGATTGTATCTAGATTGATGGGGATGGAAACCAAGCGCCCGTCAACACAGGCCTTGACGCGATGCTGGTATTGGCGCCACGAGGTGAAGCGTGAAAGGTAGTTGAACACATCCGCCGAATTGGTGTGGAAGATATGCGGTCCGTAACGGTGGATGAGAATTCCGTTGGCGTCATAACAATCATAGGCATTGCCACCGATGTGCTGGCGCTTGTCGACGATGAGAACCTGTTTGTTCGTACCCCGGGCAAGGCGCTCTGCGAGCACACATCCCGCGAAGCCGGCTCCAATGATGAGGTAGTCAAACATAGAAGGGAGGGGTTGCAGCCAGGGCGGAGCTTGATGGATGGGAAACTGCCAAGTGGCGCACGGAAGTCCGGTGGGTCAGCACGTCCTGAATATGGCCATTCATCTTTGAAACGATGGCCTCCCAGGTATTCTCGGCGGCAAGCTCCAACCCATTCCTAATCCGGTATTTCGACGGCGCGGCCGCCTCGCTCGTGCACATGTCGATGAATTCCTGGTGGCTCTCCGCGATTAGCGACGCGGTTTTGAAGTTCGATTTCACTTCATCCAGCGCGGTGGCGACTACGGGTTTCCCCGCAGCCATGTACTCCAGAGCCTTGGTAGGATTGATGAATTCGGTGGCCGCATTGATGGCAAACGGCATCAGGCAAACGTCCATGCCTTTGGTGAATGCAGGCAGCTCATCGTAAGGCCTGCCGCCTAACCAGTGGAGGTTCGGGCGCTGTGGGAGGGTCGTCGGATCGATTTTGGTGACCGGCCCGATCATCGCGACGCTCCATCCGGGGTCGGCATCCGCCAGCTTGGTGATGAGCGAATAATCCAGCCGCTCGTCGATTACGCCGAAGTATCCGAGCACGGGCTTGGGCAGGTCGGCGATGGCGGGGTGAATCTCCAGAGACGGCTGCATGGCGGTGCCGAAGTGGCGGCAATCGGCACCCGTTCCATAGAAATGAGTGTTGCCATTAAGCGGGAGCCGCTTGTCGCGCATTTTCCGCCCGCCGCAAAAAATGAGGTCCGCGAGCCGAGTGAGTTCACGTTCCCGCTCCGCCAGCGCGGGTGGTGCCGAGGCGAACTGCGTGAGTTCATCCATGCAGTCGTAAACAATCATTTTCTCACCGAGTTGCCTGGCGAAGGCGGTGACCGCCATCGGGTCGTTGATCCAAAGAATGGCTTCGTCGAATTTTCGATAAGGCACCTGCTGGAGCACTTGCTTGAGCACTCGTCGGCGTTCGGAATCGATAAAGTCAGCTTCTTGCCAACGCTCGGCGGGCAGGTGCATTTCCAAGATGGTGATGTCAGCCCCGCCTTCTGCATTGCGGATCTTTACAAAACTTTCGTGAGTCTCGCTACAGTGCGTTTGAACGAAGAGCAGCGGGTGGGTTTTCGCCAGACGCGAAAGAAATTGCTGGGGGCGTTGCCAGACCCAATCCCAGCTCAAGTGGCAAACTGCGATGATGGGTAAGCTCTTCGCCTTGGATGAGCTCATCGCATCCGGACATCGCGTCGTTGTGGCCCGGGCAAGCCGTAATTCCGACGACGAAAACGGGGCGTGATGGCTCAGAAACGAGATATGCGATGCAGTTGGTGGGGGTGACGACATCGTTACAATGAAGTTGGTGTTGCGGATTTCTGGAGCCGTTCCCCTTCATTTCCTGGGCCTGTGAATGTGGGCAGTGACCTGCGAGTCTTTAGCGAAAATCGTGCCAGCGATAAATGACTGCCAACTCCTTGGAAATGAAGCCCGGCTGAACCGGACAGCGATGCGAGGAATTGCATTTTGCGACTCTCGCCCGCTCAAGCGTGCAAATCCGCCGACGGATCGGCAGCCTTGCGTGACTCTCCTGAAAGAAATGGGGTGTTGGCAAAATCCATCATTCCTGCCATCTCCGCGCCATGAATCACATCAAAGCCGCCATCGTTGGAGCCAGCGGCTACACCGGGATGGAGCTGCTTCGCCTGTTGCTGGTCCACCCGTGGGTGGAACTCGTGGCCGCGACTTCGCGTCAGGAGGCGGGAAAGTCACTGGCGGCGGTGTTCCCTCGTTTCCGCAAGGCGGCGAGCGCGGGGCTCGCGTTCATCGAGCCGAATCCGGACGCCATCGCGGCGACCGGTGCGCAAGTGGCGTTTCTCGCGCTGCCCCACGGAGTCGCCGCAGAAATTGCGCGCGCCTTGCTGGAGCGTGGGCTAAAAGTAATCGACTTGAGTGCGGACTTCCGCCTGCGCGACGCTGCGGTGTACCATGAGTTTTACGGCCACCCGCACCCTGCTCCGGATTTGCTGGCGGAAGCGGTTTACGGCTTGCCGGAGATCCGCACGCCGGAAATCCAGGCCGCCCGCTTGATCGCCGCGCCAGGGTGCTACCCGACGAGTATTTTGTTGCCGTTGCTGCCGCTGCTGCGCCGCAATCTAATCGATCTCGAGACCATCGTCGCCAACTCAATGAGCGGCGTCAGCGGGGCCGGGCGCAAGGCGGACCTCAGCCTGTTGTTCTGCGAGTGCAACGAAAGCGCCCGCGCTTATGGCGTACCAAAACACCGCCACCTTTCGGAAATCGAGCAGGAGCTCAGCCTCGCCGGCGGGGAAAAAGTGACCATCACCTTCATCCCGCACCTCATCCCGGTGACGTCTGGCATCGTCACCACCACCACCGCCAAGCTGCGCCATGGCGTCTCGCCGGACACCATCGGCGCGGCGCTTCAAAGCGCGTATGGCGGCTCCCACTTTGTCCGCCTCCTCGGCCGTGGAGGCTGCGCGGACACCAAGAACGTCACCCGCACCAACTTCATCGACATCGGCTGGCAACACGACCCTCGCACCGGCCGCGTCATCCTGATGAGCGCGGAGGACAACCTCGGAAAAGGCGCGGGTGGGCAAGCCGTGCAGTGTTTCAACCTAATGTTCGGCCTGAGCCCGATTGATGGATTGCAAAATTTTTAGGTGCAGCCCAGTCTCCGCCGCTGTTTCCCATATTCCATCATGGACTTCCCATTTTCCCGCATCAAAGGCGGCGTCGGCGCGCCCCAAGGATTTCTCACCAGCGCCGTAAGCTGCGGCATCAAGAACCCTGATAGCAAGCGCCTCGATCTCGCGCTGATCTACTCAGAGAAACCCTGCAGCTCGGCCGGCACCTTCACCACTAACCGGGTCAAAGCTGCGCCGGTCCGCGTCTCCCAGACCCACCTCCGCAAGGGCGAGCTCCGCGCCATCATCGCCAACTCCGGCAACGCCAACGCCTGCACCGGAGTGCAAGGCATCCGCGACGCCAACTCAATGTGCGACGCCGTGGCCAAGCCGCTCAAACTCAAGCGCTCGGAAATCGGCGTCGCCTCCACCGGCGTCATCGGCCTGCCGATGCCGATGATGCGCTTCGAGCCAAAATACGCAGAACTGCTAGAACGCCTCGGTTCCAAAAACGGCTCGGATGTCGCCGCCGCCATCATCACCAGCGACACCCACGCCAAGGAAATTGCGATCTCCTTCGACCTCGGCGAGCATCGCGTCCGCCTCGGCGGCTGCGTGAAAGGCGCCGGCATGATTTCCCCGAGCATGGCCACCATGCTCTGCTTCATCACCACCGACGCTAACATCTCCTCCGAGTGCCTCCGCAAGGCCGTGCTCGAATGCGTCGAGGACAGCTTCAACCGCATCACCATCGACGGCGACATGTCCACCAACGACACCGTCATCGTCCTCGCCAACGGCGCGTCGCGGATGTCCGTCATCCGCCGTAACAGCGTCAACTGCAAACAGTTTCGAAAAGCCCTGCGCTGGCTGATGCTCGAACTCGCCAAAGCCGTCGTCCGCGATGGCGAACGCGTCACGAAATTCGTCACCGTGAAAGTCGAAGGCGCACGCACCTATCTGGACGCGAAAAAAGTCGCCGAAGCCGTCTGCAAATCCGCCCTCGTCAAGGCCTCCTGGAACGGCGGCGACCCTAACTGGGGCCGCATCATCCACGCCGTCGGCTACTCGCACGCCCGCATCCGCGAGGAGCTCGTGGACATCCACATCGGCGGCAAGGCGGCCTGCATCGGCGGCCTGCAGGCGGACACGGCGATGGACGAGCTGCGTGAAGCGGTTTCCCATCCGGAGTTTGAAATCGTCATCAACCTCAACCAGGGCGACGCGGACTATGTCATGTATTCCAGCGATCTATCACCCGAGTATATCGATTTCAACCGCTCGGAATATGCGTATTGGAAACAAGCGCGCAAAGACGGGCTGGTCTAACGTGAGGATCTGCCTGAAAAGCCGTCGGAGATTCGGAGCGCGCTCGGGCTGTTGGAGAGCTGCGGCATGATGAAATCCTCTCTCTCTATCGACGACTTTTCCCACTCGGAAAAAAGGGTTTTTCACGGGATTTAATGGGCGCAGCCAATCGTATTTTGATTTCGTGAGCCGCGTGTCGGCGCACCGCGTCGACCGCCTCGCCCATGTGCTGGCTCACGTGAAACCGGTCGAACACCACATCGGCTCCCGGCAGATCCTTGCCGGCGGCGTTGATGAAGGCCGGCCACATGTCCATGGCGATGGCCCTCATCCCCACGCGGACCGCTTCCGGCAGAGTGGCGATCGCCCGTCGCGCGTCCTCCTCCTTGCGGCCTTCCACCACTTCGATGACCCGCACTTTTTCCAGGTCGCAAAGGGTGGTCACGTAGCTTTGGTCCCGCAGGAAACTCTTTTCATCCAGGCCTACCTTCCCGACCGTGGAAAGATCCCGGTCCATCAGGCCGCGCCGGTCTTGACGCCACAGGCTTTGCAGTCCGCCCGCGGCACCCGGGCCACCAGCACGGTCTCGAATTGCATCGTGTCGAGGTGGCGCCAGGTCCGCTCCGGCGCGTGATCGGCCTGGTGGAGCCATGCCCCAGCCCTAAACGGCCACGGCTGGCGATGCGACCGAAAACCACCCATTAAATCCCGCGAAGAACCGATTTCTCCACCCCGTAATCCAGCCCCAGATCCGCCAGCCGCGCCCGCGCCGACTCCACCAACCGTTGGTAAAGCTCCAGCTCCGGTTGTTGAAAAATCACCAGCCCGCCGCCTCTAGTTTTCAGCATTTCAGCTTTTACCCCACAGCGGCAACATCGATAAAATTCCCGTTTTTTGAGGACTTGAATAAGCATCCGGCAACACCTACTTTCCACCTATGTCCACGAAGGAATTGGCGATGGAAACCATCAAGGATCTGCCCGAAGGTGCCACTTGGCATGAGATCGAGGAACGTATTCGCTTCCTTGCCGCCATCGAAAAATCCCGCGAGGAAGTCCGGCGCGGAGAGGTTGTCCCGCACGAAGAAGTTTGCAACCTCCTGAGCGGATGGCTTTCCAAATAGTCTGGTCGGAAATTGCGCTCGCCGATCTGCGCGACCTCGTCCGCTACATTGCGCGTGATGACCGGCAGGTGGCGAGACGTTTTGGCGATTTGATCGTGTTCAAGGTCGAATCCCTTCAAACCTACCCGAGGATTGGTCGAATCGTGCCGGAATATCGGGAGGAGAACCTGCGGGAACTGATCGCCCCCCCTATCGAATCGTTTTTGAAATAGACGATGAAGCCATGAAACTTTCTATCCTGCGCATCTGGCACGGCGCGCGGGGGGATTTGGAACTACCTCCCTGAGAAATCCCACCCGCGCTGCGGCGCTGTGACTGTGGCTGTGGCGTCTCGCCGCAGACCGTCTCCGGAACTCGCGGCCCAGTTTCTCGGCACTGCAGGAGAGTTCGTCATCGGGAACCGCGCCCACGTCTGCCGCCACCCCTTGGCACGCGGCTTAAGGCCGAGGACTTCATGTTTCACTCGTGGAACTCGTGCTCGATGCGGGTCATGCGCTCTCTTCCACGCTGGTGGTTTCCATGAGGAGAAAATAGGGGTAGTCCGACGTGTTGCCAAGGATGGATGTTGGGGGTCGTATTCCAGAACGCAATTTCGACAAAAAGCGGGGGACCGGCGGAGTGGAAAATAATATTCAGAGAGCGGGCTTTGCATCGTCACCCGAGGTTTCTTGAGGCGGGGGGGTGATGCCACGCTCAGCAGCCACCTGCTCCACTTCGTCTTTCGCCGCTTGCGGCACTTGGCCGCCTCGATTCCCAAGGTCGGATAGAGTGTCGCTCACTGCGCTGGCAGTGAAACCCTGTTCCTCGGCCTTCTCTTTCACGGTTTCCAAGACTTGCGAGGCCACTTCTTTTCCGGTTTCCAACAATTCACTGGCCTTCTCTTTGGTCTCCTCGACGAGTTGATCGGACCGCTCGCCCATCAATTCGTCCTCGCCGCGGGTGCGGGGTATGATCAATCCGACGACAGCTCCTAACGCGGCAAAGCCCAGTCCGACCGCGAGCGGATATTCGTCGCACGCCATCGCGAATTTTTTCTCCACGGTGTGATATCCTTCCTTCAGGTCTTGCCCGACCTCGCGGACCGCCACCTTGCTGCGGTCCAGCGCGTCGTGGGTCCGCTCTTCCAAGCGGCCTTTCGCTTCGTGAATCTTGTCGCCGATCTGATGGGACTTTTCCCGGACGCGGTCGATGGTGGAGTTCGCAGCGTCTTTGACATCTCCCATCTGGTCCTCCGCCCAATCGCCGACCGAGGCGTCCGCCCCGCTGTCTTCGATAAAGGGATACCCTGAGCTGCCGCGCCGCGTAGGCCGCGAAGGGTGCCGGGCGGAATTATCATCCTCACCGACGGTTTCGGAAATCAGCCAGGCGACCCCGGCACCGATCAACACCGCAGGCATCGGATGGCGCCGCGCTTGGCTGGCAAGCGTCCCCGCTGCCTTTCGCACGGCGGCACTGCCTTGATTGCCGTCGTTCGGCGATGATTCCCACCAATCGAGCGCCGAGTTCATCAGCGAGCGGGCGGTCAGTCGGTCGCCCAACGCGTCGAGGGTGGAGTCCATCCGCCCCCGCGTTCTGCGGATTTTAGATTCAATTTCCAAACTGGATCGGTTGTCTTCAAGGGTTGTTAGTTCCGGTGTCATGATGATAGTTTGCGTTGTGCCCATTGCTTGTCTTCACGCAGGCTTTGGACGGTTCTTTCAGGTTTGATGGAATTG
Source organism: Akkermansiaceae bacterium (assembly GCA_043716765.1). Taxonomy (GTDB): domain Bacteria; phylum Verrucomicrobiota; class Verrucomicrobiia; order Verrucomicrobiales; family Akkermansiaceae; genus Luteolibacter. Next base: position 11,039 of record JAYSYA010000096.1, read on the forward strand.
GCACCGAGGCTTTGGAGCGCCTTGGTAATGAGGATGGCACTGACCGTGCCGACGATGAGGGCGACGATGAAAAAGCCGAGGAAAGCGGCCATGCCGGGATCGAAGCCCCTGCCGGCAAACAAATCGCCGAGCAGGTAGCCTAGCGCCATCAGGATGAGCATCAGCGCGGAGGAAGCGATGAGCGCGCCGATGGCCAGGTAGCCGACGTTGCGGCCCGTGCGCGACAGGTTTTCGCTGACCTCCGTCTTCGCCAGAGCCACTTCCTCACTCAGCAGGGAAAGGACGTCGTCCCGCAGCTTTCTCAGCAGATCGGCAATGTTGGGTTCTCCGTTCATGAGCGTGGGAGGGGGGTGGGAATTGATAGTCGGGTGGCGGAATCACTGCCGGGTTGATAGGGCCGCGGGGTCCGGCGGCTATTGGCCACCCTGCCGCCGGTCATCGGCGAACTGCGGGCGTCCCGCGATGACGCTTTGAGGAAGCGCGTGGAAGCCAAGCCGAGGACGAACAATCCACCGAACACGATTTCCGGTCGGCGCCGTGCGAGGTTGCCGAGATCGTCGAGGAAATCCATGGCATCGTGGCTGCGCAAGTATTCCGCCGCCCGCTCCATCTGGAGTGAGGCCCGTTGGGCGGGCGACACCAGCGGGTTGCCTTCCGTCTCTTGGAGCGTTTCGCACGCTGCCTTGACCGCTTCCGTGTAGTGGTCGATCCGGGTGGCAACCTTTTCCTTCTGCTCATCAACGAAATGATTTCCCGCCTCTTTCGCGGATTGCAAAGCCTCGCTGCCGCTCTCTTTCAAGTCCGCAGCGGCATGCCGCAATTGCTCGCCGGCGGCCTCTTTGACTTCCTGAGTTATAGGAGGCTGCCAGCCGGGGGGTGCCGGGTTCAATGGCTGTCCTGATGGGGTCGATTGGGGAGCGATCGTTGTGGGATCGGTCCGCTCTTGGGTGTCTGAGTTCATGGATATGGGGGTTGAGGATGGCGTAGCGGGGATTATGACCCTTCGCATCGCAGAACCCGTGCCACCAGTTCCCCAGCCCTTGAATCCTTATTCCTGCGTAGGTCTCCCCCTAACTCTTTGCAATATGCATGCCTAGCTGATGCAGATTGCGCCCTCCTCCAGCATTTTAGCGCCCCAACTATCCCATCATCATATCTGGATATGAAGATTTGTTTCTTGAAGTAGGCGGGGTTCTGGCCTAGGTGTCGGCCATGCCGCAGCCCGACTTTACTGATGAAATCCAGCGCGCCCTGACCGAGCGAATCTTCGTTCTCGACGGCGCAATGGGCACCACGATCCGGACTTACGGGCTCAATGAATCCGACGCCCGCGGGGTGCGATACGCGGACAACCAAAAAGATTTGCTGAACAACGGCGACATCCTTTCGATCACCCGTCCGGAAATTATCGGCGACATTCACAAGTGCTTCTACGAAGCGGGTTCGGATATTTGCGAGACCAACACCTTCTCCGCGACCGGCATCGCCCAGAGTGAGTTTTTCGTCGAGGATCCCCGGGAAAAGGGCGGCCGCAAGGATCCGGAGTTTTTCCAGAAGATCCTCGAAAGCTCGTTCCTTAATGATCTCGCGTGGGAAATGAACGTCGAGTCATCCCGCCTCTGCCGTAAGTGGGCAGACGACATCGGCACCGATACCGGCCGCAAGCGCTACGTCGCCGGCGCGATCGGGCCGCTCACAGTTTCGCTAACCAACTCCCCCGATGCCAACGACTCCGGTTTCCGCGTGGTGACCTTCGACCAAGTGCTCGCCGCCTACAAACACCAGGTCCGCGGTCTCATCGAGGGTGGTTGCGACATCTTGATGATCGAAACGATTTTCGATTCCCTCAATGCCAAAGCCGCCGCGGTGGCGGTGCAGGAAGTCTATGATGAAGACAAAGTGCGTCTTCCTATCATCATCTCCGCCGCCGTCGGCCTGGGTGGGGAAACGATGATTTCTGCACAGAAAGTCGAGGCTTTGTGGAATGCCTTCGCCCATACCAAACCGCTCGCCATTGGCCTGAACTGTTCGCTTGGACCCGACCTGATGCGCCCGCACCTCGAAGAACTCTCGGCCTGCGCGGCGACTTGCATTTCCTGTTATCCGAACGCCGGCCTGCCCAACCCACTCGCACCGACCGGCTTCGATCTGGAGCCTGAGCACATGCATGACTACATGGCGGAGTTCGCCAAGGCAGGCCTCTTGAATCTGGCAGGTGGCTGCTGTGGTAACACCCCGGAGCACGTCGCCGCGATTGCCAGGGCCGTGGCCAAATACGCGCCGCGGGAGGTGCCGGTGGTGGGTTAGAGATTTACCGCAGAGGCGCAGAGGTCGCAGAGGAACGCAAAGGAGAATATGAAAAATTACTTGAACAAGCTTTCGGGCGAGGTGATAGGCGCGGCCATCGAAGTGCATACTAATTTGGGGCCGGGGCTTCTGGAGACGTCTTACGAGTTGAGTCTCCAACACGAACTGAAGCTTCGTGGATACGAGTCGGTGAGGCAGATGATTCTGCCGATCAATTACAAGGATTTGGTTGTTCCTGAAGCCTACCGAATCGACTTGTTGGTAGAAAATTGCCTAGTGATCGAACTCAAAACGGTCGAAGTGTTGCTCCCCATCCACTCGGCCCAGCTACTCACTTACCTCAGAATGTCCGACAATCATCTCGGACTCCTCATCAATTTTCACACCGTCCGCCTCACCGACGGAATTAAACGCCTTGTCCACAATTTCCCATCTTAACTCCGCGTCCCTTTGCGACCTCTGCGTCTCTGCGGTGCACTCTTCATCAAATGAAAACCATTCCCCACGCCCTCCGTCTATCAGGCACCGAGGCCTATAACCACACCGCTGACAAGCGCTTCCTGATGATCGGCGAGCGCGCGAATGTCGCGGGCTCCCCGCAATTCGCGAAGCTGGTTAGAGCCGGTGACCTGGAAGCCGCCGTCGAGGTGGCGCGGCAGCAAGTGGCGAATGGTGCCAACGTCATCGACATCTGTTTCGACGACGGCCTAATCGATGGCAAGGCGATGATGAGCCGTTTCCTGCAGCTTCTCCAAGGCGAGCCGGACGTGGCGAAGGTGCCGATCATGGTGGACTCCTCGAAGTGGGAAATCCTCGAGGAAGGCCTGAAATACCTACAAGGGAAGGGGATCGTGAACTCGATCTCGCTCAAGGAGGGCGAGGAGAATTTCAAGAAGCAGGCCCGCCACATCATGCGCTACGGCGCGGCGGTGGTCGTCATGGCCTTCGACGAAAACGGCCAGGCGGCGTCCTACGACGAGAAGATCCGCATCTGTCAACGCGCCTATCGGATTCTTGTCGATGAAGTCGGATTCAATCAGGACGACATTATTTTCGACCCCAACATCCTAACCGTCGCCACCGGCATTGAGGAGCATAACAACTATGCGCTCGACTTCATCAACGCGACCCGCTGGATCAAGGAAAACCTCCCCGGTGCGAAGGTGTCCGGCGGCGTTTCTAATATTTCCTTCTCCTTCCGCGGCAACAACAAGGTTCGCGAGGCGATGCACTCCGCCTTTCTCTATCACGCCGGACTGGCGGGAATGGACATGGGAATCGTCAACGCCGGCATGCTTGAGGTTTATGACGAAATTCCGAAGGATCTGTTGGAACGCGTCGAGGACGTGCTGTTGAACCGCCGCCCGGATTCCACCGAGCGCCTGCTGGAACTGGCGGAGAGTTATAAAAACGTCGGTGGCAAGAAAATCGAGGAAGATCTACTATGGCGCGACGGACCGGTGGAAAAGCGCCTTGAACACGCGCTGCTCCGCGGCATCGACAAATATATCGACGAGGACACCGAAGAGGCGCGTTTGAAATACGTGCGTCCGCTCAAGGTCATCGAAGGCCCGCTGATGGATGGCATGGGCGTGGTCGGCGACCTTTTCGGAGCTGGAAAAATGTTTCTGCCGCAAGTGGTGAAATCCGCTCGCGTCATGAAGAAGGCCGTCGCGTGGTTGTTTCCATTCATGGAGGCGGACAAAGCGGAATATCTCGCAAGCGACATCGCCGCTATCAAGTTAGAGAACCCCGCGCTCACCGATGAGGCGGCACTTAAACTTGCCGAACGCGGCCGCTCGGCCGGCCGCTTCCTTATCGCCACGGTCAAGGGCGACGTGCACGACATCGGCAAGAACATCGTGGGCGTGGTGCTTTCCTGCAATGGCTTCGAGGTCACCGATATGGGCGTGATGGTTTCTTGTGACAAGATTCTCGCTAAAGCCAAGGAGCTCGAGGCGGATGTCATCGGTTTATCCGGTCTGATCACGCCGTCGCTCGATGAAATGGTGCACGTCGCCAAGGAAATGGAGCGACTCGGTTTCAAAGTCCCGTTGCTTATCGGCGGCGCGACGACCTCCGCTGCGCATACAGCGATCAAAATGGCACAGCATTACTCCGGCCCGGTGGTTCATGTGCTCGACGCTTCGCGCTCGGTGCCGGTCACCACGTCATTGCTTTCGAAAGACCAGCGCGACGCGTTCGCACAGGAGAACCGCGAGAAGCAACAGAAGCTTCGCGACAACTTCCTCGGCGGACCAAAAAAGGAAACGCTAACACTCGCCGGAGCGCGCGCTGCCGGACCGAAGTATGACTGGTGTAACTACACGCCGCCGACGCCGTCATTCACCGGCACGCGGACGATTAAAAGCCCTTCCTTGCGCGAACTCGCAAAGTTCATTGACTGGACGCCGTTCTTCCACGCTTGGGAACTCCGCGGCGTGTGGGATCGTGAAAACCTGATTCTCAAAACCAAAAATGCCGAAGGCGCGGTGGAGGCCGGGAAGCTCTATCAGGACGCGATCAGCTGGGTGGACCGCATCATCGCGGAAGACCGGTTCCGGGCGGAAGGCATCTACGGATTTTTCCCCGCGAACGCCGAGGGCGACGACATCATCGTCTGGAGCGATGAAGCGCGGACGACCGAGCGCATGCGTTTCCACAGCCTCCGCCAGCAGCTTAAGAAAGACTCCGGAAAGCCGAACGTCGCGCTGGCCGACTGGGTCGCGCCCGTGGCGGCGGTTTCCAACCGCCAAGCCCAAACCGCACTTAAACCAACGTTCGCCAAAAACGAGACCCGCATCGAAAAGCAAACCTGGGGAGATCTCCCGCATTGGTATCGCGCCGGTGCCACCTATGCCGTGACTTTTCGCCTTGAAGATTCATTTCCGGCATCTGTGCTCGAAAACTACCGGCGGGAAAAGGAGTTACTCGCCCGCCAACTTGCGGAAGCCAAGACAGCCGGAGATCAGGAAAAAATCGATTTTATTAGCAATGAGCTCAGCTTGCTCTATCGGAACCGTATCGAGTCCGCACTCGATGAAGGTCAGGGCGAGGCATGGATGACCGACTCTCGCATCGGCAAAATCGTGGCCGACAGCATTCTTCACTTCGCCGGAGACCGTTACGATCTGGGGGCGTGGTGCGTGATGCCGAATCACGTGCATTTGATCATTTCACCCAAGGCAGGACATGATTTGGCCGGGATTCTGCATACGATCAAACGTCATAGCGCGAGCGAGGCTAACAAGGTGTTGGGTAGAACCGGTGCTTTCTGGCAGAAGGAGTCTTATGATCACATGATTCGGGATGCGGATGATTATTGGAACCAGCGGATTTATATTTTAGGGAATCCGAAATCGGCTGGGTTGGTGAATTGGGAGTTTGTGGGCGATGGGGCTTGGCGGTTGGAAACCGCCGCCACGGCGGATTACATCGGTGGGTTTGTCGTGGGCATCCACGGTGCGCATGAATTCGCGGATGAACTGGACAAGCAAATCGATCCTTACGGCGCGATCATGGTCAAAGCCATCGCCGACCGCTTTGCCGAGGCATTCGCGGAATTCCTCCACCACAAGGCGCGCGTCGAGTGGGGTTATGAAACCGAGGACGAGCTCACGCACGACCAGTTGATTCATGAAAACTATCAGGGTATCCGTCCTGCACCGGGTTATCCCGCGCAGCCGGACCACACGGAAAAGCCGATGTTGTTTGATCTGTTGGGAGCGCCCGAGGCGACCGGCGTGAGCTTGACGGAAAATTGCGCGATGCACCCGGGGGCGGCGGTTTGCGGGCTTTATTTCTCGCATCCGGAAAGCCATTATTTCGCAATTTCCGAGCTCCAGAAGGACCAGGTCGAAGATTACGCCCGGCGCAAGGGGATCAGTTTGCAGGAAGCCGAGAAGTGGTTGGGGCCGTGGCTGGGTTACGTTTAATCTAACTGAACATGAGGCTGGCACTGTGGTTTATGGGACTCGCGATTCTCGTTCTCGGGACGTGGGCGATTTGGGGCGCGGGCTGGGACGAGCGGTTCACACTTGCGGGAAGCGTGGCATGGCTGAACAGCGCCGGGCCGTGGGCTTGGGCGGCGGGAGTTGCTTTGTTAGTCGGGGATTTGGCGTTGCCGGTTCCGGGCACGGTGGTGATTTCCGCGCTGGGATACATTTACGGGACTCTCCTCGGAGGCTTGCTGGCTGCGGCGGGATTGATGTTAGCCGGGGTAACGGGTTATGGCTTGGGGCGGCTTTGCGGCGAGCGGTTCGCGCGGCGATGGCTGGGGCAGCGCGATTATGCGAAGGGCCGGCGGCTCTTTGCTAACGGCGGCGGCTGGGTGGTGGCCTTGTCGCGGGCGCTGCCGATTCTACCGGAAGTCATTTCCTGCACGGCTGGGCTGGTTGGGATGCCGTTCAGAAAATTCGCGGTGGCCTTGGCTTGCGGCAGCGTGCCGATGGGATTTCTATTCGCCGCGATCGGCCGGACGGGGCATGAGGCGCCGGGTTGGGCGTTTGGATTGAGCTTACTGATTCCGGCGCTGCTCTGGTTGGTGGCTGGCAGAATCGCGCGTTGAAATATCAGGCCTTGAGTCGCCGCAGGGATGTCGCAGATTCGCGACGTGAAAATTGAAGTCATCAACACCGGAACCGAGCTCCTGCTGGGAAACACCCTCAACACCCATGGCGCGTGGTTCGGTCGCGAGTTGTTCAAGCTCGGTTTGCGGATCGCCCGTCAGACGACGGTGCCGGACGGCGATGCAATCCGCGACTCGCTGGAGGAAGCGCTCGGTCGCGCGGATGCGGTGATTGTGACCGGTGGGCTGGGGCCGACCAGCGATGACCTCACCCGCGAAATCACGGCCGAGGTGCTGGGGCTGGAGTTGATCACGGATGAGGCGGCGTTGCGCTCGCTGGAAGGATTTTTCGCCCTGCGCGGCAGGCCGATGGTGGATGCGAATCTAAAGCAGGCACTCTGTCCGGTAGGCGCGGATATTTTGCCGAATGCGAATGGCACGGCGCCGGGCATCTATGTGCCGCCGCGGCTGAACGGGCGGTCAAATTGCGCGGTATTTCTGTTACCGGGGCCGCCGCGTGAACTCTATCCGATGTACCACGCCGAGGTGGTGCCGCGGTTGCGCGCCTTGGCGGGAGTGGAGAAGCTTCAGCAGGCGCTGGTGCTGAAGTTCACCGGAATTGGCGAGAGCGATTTCCACCAAGCCATCGACGCGCGGCTGGCAGAGGTTGCCGGTTTGGAATACGGTTACTGCGCGCACATTGGCGAGGTGGACTTGCGTCTGATTGGCGATGAGGCGGCGTTGGAAAAAGGACGGAATATCACGCTTGAACGATTCGGCTCCTATCTGATCAGTGATGACGAAAGTTTATTGGAGGAAATCGTCGTCCGCCTGCTCAAGGAGCACGGGATGACATTCGCCACCGCCGAGAGTTGCACGGGCGGACTCATTGCTAACCGGATCACCAACGTCCCGGGCGCGAGCGAGGTTTTCACCCATGGTTTTGTGACTTACGCGAACGCGGCGAAGACTGGGATGCTCGGAGTTTCCGCGGAGGAAATCGAAAGGCATGGCGCTGTTAGCGAAGTCGTCGCCCGAGCGATGGCGGACGGGACGCTTGGCAAGAGCGGAGCGGACATCGCAGTGGCTGTCACCGGCGTCGCGGGTCCGGGCGGTGGATCGGAGGAAAAGCCGATAGGCACCGCGTGGATCGCGGTGGCGCTGCGGGGTGGTCCGACGGAGGTTTTCAGCGTGTTCCATCCGCGGAATCGCAAAGATTTCAAGATTGCTGTTAGCCAAGCGGCACTGGAGGTCGTGAGACGGCGGTTGAAGGCGCTGCTCAGTTGAAAGACCGATCTGTCAGGGTATCCCTGCACCAGGCGAGAGCCATGAGCGAGTACGCGCGGCGAAGTTTCGGCAGCTCGGCGGTGGTCCAGACGGCGGCCTTGGCGATGGCGGCCTCGACCTCGGGGCGCGGGTCGGCGGCGTCGATGATGCCGGACAACGCGAGGCCGGAGGCTCCCGCTCGGTAGGCGTGGTGGGCACCGGGGAGGGGCGCGTAGATGTTGAGGCCCTTGGTGCGGGCGGCGCGGCCCCATGAGCCGTTAGGGTTCTGATGGGTGACGAGGAAATCCACCCCGCGCCGGATTGAGGCGTCGAGGGACGCGGCGGTGACTTCCGGGAGCTCCTCGGGTTTTGCCTGGGCGGATGCGAAGGTGGAAAACGCGAGTAACAGGACGCTGAGCAGGCTTGATCTCACGGCACGACGACGACTTGGCCGGCTTCAAGGCCGGACAGGATTTCGGTGTCGTCCTTGGACACCCGGCCGCGCTTGACGGGACGGCGCTCGGTCTTGCCATCGGCGAGCTTGACCTCGACTGTCCAGCCGTCGGCCGTGAAGTTGAGGGCCCTGGTGGGAACGACGATGGCCGCGACTTGCTGATAGGAAATCATGCGGACTTGGGCGGTCGCGCCGGCGGCGGGGACGGGATCCTTGGGCCATGTGGCGGAGAAGTCTGCCCGATAAGTGCCGTCGGGGCTTGGGGTGGCGGCGAGCTTGAGGAGCCTGACCGGGATTTCCACATCGTCGCGGCCGGGGAGGGTGGCGGCTCCGGTTAGTTCGGGCTTGAGGGAGCGGGCGGTTGCTTCGTCGAGGAATGAAACGAGGGCCAATTTGGCGGCTCCGGGAACGAAGGTGGCGAACGTGGCGTGGGCGGGCGGGCGGCCGTGGGGGACGAGGGTTTCAATAATTTTGCCCGCAGTCCAGCGGCCGTTGTCGATAGAACCGTGATAGAACCAGCCGTCGGCGGGGGCTTTGAATTCGAAGCGGGTGCGGTCGGCTTCGAGGTCGCCGAGCTCTTGTTTGGCGCGCTGGTTGGCGGTTCTCAGGGTTGCGAGTTCGAGTTTTTTGAGTTCGATGGAGCGTGGGATGTCGGCCTCGGCTTTTGTGAGGGCGATGGCGGTGTCGCGCTCGTTGTCGGCAAGGGTCTTGGCCTCGCGGGGCAGGGTGACTGCGAGGGTGCGCTTGTGGTCGAGGATTTCCATGCGCTGGGCGAATTCGGCGGCGGCCACGGCGTCCTGTTGGCGGACGAGGATGATTTCCTCGGTGTTTTCGGTGATGTCGTCCGCCTCGTACATTTTGGCGAGCTGCTTGAGTTCCTCGCGTTGGTTAGAGAGGATCTGGTCGCTGCGCTTGAGGGCCTGTGCGGCGTTGTCCTCGTCGGCCTTGCGGCGGACTTGGGTGAAGTAGGTGTTTTCCTCCTTGGCGATGCCGGCGGTGCGGCGGACGGCTTCCAGTCTGTCAGGAGCGCTTTCTTGCAGGCTTCGGGAATCCTGCTCGGCCTGCGCGAGGGAGAGCGAACCGGCGTCGAGCGCGCGGCGGGAGTCTTCGAGTTTCTTGCCGATGGCCGCGGAATCAAAGCGGACGAGCACGTCGCCCGTCGCCACCTTGGAGCCGTGACTGGTGATTTGGACGATTGTGAAATCCGTCCAGACTTTTGGATCGAGTTTCAAAAGCACGCAATCGCCACTCGGTAGGGCGGTGGTGGTGAATGATGTTTCGACGGAAAAACGCTGCGGTTCAATGGTGATTTCACCGGCGAGAGAGGCAGCAGCTATCAATGCGGGAAGGATGTGGAAAGGAGTGAGGCGGGCCATGGGAGCGGCGCAATCAAGCATGCCCCCGGGGAAAAGATCAATCCGCGGCTTTGCCCTTGCGGGCGAGCCAGATGGGCAGGAAACGGGGGCGCTTGGCATTGGGCGAGGAGGGCACCGTGAATTCCGCCACTTCAAAGCCCGAACCTTGGAGGCGGCGGCTGAGGTTGGCGACGTGGCGGGAGCCGGCGATGGCGAGCAGGCCACCTTGTTGGAGCGCTTCGTAGGCGGCGGAAACCCAGCGCCGCTCGTCCACCCACGTGCGGTTGCGCGGGCCGGTGGGGGAGGCGTCGAGATGGACGAGGATGGCGTGGAGCAGTCCGGCGTGGCGCATGAGCGCCTGCGGGCCGCAATCGTTCTCTAACGTGACGCGGCTATCGGTGAGCAGCGGGCTATCAGGGATGTGAGCGCGGTGCCAGTCGGGGATGGCGGCCAGCGGTTCGGCGACGAAAAAGGTGGCGCGTTTTTGCGGGAGTTCCTTGGCGACGGCGGCGATGGTGTGGCCGAGGCCGAGTCCGGCGAACCAGATTTGCGGCTGGCGCGCGGGCCGGAAGGGCGCGCAGGCGAGGCGGGCGAGTTCCTCCTCGGCGGCGCGGGTGGCGGGTCCGCAGATTTGCTGGCCGTGAACGAGTAGGGACTTGCGCCCATCGTGTTCTTGGAGCGAGAGGATGTTCCCATCAGGAAGGTGGGTTTCTGCGAGAGTGATTCTTGGTTTCATGGCTCTTGAGGCTTGATTGGTCGGGCAGGGCTTAGTAGATCGCAGGCACTATGTCCACAGAACCTGTAACTCCCGCGCCTGCGGGCGCCGAAAAAAAACTGCTCGCTGGCTTGCTTGGAATCCTCCTCGGATGGACCGGAGCCCATAAATTTGTCCTCGGATACACCAAGGAAGGGGTGATCCAACTCATCGTGAGTCTGGTGACCTGCGGCTTGTTCGGCATCGTGGGCTTGATCGAAGGGATTATTTATCTGACCAAGAGCGATGCGGAATTCGTGGCGACTTATATCACGAACAAGAAGGGTTGGTTCTGACAGCTAACCGATTGATGGTTTTAAAAGAAAACCCCGGCCAGGTGGCCGGGGTTTTTGTTTTTAAGGAGTGGGTTCGAGAGGTTTTCACCTCCCTGCGAATCACAGGCTGGACTTGAGGACGGACGAAGGCTTGAAGCCGACCGACTTGGATGCGGCGATCTTCATGGCTTCACCGGTTTTCGGGTTGCGGCCTTGGCGTGCGGCGCGTTTTTTGACTTCAAAGGTTCCAAATCCAATGATTTGGACTTTCTGGTCCTTCTTCACGCCTTGGGCGATGGAGGAGAGGACCGCTTCGAGGGCTTCGTCGGCGGCACGCTTGGTGGCGTCTTTGCCGAGGGCGAGTTGGATAGCATCAATCAATTCAGATTTGTTCATGGCAGCGACGTTTCTGAGAATGGCATCGGGGCTTGGCAAGAGAAAATCTGTCGAAAATAAAGCCGACTTTTTGCAGTGGCTGCTTGACTTGCAGGGGCTTTCTAGCTTGCCCCGCATGGGATCGGGCGATCGGTGGGACGCCGCGAGCGCGTCGGGTTTTCTGTTAAGTTAGGTTGTCCGTCGTTCGCCGCGACGGTTCCTGAGCCGGCGTGGTGTGTCGCGGCGGGCCGGGCGAGCCCGTCTATCCGATCCCTGTCGTGGCGGTCCGGCGGCGCGGAGTCACTGCGAAACACCCGAATCTTCCGAGCTTGTGAAATTTTTCACAAATAGAACTTGCTGAGGTCGTCGGCGATCCTTTAAAGACCCCGCGCCCGCCGTCAGCAGGTTCATTGCATGCGTTTTTTCCTCTCCACCTTGATCATTTGGTTCTTCGGATTGATTTCTGCGTTCGCGGGATCGGAAACCCACGACCATCTTCCGGCGAACGCGGAGGAGGTCATTCGCCTCGGGGGGGTCGTGGTCACCAACTCGATGGTGATGGTCTGGATCGTCGCCGCTTTTATTATCATCGTGGCCCAATTGGCGACGCGGAAGATGACATCCGTGCCAAGCGGCTTGCAGAACTTCGTCGAGTGGCTTGTCGAGAGTTTGTATAACTTCCTGGAGGGCATCCTCGGAAAACATCTCGTGAAACGGACGTTCTGGTTTTTCGGAACGATTTTTATTCTGATTCTTTTCACCAACTGGTTCGGGCTGATTCCCGGTGTGGGCACTTTCGGCTGGCAGTTGAGCGGGCCGGGCGTGGATCCGCATGACACGTTCCGTCCCTTCCTCCGGGGTGGTAACGCGGATTTGAACATGACCGCCGCCATGGCCTTCACGTTCGCATTGCTTTGGTTCTACTGGGCGATCACTGAAAACGGCTTGAAGGGCTTCTTCGCCCACATTTTCGCGCCCAAGGGCAAGTTCTCCGGAATCATGAGCCTGATGATGCTCGTCGTCTTCGGGTTCGTCGGCGTCCTTGAAGTGATCTCGATTCTCTTTCGTCCGGTGGCGCTGTCCTTCCGTCTTTATGGAAACATCTTCGCCGGTGAAAACATCCTGGAAAACATGATGCTGATGGGCGGCAAATACCTCGCTTGGTTGCCTCCACTGCCATTCTATTTCCTCGAGCTGCTGGTCGGCCTGATCCAAGCCTTGGTCTTCATGCTGCTCACTGCGGTCTTCTTGAAGTTGATCTGTGATCATGGCGATCACGACGAGGACAGCGAGCATTCTCACTAAAAGATTTCCCGTATTCGACCATGGAATTAACCGTGGGAATCGGAAAAACAAACAACCAAACACACTATATCATGTTGACTCCAATCCTTGCCGAACTTTCCGGTAACATGCACGTTGCCTTCGCCGCCATCGGCGCCGCCCTCGGCATCGGTCTCCTCGGCTCCAAGGCTGCTGAAGCCACCGGCCGCAACCCAGGTGCTGCCGGCAGCATCCTCACGCTGTCGATCATTCTCGCGGCGCTTATCGAAGGTATCGTGTTCTTCGCGATCTTCCTTGCCAAGTAAGTTTGATTCCAGCCGGGCCAGGGAAACCTGGTCCGGCCCTTCTTTCCCGATTTTCTGTTTTCACTCGATTCTCCTAACGAATTTTTCCCGATGATGTTCGATCTCCTAGCCGCTGTCCCCGCCGCCGAATCCAAAGACGTGGTGGGTGAAATCATGAAAACGTTCAACGTCACCTGGCCGCTTTTCATCTCCCAGTGTGTTAGTTTCCTGATCGTCGCGGTCCTGCTGAAGAAATTCGCGTTCGGGCCGATCCAGGCGATGCTTGAAGAACGCCGCGCGAAAATCGCCGAGGGCGAGGCGAAGCTCAAGCGCATCGAGCGCCAACTCGCGGAGTCCGAGGCCACCACCGCCGCCGCCATCGCCAAGGCCAATGATGAGGCCGTCCGTCTGATCAATGAAGCGAAGCAAGGCGCCGCCGCTTTCAGCGAGCAGAAAACCCAAGAAGCGATCGCCAGCGCCCAACAGATTCTCACCAAGGCGGAAGCCGCCGCCAAGGCCGACCGCGACCGCCTGAGCACCGAGCTGAAGCGCGAGTTTGGCCGCCTCGTCGCTGCCACCACCTCGCAGGTCACCGGCAAGATCCTCAATGCCGACGACCAGAAGCGCATCAACGAAGACGCGCTCGCCAAGGTTGAAGCCTGATCTTCCAACTTCATTTACTCTCCTCGCCATGAAGATTTCCAAGACCGCTGCTGCTGCCGCTCGTCGCCTGTTTGGCCTCTGCCAGACAAACGGCCGGTTCGACGAGTCGAAACTGCGCACGGTCATTTCCCGGCTGGTAGAGTCCAAGCCGCGCGATTACCGTGCCATCCTCGTGGCCATCCAGCGCCTGACCCGCCTCGAACTCGAGCGCCGCGAAGTGACCGTGGAGAGCGCCGTGGCAATTGACGACCCGACCCGCCAGCGCGTCGTCGCCGGACTTGCCAACCAATACGGCCCCGACCTCGTGGTCCAATACCAAGTCACTCCCGCCCTTCTGGGAGGCCTCCGCATCCGCGTGGGCAACGATGTTTTCGACGGCTCCGTTCAGGGCCGCCTCGAACGCCTCGCCAATGCATTTTAATTTTTTCAAATACTCTCCCTTTCTAATAGATACCTTGTCATGAGCAGCATCCTTCAAGAACTCGAACAACAGATCGCCGGCATCACCTCGTCCGTCGAAAAAACTAACGTCGGAACCGTCCGTCAGGTCGGTGACGGTGTCGCCAAGGTCGAAGGCCTTTCCGACGTCATGCTCAACGAGATGATCGAGTTCGGTGGCGGCGTCACCGGCATGGCGCTCAACCTCGAAGAAAGCGAAGTCGGCGTCGTGCTCCTCGGTGATTACGCAGCCGTCAAGGAAGGTGCGGAGTGCCGCACCACTGGCAAATTGCTTTCCGTTCCTGTTGGCGAAGCCGTTCTCGGCCGCGTCGTCAACGCCCTCGGCGCTCCCATCGACGGCAAGGGCGACATCGTCGCCGCCGCTTACTATCCGATGGAGAAGATTGCGCCCGGCATCATCAAGCGGAAGTCCGTTTCCGTCCCCGTCCAGACCGGCATCATGTCCATCGACGCGATGATCCCCGTCGGCCGCGGCCAGCGCGAGCTCATCATCGGCGACCGCTCGACCGGCAAGACCACCATCGCCGTGGACACCATCATTTCCCAAGCCCAGCAAAACAAGGCGGCGGAAAACGGCAAGCTTCAGAACCACAAGCCGATGTATTGCATCTACGTCGCCATCGGCCAGAAGCTCTCTAACGTCGCACGGATCCAAAAAATCCTCGAAGACGCGGGCGCGATGGAATACACCACCATCGTTTCCGCCTCCGCATCGGACGCCGCGGCCATGCAGTATCTTGCTCCTTATGCGGGCTGCTCGATCGCCGAGTATTTCATGGACCAAGGCAAGGACTGCTTGATCGTGTTCGACGACCTTTCCAAGCACGCCGTCGCCTATCGCCAGGTGTCGCTGATTCTCCGCCGCCCGTCCGGCCGTGAAGCTTATCCAGGCGACGTGTTCTATCTCCACTCCCGGTTGCTCGAGCGTTCCGCGCGTCTTTCCGAAGCCGCAGGTGGTGGCTCGCTCACCGCGCTGCCGATCATCGAGACCAAGGCCGGCGACGTTTCCGCCTATATCCCGACCAACGTGATTTCCATCACCGACGGCCAGATCTATCTGGAAACCGACCTTTTCTATCAAGGTATCCGCCCCGCGATTTCCGTTGGTCTCTCGGTGTCCCGCGTGGGCTCCGCCTGCCAGACCAAGACCATCAAGTCCGTTGCCGGAACGACCAAGCTCGACCTCGCGCAGTATCGCGAGCTTCAGGCCTTCGCCCAGTTCGGCTCCGACCTCGACGCCTCCACCAAGAAGAAGCTTGATCGCGGTGCCCGCATCGTCGAACTCTTCAAACAGAACCAATACAGCCCGCTCGCCATGGAGATGGAGTCCGTCTATCTCTTCGCGATGCAGAACGGTTACTTCGACGACGTCTCCGTCGCAGACGTGAAGCGTTTCCAAGCCGCGCTGGGTGACTATTTCAACACCCGCAAGGGTGACCTCCTCGACAAGATCCGCAACGAAAAGCCTGACCTCAAAAAGGACAAGGCCATGGTCGAAGCGGTCAGCCAAGGCATCGAGGACTTCAAGAAGTCCTGGAAATAATTCCTCCATCTTTCCTGATTCTGGTTTCTTGACTCTATCTATCTTCTAATATGGCAAACCTTCGCGACATCCGCCGGCGCATCAAGTCGGTCAAAAACACCGCGCAGATCACTCGCGCGATGCAGCTTGTCGCTGCCGCCAAGATGAAGAAGGCGCAGGACCAGGCGCTCGGCGGGCGTGAGTATGCGAAACAGCTCACCCAGATGCTGTTTAACATGCGCGAGAACTTCGGCGAAGAATCCCACCCGCTGCTAGAGCATCGCCAAGGCAGCCGCGAGCTGGTGTTGGTGATCTCCACCGATAAAGGCCTCTGCGGCCCTATCAACACCAACCTTGCCCGCAAGCTCAAGCTCCAGACCTCGCCTGACGCGCACTTCGTTACCGTCGGCCGCAAGCTCCGCGCGATGGCTGAAAAACTCGGGATCAAGGTCATCGCGGATTTCAACGTCAAGGATCCGGTGCCCTTCTCACAAGTGCGTCCGATCGCCAAGTTCATCACCCAACAGTTCCTCGACGGCAACTACGACAAGGTTTCCATCGCCTTCACCAGCTTTGTGAATACCCTGCGGCAGGAGTCTGAGGTCGTGACTCTGCTTCCCATCCAAGGGCACCGCGAGGGCGAGGAACAAGCATTCGAGGAAGTTGGTGCGGGATTCAAGGTTGAGGAGCATCAAAACGATCCGGCGAGCGACTACATCTTCGAGCCAAGTCCGGCCGATGTGCTCGCCGCGATTCTTCCGCTTTACGTCAATTACGAGGTCTTTCAAGCCGTCATGGAAGCCCGCGCTTCCGAGCACTCCGCACGGATGGTCGCCATGAAATCCGCGACCGACAACGCGAAGAAATTCATCAAGGAACTCACGCTCGAATATAACAAGCTCCGCCAGGGAGCCATCACCTCCGAGCTTCTCGAAATCACCACGGCCATGAAGGCCATGGAATGATACCTCTAACTTTTAACATTCAACTTTAAACTCTTTTCCCCATGAGCAACCAAGGAACCATCGTCCAGATCATCGGCGCCGTCATCGACGCTGACTTCTCCAAGGCAACCAAGCTGCCTGAAATTTACAACGCGTTGGAGATCCAATACGTCCTCAACGGCGTGGACACCAAGCTCGTGCTCGAAGTGCAGCAGCATCTCGGCGACGGCTGGGTGCGTGCGGTTGCCATGTCCACCACGGACGGCCTCAAGCGCGGCATGGCCCTCGCCGACCTTGGCAAGCCAATCTCGGTTCCTGTTGGAAAGCAAGTTCTCGGCCGGATCTTCAACGTCACCGGCGACCTCGTGGACGAAAACGTGCCGATCGCCGACGCGAGTTTCCGTTCGCCGATCCACCGTCCGGCACCCGCTCTGACCGAGCAATCCGCTAACACCGAAGTTCTCGCCACGGGCATCAAAGTCATCGACCTCATCTGCCCGCTGCTCAAGGGTGGTAAAGGCGGCATGTTCGGTGGTGCCGGCGTCGGCAAGACCGTCGTCATCATGGAGCTCATCAATAACATCGCGAAAGCGCACGGCGGATTTTCCGTCTTCGCCGGTGTGGGTGAGCGGACCCGTGAAGGAAACGACCTCTACTGGGAAATGATTGAGTCCGGCGTCATCGCCACTGAGAAGGATGAAAAAGGCCATCCGAAACTCGATGACCGCGGCAATCCCGTTCTCACAGAAGGCTCGAAAGTCGCCCTTTGCTACGGCCAGATGAACGAGCCTCCGGGTGCTCGTCTCCGCGTCGCGCTCTCTGCCCTCACCATGGCCGAGCATTTCCGCGACGAGGACAACCAGGACGTTCTGCTCTTCGTCGATAACATCTTCCGTTTCTCCCAAGCCGGTTCCGAAGTGTCCGCGCTGCTCGGCCGGACGCCGTCCGCCGTGGGCTATCAGCCGACTCTCTCCGAGGAAATGGCGGGTCTCCAAGAGCGGATCACCTCGACTAACAAAGGCTCCATTACTTCCATCCAGGCCGTTTACGTGCCTGCGGACGACTTGACCGACCCGGCTCCGGCTAACACCTTCGCCCACCTTGACGCCACTGTGGTTCTTGAGCGTTCGCTCGCCGAGCAAGCGCTCTTCCCGGCCGTCGATCCGCTCGCTTCCACCTCGAAGGCGCTCGCTCCCGACATCATCGGCGAGGAACACTACCGCGTCGCCCGCGGCGTCCAACAGGTGCTCCAGCGCTATAAGGACCTTCAGGACATCATCGCCATTCTCGGCATGGACGAGCTTTCCGACGAGGACAAGATGAGCGTGTTCCGGGCCCGGAAAATCCAGCGTTTCCTCACCCAACCGTTCCACGTTGCGGAGGTTTTCACCAACGTCCCCGGTGTCCTCGTTTCCATCGAAGACACCGTCAAGGGCTTCGCGCAGATTCTCGACGGCGAACTCGACGATGTGCCGGAAGGCAACTTCTATATGAAGGGCGGAATCGATTCCGTGCCGCGTGACTGAGGATTTCAGATCAAATTTCAAATCTCCCTTCCATGGCTCTCCACCTTGATATCGTCACGCCCGAGAAAAAGATTTTCTCGGACACCGTGGACAACGTCTATCTCCCGGGAGCGGACGGCGAAATGGGTATTCTGCCGCAGCACGCCGGGTTGGTGACTGCGTTGAAACCGGGCGAACTCCGCTATCTTCACAACGGAAAAGTTGAAAAGCTGGCCATCGGGTCCGGGTTCGCAGAAATCACCCAGTCCAAGGTCATTGTCCTAACCGACATGGCCTTGGGAGAAGCGGAAATCGACGAGTTGACCGCAGAAGAAGCGATCAAGCGCGCCGAAGAAAAACTCAAAGGCGTCGAGCACAGCATGGACGCGGAGGAAGTCGCGTACTTGCAGGGCGTCATCGCCAAGTCATCCGCCGCGCTGCATTTCAAGCGGACCTTCCGTTCCTGAATTGGGTTCTTCGGAAGTTTCAAGCCCGCCCCGGTCCACCCGCGGCGGGTTTTTGATGCAGCTGATCATCTCTGATGTTCTCTCAATTTTTTCAAAAGAAAACGCGGCACTTGGAAAGACGACGCTCTCGGTTAGATCGCTGCGACCCGCCAAGCGGCGATCAGCGCCGCGCCGGTTAGGACGGCGAGCGCGGCGACGCCGGCGACGCGGTCGGTGATGGTGGAGCGCGGCCGGACCGGCGAGGAAGAGGCGGGGAAAACAATGGCGGCGTAAAGGATGCCGGCGAGCAAGCCGCCGGCGTGGGCCGCGTTGTCGATGTAGCGGTAGCCGACCAAGCCGATCAGCGCGGTGAGCAAGACGCCTGCGGCGAGCCGGCGTCTGGCCCCGCGCGGGACCAGCTGCGCGTGGAGCGTTTCGAAGACTAGCAGAAATCCCAGCCAGCCCATCAGGCCGCCGGACGCGCCGACTGAGGGCGCTGCCACAAAGCGCGCCGACGCCTCGCCGCCGACGCAGGCCGCGAACAGGAACACCAGTGGCAGATGCGGCCAGCGCGCGAACACTTCCACGCGTTTTCCCAAGTAAGCCAGCGCCGCCGCGTTCATGAGAAAATGCACCACGTTGCCATGGAGAAATGGCGCGGTGAAAAGTCGCCACCACTCGCCATGCAGGTAGCGCTCCTTTACGAGACCGGCGGTGGCGGTGCCGTCCCAGTTGTGAATCAACGAGCTCCAGCCTGCGGTATGCATCCCGCGGAGAATTTGTGCCACAGCCACCAGCGCGATCCCGCCGAGGAAGGCTTTCGTTAGCGGCGCTTTCTGCCAGTCCAGCCACGTCTCGAAACGCAGGGTGGGAACGATTTTGGCGATCCCCGCTTCCGTCCAGCCTGCCAGCTCTTTCCGCCGCTTGCGCGCCTGATACCACGGGATGAAGGCGAAAATCACAAACATCAGCAAAGCCAAGCCACACGAGGTGGAGTCGAGCACCGCGCGAGCGGCGAATTTCACGCGCTGGGAAAAATCGACGGCCGTGGCGGATTGCGCCGCGAGATTTCCTGCTAGGATCATGCCGCCATAGAACACGTAAGCGCTCAGTCCTAGCAGAACCATCCCGAACCATTGCAGCTTGCGCGTCGCGTCGTCCAGGTCATCGCGGGACCACCGCGCGCGGGCGGACCGCAAGGCTTCGCTCATGCCGCCGAGTTCTTCCGGCAGGATCATTCGCGCGTGGCCGGGAGCCCACACGAGAGTCACGCTGGCGTCGCGGTCGTCGCGGATCGCGGCAGCGAGCGATTCCAGCGAAGCGCAGGCGTGGGGCTTTCTCTTGGCATCAATCCAGCCCCATCCATCAGGAGCTTCGGGGAATGCGTCCTCCCGCGCCCAGACCGGGACATCGGGGGTTGCCAAAGGGGTTTCCGTCACGCCGGGAGAGCGTTAGGGATCGGCTTATTTGTCTGCCGGAGCTTCTGGCGAAGCGGGTGGCGTCGGCTCTACCGGCGGAGCGGATTCAGCGGGAGCTGTTGGAGCGGAGGCCGGGGTGGGTTCCGCAGGTGCGGGAGTCACGGCTGGAGCTGGCGTTTCGGCTGGAAGTTCTTCGCTGAGTGATTTCGGCGCAAGTGCTTCTGCGGGCTTGGTGGCTGGCGCTTCTTCCACTTTGGCTGCGGTCTCGGATTGGGTCACCGTGCTGATCGTCTTGTTCTTTTGGCCGATCAAAACGGCGAGCGCGAGGCTCAGAATGAAAAACAGCGAGCCGAGATAGACGGTGCCGCGTTGCAGGACGTTTGTGGTGCGGGCGCCGAAGACTTGATCGGTCACGCCGCCGCCGAAAGCAGCGCCCAGGCCTTCCTGTTTCGGGCGTTGCATCAGGATGATGAGAGTCATCAGGAAGCAGACGATCACGAAGATCACTAGCAGCAGGTCGATGCTGATTGAGAGCCAATTAATTGCAGCAAGAGTCATGGGCGGCGGAATATGGGTGGCGCTTCCGGCCTTGTAAAGCGGCGAGTTTCCGGAATTTCCGGCTCCCCGAACCCGCAGAAAATCAGCCTTTCGTGGTTCGTGGTGGCTAACATCCGGACTTCCCCGTAAGCGTAGCCGCAAGTTTCCTGCCACATGAATTTCGCCCGCTTATTTGCCTGCCTGTTGTTACTCCTGAGTTTCCCCTCGGCGCTTCAGGCGCACCAAGTGGCCACCGTGGAGCTGGAGTTTCAAAACCTCGACGTCCAGTGGCGGCTGCTCGGGGAAATGGACGTCGCCTACATGTTGCCGGAAACTCGCGGCGTTCCGGGCGGGCTGCCGCTCAGTCGCGCCGCGGTGCTGAAGTCTTCGCCCGCCGAGTTCGCGCGCATCCGCAAGGATACGGAAAACACTTTGAGAAAGCTCCTGCGTTTCACCTTCGCCGACAAAGAGGCGGCATGGCGGGTCGAGTTTCCGGACTTTAAAAAGGAGCCGTTCGACCTGCCGCCGGAAGCCGGCGACATCGCCCTGATTTCTGTCAGATTGGTCATCGACGCGTTGCCCGGAGCCGGGGAATTGCGCGTCCATTGGGCGGGCGAGCAAGAGACCGAGCTCATCATCCTCACTGAGGAAGGCGATGACGCGGAAATTGTTAGCACCCTGCCGGGCGGAAATCTCATGCTGTTGAAACAGACGGATTCCGGCAAGTCCGCGGCGGTCGAGAAGCCGGTCACCGGCGGCTGGGTGCAGTCGGGATTTCATCACGTCCTGCCGCTCGGGCTCGATCACATGCTCTTCATCCTCGGGCTTTTCCTGCTGTTGCCCAAGTGGAAGCCGCTGCTGGGGCAGTCGCTTTTATTCACGCTGGCGCACTCGATCACGTTGGCTCTATCGGTGTTTGACGTGGTGCAGGTCCCGGGGAAGCTGGTGGAAGTCCTCATCGCTGTTAGCATCGCCTGGGTTGGGATTGAAAACCTGCTGACCCGCAAGCTCGGCAGGCAGCGGCTGATCCTGGTCTTCTGCTTCGGCCTGCTGCACGGGCTCGGCTTCGCCAGCGTGCTTGCCGACAAGCTCGGCGGCATTCCCCGCGACAAGCTCAGCGGGCCGTTGTTAGGATTCAACGTCGGCGTCGAGCTCGCCCAAATCACCGTGCTTTGCGCCGCGTTCCTCGTCCTTTGGCCGCTGCGCAAATGGACACTGCGCGTGCAGACCATCGGCTCCGCGTTCGTCGCCCTTGCCGGGGTCAGTTGGGTGGTTGAGCGCTTGTGGTTTTCTTGAACTCCGAACACCCGGGAAGAGGGGCATGTCCGCACCCGCCCAACTGCACCCGGTTCGCTAAATCCCAAAAATACCTTGCCTCCATCTCGCCGGGTCCTCTATTAGTTTGCGTCGTTCTTTCTGATTCTCGAGACCATCGGGACGAGCGCGTTACCCCATGAGCCGTGCCACCCCACAAATGCGTCATTTCGCGGCACGTCTCATCGCGTATGAGGCCGGGGGGCACAAACTAACCCCGGAAAGGAAACCGGAGGCCTTTCCTGTGATTCATCAGTTGCGCCCCTTGTTGGCGACTCTCATGGGAAACACCGGGTTTCACTCGCTGCTCGCGCGCGCGCTCCTACTGGCCAGCGCGGAAGTCCCCTCGCTGCTCCGCTTGCAGGTGACGGCGACCGGAGTATTAGAAGTATCGGAAGCCTCTGAAGTGCGAGCCGACCCGCAGGAAATGGCCGAGGGCCGGGTGATCCTGATCGCCCATTTGCTCGGATTGCTGGTGGTTTTCATCGGTGAAAGTTTAATGCTACGGCTAATAATCGAGACCTGGCCGAGACTGCCGCTCGATGATTATTTTGATCAAGGAGATGCCAAATGAAAAAACAAACTGACGCGGCAAACCGCAAACTGACGGACGAACCCACCCGCCGGGCGGCTAAAGTCCAAATCCGCAAGCTGCCTACTGGCGTGCGCGGCCTTGACGACATTCTGGGCGGCGGGATCCCGGAGTTTTCATTCAACGTCATTGCCGCCTCGCCCGGTTGCGGCAAAACCACCTTGGCCCATCAGATCGTTTTCGCCAACGCCACGGCGGAAAAACCCGCCCTCTATTTCACCGTCCTCGGCGAACCCGCCATTAAAATGCTGCGCTATCAGCAGCAGTTCAGTTTCTTCGACGAATCCAAACTGGGCAAGGCGGTCCGCTTCATCAACCTAAGCGACGTGGTGATGGAACAGGATCATGGCGCGGTCCTCGCTGAAATCATCAAACAGGTTAAGGCGACTAATCCGGGCGTCGTGGTAGTGGATTCTTTCCGCACCGTGATGCGCAAGGCGGTGGCCGGCATCAATGAAAGGGCGATGCAAGAGTTCATCCAGCGCCTCACCCAGTTCCTCACCTGTTGGGAAGCCACCACCTTTCTCGTTGGCGAATATAGCGAGGACGAGATGCGCGGCGACCCCCTGTTCACCATGGCGGACGGACTCTTCTGGCTCTCGCAAGTGCCGCAGCGAAACTCCGTGGTGCGCAAACTCCAAATCATGAAGCTGCGCGGCCAGGCTTCGGTGCCTGGACTGCATACCATCCGCATCGGCGATGACGGCTTGCAGGCGTTCTCGCGGACGCTGGGATTGGTCGGTAAGAAAACTCTGCCGCGGCGGCGGCGGCGGCTTTCCATGGGCATTCCCGAGTTGGACAAGATGCTCGGCGGCGGCATTTGCGAAGGCGACAGTATGCTGGTGGCAGGTCCGTCGGGGACGGGCAAATCGGCGCTGGGCACGCATTTCATTGCCGAGGGAGTGCGTCAAGGGGAACCGGGGATCATGGCGATCTTCGAGGAACGTCCGCAAGGCTACACGGCGCGCGCCGATAGCTTCGGCTTGAATCTCAAAACGCCGCAGGAAAAGGGCACTCTCGAAATCCTTTATCTGCGTCCACTCGACCTTTCGGTGGATGAGACGATGCAGGAGATTCTTGATGCCGTCCAAAGGACTGGTGCAAAACGACTGGTGATCGATTCGCTCGTCGGCTTCGAAATGGCGCTGGCCCCTGGCTTCCGCGACGACTTCCGCGAGTCACTTTACCGCATGATCAGCGCGTTGACGGGCGCCGGAATCACGATTCTCAGCACGGTTGAAGTGGAGGATAACTTCACGGCCATGCCCTTCAGCCATTACGCGATTTCATTCCTGACCGATGACATCATCCGCATGCGTTATGTTGAGATCGACGGCCAATTGCGGAAGGTGATGGTCGTCATCAAAATGCGCGGCGGCAATCACAGCAAAGACATCCACGAATATGTGATTACGGACAAAGGCGTTGTTATCATCGGCCCGCGCTTCGTCAATTACACCGGACTAACCACTGGCATTCCCCAGCGCGTCGACCCGCGTCTAGCACAAGAAGGAGCCCCCCCGCCGGAACCGAAGGCGACGACCTAGAATGACTCATGGTTGCAGAGTTAACATCCACCGCTGGAGGTAAGCCTCACGGCTTGTCGGGTCCCTGCCTTGCCATTGTCGAGCACTCGCCGTTGCCGCTGGCCGCAGTCGAGGGAGACGGGCGCACCGTGTGCTACGTCAATCCCGCTTTTTGCCGCCTGATCGAGCAACCCCAGGAACAAATCATCGGGAAATCGTTCTGCGAAATGCTGCCGACAAGAGAGGAATGCGTGGCCTTGCTGGACCGCGTGCTTCGCACCGGCATTGCCGAGAGCCACACGGAACGGGAACATTGCCAACCGGTTTCACTCTTCTGGTCTTATACGGTGTGGCCGGTGATGGCAGATGGGCACCCTGTCGGCGTCATGATTCAAGTCACCGAAACCGCGCGGTTCCATGAGACGACGCTGGCCATGAACGAGGCCTTGATGATCGGTGCGCTGCGCCAACATGAACTCACCGAAGCCGCCCACGCCTCGAATGACCAGCTACAAGAGGAAATCAGCGAGCGGAAGCACGCCGAGGATGCATTGCGTCGGGCACAAGCGCAATTGCTCGACCGTGCCGGCCAACTCGAAGGGCTGGTGGCCGAGCGCACGGCGGAATTGACCGCGACGAACGAGCAATTGGAGGCCTTCGTCTATTCCATCGCGCATGACTTGCGCGCGCCGCTGCGTGCCATGCGGGGATTTACCGCGCTGCTGCTGGAGGAGGCGGGTGCGGCCTTGAGCGAAACCGCCCAGGATCACGCCTCTCGCATCAACAAATCCGCGCGGTTCATGGACGCTTTGTTGAGTGACCTGCTCGCCTTCAGCCACATCAGCCAGCAGCGCGTGGAGCTGGCATCGGTCAACCTCAAGTCGGTCGTCGAGTCGGTGGTTTCCCGTTTACACAAGGTCATCCAACAAACCAACGCCAACGTGGAAAGCTCCGGGCCGTGGCCGGACGTGCTGGCCCACGACCCGACCCTGGCGCAGGTCTTGTTCAATCTGACGAGCAATGCCTTGAAATTTGTCACTACGGACCGGCAGCCCGTGCTACGGCTGCGGGCCGAGGAACTGCCGGAGTGCATCCGCGTCTGGGTGGAAGACAATGGCCCCGGCATCGCGCCTGACTATCAGAGCCAACTCTTCCAATTATTCACCCGCTTGGACGGTGAGAAATATCCGGGCACGGGCATCGGCCTGGCGATCGTCCAGAAAGGAGTCGAACGCATGGGCGGACGAGTGGGCGTAGAGTCCGCCGTCGGCCAAGGTAGCCGCTTTTGGTTCGAGTTGCGCAAGGGGTGAAAGACGCCGATATGATTATAACCAATCAATAACCCAGAGGATTTTATGAGCGAACAACACACAATTCTGTTAGTTGACGACAGCGAGAATGATTTGCTGCTCATGGGCGCGGCCTTCAGAATGGCCAAGTGGAACATCGCGCGGCGAGAGGTCCGCGACGGAGAACAAGCCATTGCTTATCTGAAAGGCGATGGTCCCTTCGGTGACCGGAACCAATATCCGCTACCGACCATCATGCTGCTGGACTTGAACGTGCCAAAAATACACGGCTTCGATGTGTTGGCGTGGGTTCGCGCCCAGCCGGGGCTCAAACGCTTGGCCATCATCATCATGACCGCCTCGCTGCGCATCGAAGACGTGACGCGCGCATTTGATCTGGGAGCGACTTCCTTCCTTGTCAAACCGAGCAGCTTGGACGAGTTGGTAACGATGCTGCGGAGCCTGAGCGATTGGGTTCAAATCAATCGTTTTCCGCCGCTCCATGACGCGAACGGGAAATGAGAGTCGGCCCGGGCGCTAACTGCGGAACATTTCCTCAAACGCCCGTCCTGCGGCGAGGATTTGGTAGTCGTCGTGAGTCACCTTTGCCGCAGGCGGCCAGAAGACGCCGCTTGCAATTTGCGCCGCCACCCAAGCGGCGCAGGCTTGCGCGGATTCGAGGTCGGCCGTTTCAAAATCCGACCACTCGTGGAGCGCGACGTTCGCCTCAGTGGAGCGCAGCATGAAATAACAGGGCGCGGGCATCGGTTCCCCGCGCGCCACCAGCGCCGCCGCGTAGAGCGGGAGCTGCAGGTTGTGCCAAAGGAAAGTCGCGGATTTGCCCTTGGCCTCGCCGCCATACACCGCCGGACATTCCAGGCTCAGGTGCTGCGGGATCGTGCTGTTTGCGTTGAGTTTTTTCCGGTGCGCTTTGTCCACGCCGTCCATTTTTCCCGTTTTGTAATCAAGCACCCGCAGCCGCCCGCTTTCCCGGTGACGGTCGATCCGGTCGATCTTGGCGACGATCATCGCCTCGCCCATGGGCAGCTCGACCTTGTGCTCCACGTCGATGACCTGCCAGCCGTCCGAGCGGGCGTCCGCTTGGACCCGCGACAGCCACTGGAGCCGGGTGCGCAGCGCCTCGGTCTGGATGCGCACGGCCAGCGGCACGCGCTTGCCAAACCACTCCGCCACCACGCGGTCGAGCTCGGCGGAAAGCCAGCCGTGCAGCGTTTCCGCTTTCTCGAATTCCCGCGCCTCGGTGTCGCGGCCCCAGCGTTCCAGGACCTCGTGTGCCACCGTGCCGAAATCGCGGGCATTCCACTCTCCCCGGCCCGCTTCCGAGCTTTGCATCTTCACCGCGTGTTTCAGATAGTAGCGAAACGGACAGGTTAGATAATCGCCGATTGAGGTGGCGTTCAACCGCATCGGCGACTCGACGACGCGCGGCGTCCACTGCCAATCCGCATGCCAGCGCAGGCCCGCTTCCGGCGGCTCGAGTTCCTTGAAAAGCGTCTTCACCCGCCCCGGCAGCTCGTGGCGTTCGCCGGCTAACAACAGGCGCGACGGCAGCAGCGACTCGCCCCCCGCCCCCGATTTCCCGCAGATCACATCCACCCGCCCGCCGTCGTAACGGGCCTCCACCATCGCTTTGTATAAAAAGGCGTCACGCGCCGCGCGGTCCGCGTCCTTAATCAGGCCGAGCATTTCCCGGCTCGCCTCGCTCAGCCAAGGCTCGCCGCCGCTGCGCGCCGGGACCTTGCCGTCGTTCATCCCGCACAGCACGAGGTGGCGGCCCGGCTCGTGGAAAAGCTCCAACCAACCCTGCACGTCGATCACCCGGCCCGCCGGCGGCAGCGGGGCGGGGGAGGGCGTTTCGGAAAGCATTAGCTCAATCCAAAATCCCGCCCCGCGCTTCACCCGGCCGATCAACGGCGCGGCTTCGACGATCCAGTCCGCCATGGTTTGCGACGCTTCTTCGGTAGTCGGTCCGGTGCGACCGATGACTCCGAGCAGCCGGTCCATCGCGCCGCCGAAATTTTCTCCCAGAAAGCTCGCTCGCCAGCTTTCGAGCGACTCGGCGGCCTTGCAAAGTTCTTCCGCTGACTCCTTGTCCCACTCGCTGCGGAAAATTTCCGTAGCGATCCGCCGCCGCAAATCCTCCGTCCGCACCACCATCCAGCGGTCGCGCAGCTCGGCCAGGCGCTTCGCCTTTTGCGCCCGCTTGCCGCCCACCAGGATTCCCGTTTCTGGAAGTGATAGAAGATTCGCCAGCGTCGCCAAGGACGGGTCCGCCAGCCACTCGCACCAAATTTTGAACCAGCGCGAAAGCCCGCTGCACACCACCGTCGCCGCCGGGTGAAACGCCGGCCAACCTTCGCGACTGAAGGCGCGGGCCAGCTCGTCGCCCACCTCGGTATCCGCCGATCCCAGCGCAACCTCGTCAGATGGAGACTTCGCCTCCGCGATCGCGCGCAGCGCCTCCGCCGCTTGCTGCCGCGGGTCCGCCACCACTTGCACCGAGCCATCCGGCCAAGGCAGCGCCCGTTGCGTCCAAGCTAACAACGGCCTGCCAGTTTTCGAAAATTGCTCCGCCTCGTGCTCCGGAGCGCCGATGAGAACAGTCACCGTGCCCTCCCAGGCGAGCCACGTCCGCTCGACCAGCGGCGGCATTTCCGCCACACCGGCCAGCACGATTCGGGAAACGCCGGCGGGCATCCGCAAGCCTTCTGATAGCGCCCGGCTGCGGCTTTTCAGGCCCCACGATTTCAGCTTCTGCTCCACCCCATTTTCCAGCCTGCCGAGCGCCGCCCAGCGCTCCGCCTCGACGGTTTCTGAAAGCTTCCGCGCGGCGGTTGATAGCAGCAGGCCGTTTTCCTGCAACGAGTGCCGCAGTCGAATCATTTCCTGCGCCAGTCCGCCCGCCCAGTTCGTGCCCTCGCCCGGCGGTGCGGGAAACAGCGCCTCGTGCTCGGACCAATCCATCACGTTTTCCAACACCTCCACCCACGCGACGTGCTCTATCCAGTCGGCCGCCGCATCGCCATCGCAAGATTGTAAAAACGACCCCGGCGTCACCACCTTGGGCGCGAGCAGCGCGCCCGCCGCCTCCGCGAGGGCCTCGCGCAAACGACGTCCGCTTTGCGCCGTGGGCACCACCACCAGCATGCCCGGCAGCTCGTCGCGCCGCTCCAACAACCACGCCACCGCCCGCGTTAAAAACGGCCGGTCCCACCCGAGAAATTCACGTTCCAGCATCGCCGCGAGCATCAGGTCGCGGCTTTGGCGGGGGAATCAAAATCGGCACAAAAAAAACGGATGCCGTTTGGCACCCGTTTCTGACCTCGGTTGGCGGAACCTTGGGGAAATTACTCGGCGGTGTCGGAGCTGACGGCCGCAGGAGCGTTCGAAAAGCGCCAGCGGATTTTGTTGCGCTTGGAAGCGGAACGCAGCTTGCGTTGCTTGCGCTCGGTAGGGGTCTCAAATGCGCGGCGGCGGCGCATTTCCTCGAGGATGCCCTCGGAATCCAGTTTCGTCTTGAGGCGCTTGAGGGCCCGGTCAACGGGCTCGCCTTTCTTCATTGTCACTCCACGCATGCGATGATTGTTGGTTGGTTTGGTTGGTTCCGCAGTTTCTTCGGGGCGCGCTAGATGTCGGATTCACCCAGCCTTGTCAAGACGGAACCTGCCGCAAATGTGAAAAAACGGGCGCTTGCATCCACCGCCAAACTCGCCTATCCAGCCTCGTCCTCTGACTATTGGCGCGCAATTGTGCCGACCGTCCGGTTAAACATCCGGCTGCCCGAGGGGTTCAAAACATCATATCATGTACCGCATTCCGTTCAACCGAGTGGACTGGATTACCAGTTCCTTCCTTATCGGCACCGCCCTCATCGCCCTCATCGGGGTTCCCATCTATCTGGTAAAAGTCGGCCTCGACTGGTTCCAGTTCGCCATGTTCTTTTTCTACGTGAGCGCCACGATGATGAGTATCACCGTCGGCTACCACCGGCTGTTCTCGCACTTGTCCTTCAAGGCGAAGATGCCCGTGAAATTCTTTACCCTCGTTTTCGGCGCCTGCGCGTTTGAAAATTCCTGCCTCAACTGGGCGTCCGACCACCGCCTTCACCACAAGCACGTCGATCACGACGAAGACCCATACGACATCTCCAAGGGTTTCTTCTGGGCGCACATCGGTTGGCTCATTTTCAAACTCAATCCCGAGCAACCGATGGACAACGTCGCCGACCTGCGGAAAGACAAGCTCGTCATGTGGCAGCACAAATATGTCCACTGGATCGGCTTGTTCGTCGGCATCGTGATCCCGACCACCCTCGGTTACGTTTGGAACCTCAAGATGGGCTTGGACCCGTGGCTCGGTGCGCTCGGCGGTTTCCTCATCCCCGGCATCGCCCGCATCGTCGTCGCCCAGCACTGCACGTTTTTTATCAACTCGTTCTGCCACATGATTGGCCGCCAGCCCTACTCCACCAGCCACACCGCCCGCGACAGCGCGATCATGGCCTTCTTCACCTTCGGCGAGGGCTATCACAACTATCACCACGAGTTCCAGCACGACTACCGCAACGGCGTCAAGCCATGGCAGTGGGACCCCAGCAAGTGGACCATCTGGACGCTCTCCAAGCTCGGCCTTGTCGATGGCCTCCGCCGCGTGCCCGACGGCCGCATCCTTCTCGCCGAGATGGGTGAAGCCCGTCGCAAAGCGCAGAAGCATCTCGCTGAACTGCGCGAGCATCCCGCCGCCGCCGCCCGCTCCGCCGCCGACTCGCTGAACGAAATCGTCGAGAAACTCACCGCCAACTACCACGAGCTTGAAAAAGCCGTGACCGACCGCGTCCAGCTTTCGCGCGACGTCATGAATCGTTGGCAAAGCGAGACCCGCAGCCTGATGCGCGAGCTGCGCAGGACGACCGATTCCGTCTCCGCCTGATTCAAATTCCACACGCCCCGCGACCGCAAGGTCACGGGGCGTTTTTGCGTCCTGAAAGAAATTCGGCACCCGCGACGTTTTTCCCGTTTTGTATGAAAAACCGTTCCCGCTCTCTCGCCGCGCTGGGTCTTCTTGTGACCGGATTGCTGGCGGCCTGCGATCCCCCGGCTTCCAAAGTTTTGACCGCGCCGGCAACCGTGGATGCAGCCACCGAGCCGGTGAAAATTTCCTTCAACGAGCACGTCCAGCCGATCCTTTCCGAGTATTGTTACCATTGCCATGGCCCGGATTCGGGGACCCGCGAGCCCAAGAAAGCGCCGCTGCGGCTCGACCGGATGGAGGACGCGTTTGTCCCCCGCGAGGATGGCAAGCCGGTCATTCTTAAAGGCAATCCGGCGGAATCCCTGCTCGTGAAGCGCCTTCACGAAAAAGATCCCGACGCGGTCATGCCGCCGCCGAAAAGTCACAAGACGATGAAGCCGCAGGAAATCGCCCTGCTCGAGCGCTGGATCGAACAAGGCGCGGAGTACGAGCCGCACTGGTCGTTCGCGCAGGTGAAAAAGCCCGAGCTCCCCGCTGCGGGCGATGGCTGGGCGGCAAATCCCATCGACCGCTTCATCGCCGAAAAACTCGATCAATCCGCCCTCAAGCCCAATCCGCCGGAAGACCTCGCACGGTTTTACCGCCGCCTGCATTTGGATCTAACCGGCCTGCCGCCCGCGCCCGAGGCCATCGAAGCGTTCAAGAAATCCGCAGCCGCGAATCCCCAGGCCGCCGTCGAATCCGCCGCCGACGCGCTGCTCGCCACCACCGCCAGCGCCGAGCACTTCGGCCGTCACTGGTTAGACGCGGCCCGCTACGCCGACACCCACGGCATCCACATCGACAACTACCGCGCCATCTGGCCCTACCGCGACTGGGTGATCCGCGCCTTCCAAGCGAACATGCCGTGGGATCAATTCACCACCGAGCAAATCGCCGGCGACCTGCTTCCTGCCAGGACGCTCGACCAGCTCGTCGCCACCGGATTTTCCCGCTGCCTCGCCACCACCGGCGAGGGCGGCGCGATCGCCGAGGAATACGACGCGATCTACGCCAAGGACCGCGTCGAGACCGTCTCCGCCGTCTGGCTCGGCCTAACGACCGGCTGCGCGGCCTGCCACGATCACAAGTTCGATCCGGTTTCCACCAAGGAGTTCTATTCCCTAACCGCCTTTTTCCGCAACACCCCGATGTCCGCGCTCGACGGCAACAATGCGGAGCATCCGCCGAATGTTTTCGTGCCTTTGTTGGAGGACCGCAAGCGCTGGGAAACCCTCGCTGGCGAGATTTCCGGCGTGGGAAAACAACTGGCCGCGCGTGCCGAAGGGGCGCGTCCGGAGTTCGAGCGCTGGCTGGCGACTGCGGTCATCGAATCCACCCGCGAGATAGATTCCACCCTCTCCATCCATCTGCCGCTCAATGAAACCGACGGCCCGTTGCGGGGGCTCGTCGATGGCAAACCGCGCGAGTGGCCCGCCACCCTTTCGCGGATTGACGCGCCACTCGGCAAGGCTCCGGTGATCAGCGGCACCCCCGTCGATCTTGGCGACATCGGCAGTTTTTCGCGGGGAGATCGCGTGACCTTCGGCGGCTTCGTCCGCGTCGAGGGCAAGCCCGTGGGTGCCATCATCGCCCGCGTCAATCCCGCGGAGTCGTTCCGCGGCTGGGACCTCTTTCTGGAAGGCGGCAAGCCGGCCTCGCACGTCATCGACTCCTGGGACAAGGCGGCTAACAAAATTGCCGCGCCCGCACCGCTCAAGTCCGGCGAGTGGCACCATGTCATGGTCACCTTCGACGGCACCATCTCCGGACATCAGGCGTCCGCCATTTACGTGGACGGCAAAAACGTCGGCGGCAAGACCTATCCGAACACGGTGGGCGGCAACATCGAGACCGCCGTGCCGCTCCGCCTCGGCTCGCGTCATGACAACGAGTCCAAACTCACGGGCGAGGTGGCCCTTCAGGATTTCCGCTTCTATCGCCGTCTGCTCGCCCCCGATGAAATTGAAAAACTGGCTAAAAACGGCGAGCTCCAGCACATCGTTTCCTTAGCTCCGGACCAGCGCTCCAAGGAACAGATCGAGTCGGTTTTCAAATACTTCCTCGCCAATATCGACGGCCCGTCCCGCGAGTTAAAGACCGTGCTGGACGGCCAGAAATCCGAGCAAAGCACCCTCCGCGCACGTGGGTCCGTCTCGCTGGTGATGGAGGAAAAAAAGACCGAGCCCTTCGCCCACGTCCTGATCCGCGGTGGCTACGCCGACAAGGGGGAAAAAGTAACCCCCGCCACTCCCGCCGTGCTCCCACCGATGGCCGCCGACGCGCCGCAGAACCGCCTTGGCCTCGCCCGCTGGCTCAATGATCCCGCCAATCCACTGCCCGCCCGCGTCACCATGAACCGCACTTGGTCCTACATTTTTGGAAACGGCA
Organism: Akkermansiaceae bacterium; assembly: GCA_043716765.1. Lineage (GTDB taxonomy): Bacteria > Verrucomicrobiota > Verrucomicrobiia > Verrucomicrobiales > Akkermansiaceae > Luteolibacter. Next base: position 43,597 of record JAYSYA010000096.1, read on the forward strand.
TCGTCGAGACCAGCGCCGACTTCGGCATCATGGGCGCTCGGCCAAGCCATCCGAAACTGCTCGATTGGCTCGCCGCCGAGTTCGTCGATTCCAAGTGGAACTATCGCCACATGATCAAGCTGATGGTCACCTCCGCCGCCTACCGCCAGTCGGGCGTGGTCACCTCGGAGAAGCTGGAGAAAGATCCCGCTAACCGTCTCCTCGCCCGCAGCCCGCGCCATCGCCTCGATGCCGAGCAGATCCGCGATCTCGCGCTTTCCTCGGCCGGATTGCTCAGCCAAAAAATCGGCGGCCCCTCGGTGAAACCCTATCAGCCAGAAGGCATCTGGGAGGCAGTCGCCATGCCGCAGTCGAACACGCGGACTTACCGCGAGGACAAAGGAGAGGCGCTTTACCGGCGCTCGCTCTACACGATGTGGAAGCGCACCGCCGCACCGCCTGCGATGGAAATCTTCAACGCGCCGACCCGCGAAAGCTTCTGTGTAAAGCGGGATCTAACCAACACTCCGTTGCAGGCGCTGGTGCTTTTGAACGACCCGCAATTTGTCGAAGCCTCCCGCGAGCTGGCTTCTAACGCCCTTAAGACCGGGACGGATTTCGACGCGCGCCTCGATTTCATCACCGCCCGTCTCGACGGCAGGAACTTCGATGCAGGAGAGCGGCAGATCGCCCGCAAATCGCTCGATTCTGCTCTAACGACATTCCGCAAGCAGCCGGATGATGCGATGAAACTCGTCACCACCGGAGCCACACCGCCGCGCAAGGATGCGGATGTTCCGGAGCTCGCCGCTTGGACGCTGCTCGCCAGCCAGATTCTCAATCTTGATGAAACCATCACCCGCTGAACCGCGATGACACCCTCGGAATCCCATAACGCCGCCTACAGCCGCCGCCAGTTTTTCCGCAAGTCCGGGACCGGTCTCGGCATGGCCGCGCTCGCCAGCTTGCTCGGCCAGCGCGGCATCTCCGCCGCAGAAAGTCTCGCTGGCATCAACGGCATGCTGCCGCAAATCGCCCCGAAGGCGAAGCGGGTGATCTATATTTCACTCATCGGCGCGCCGTCGCAGCTGGACCTGTTTGACTACAAACCGGACTTGATAAAGCGCTTCAAGGAAGACCTCAACGGCTGGCTGAAGGAACAGGGCGAGCGTCTCACCGGGATGACTTCCGGGCAGGCGAGCTTTCCGCTAGCTCCGTCGATTTTCCATTTCCAACAGCACGGCCAATCCGGCGCATGGGTCAGCGAACTGCTGCCGTGGACCGCGAAAATGGTGGACGACCTCTGCATCATCAAGTCGATGCACACCGACGCGATCAACCACGAGCCCGCCAACCAACTGATCTGCACCGGCTCGATGCAGGCGGGCAAGGCGTCGCTCGGCTCGTGGCTGTCCTACGGACTCGGCTCGATGAACGAGGAGCTGCCGTCCTTCGTCGTGCTGCACGCCACCCACACCTCGCCATTCGCGAACGTGCAGGCGATTTCCTCGCGGCTGTGGGGCTCCGGCTATCTGGCAGGCAAGCACTCCGGCGTCGCGCTCCGCTCGCTCGGCGATCCCGTGCTTTTCCTCAAGGACACCGCCGGCATTTCGCGGGAAACCCGCCGCACCATGCTCGACGGGCTGAGTGAACTGAACCGCCGCTCGTTCTCGGCCATCCGCGATCCGGAGATCGAGAACCGGATCCAACAGTACGAAATGGCGTTCCGGATGCAGGCTTCCGTGCCGGAACTCACCGATCTATCCGGCGAACCCGAAAGCACCTATCAACTGTACGGCGACGACAGCAAGAAGCGCGGCACCTTCGCCAACTCCGCGATCATGGCCCGTCGCTTGGCCGAGCGCGGCGTCCGCTTCGTGCAGATTTTCCACCGCGGCTGGGACCAGCACGGTGACCTCCCGCGCGACCTTGCCTCGCAGTGCAAGGACGTGGACCAAGGTTGCTACGGCTTGATCCAGGATTTGAAACAACGCGGCATGCTCGAAGACACGCTCGTCGTCTGGGGCGGCGAATTCGGGCGCACGATCTACTCGCAGGGCAAACTCACCGAGACCGACTACGGCCGCGACCATCACCCGCGCTGCTTCACCATCTGGATGGCCGGCGGCGGCATCAAGGGCGGCCAAGTTTACGGCGAAACCGACGAGATGTCCTACAACATCGTCAAAGACCCCGTCCACATCCGCGATCTCCACGCCACCATGCTCCACGCCCTCGGCCTCGAGCACGAGCGACTTAGTTTCAAATTCCAAGGCCTCGACCAACGCCTCACCGGCGTGGAACCCGCAAAAGTTGTAAAACAGCTGTTTGCTTGAGGAGCCGGAGCAAGGAAGCCAGAGAGACCAGAGGGCAGGCAGGGAAATAACACCAAGCGTTCAAGTCGGCGACCTCCGCGCTAGAACCTCTTCATTCGCCAGATTCGCTAGATTCGCGGTGCCTCTCAAAGTCCAAAACCCGCCTGATTCCTCTGCCTCCCTAAAAACAAAAGAGGCCGCACTTTCGTGCGGCCTCCAAAGCTTTGACATGAATGTGGGGACCTCTCCCCTCAAGTGAAACCGGGGACCTCTCCCCTCGACGGAGAAAAACATGCACCCAATCCGCCCCATCTGTCATGTCACTAAAATGTGGGACACGCACGCTGTCCTGAAACTGGGTCAAGCCGCGTCCAGCGACTCGGTCTCGGTGCGCGAGGTCAGCCATGCCGTTTTCAATATTCCAGGCATCCCACCCGATGTCAGCCTGCCGTCACGAAATGTTTCTGCACCCGGCCCGATGAAAAGCTCGCCGTTACCCGATGTCAGAACCCCCGTTACGCGATGTCAGAGCACCCGTGCAACGCCCGAATGTGTCAGGAGTGGGACTTACCAAACTCTCCGCGACCACCCATTCTTTAATTCCAATCGAGTGACTGCGCCTTCTCCCTAGCTTGATCGCCGTGAGTTCGCCTCTCATCCCGCCTCCTTGACAAACCCTTCGTTATAACCTTCGTTACCCCCATGCCCATCGAAACCAAAGTCCGCAAAATCGGCAACTCCCTCGGCATCGTCCTGCCCAAGGAAGCCCTCCAAGCCCTCAAAGTCAGCGAGGGCGATACCCTCTTCCTCACCGAGGCACCGGAATGCTCCCTCCGCATCACCCCCGAGCGTCCAGGATTCGAAGAGAAAATGACCGCCGCAGAAAGCCTAATGAACCGCTATAGGAACGCCTTTCGCGAACTCGCCAAATGAACGAGCCCATTTGGATTAACAAACGGGATTGCCTCGGCTTCCACAGTCAATTGCTGTCTCGCTTTGGTGGCTTGGACGGTATTCGTGACGAAGGACTTCTCGATACAGCGCTCGGCCGTCCCCAGCAACTGTTGAACTACGGGACGCCGTCGCTCTTCGATCTCGCCGCCTGTTATGCCCACGGCATCGTCAAAAATCACCCATTTATCGACGGAAATAAGCGTTCCGGCCTGATGGCGGCAGCTCTATTCCTTGAAATCAATGGCTGGATTTTCCATCCCCCCGAGGAACAAGCCGTCCTCCACACCCTTGCCATCGCCGCCGGCGAGCTCGACGCCGCCGCCTTCGCCGCCTGGCTCCAGCAATCCTGCATCGCCCGTGCCTAGCGGGGATGATCATCCGCGCCCATCCGCGGTTCTTTCAATGTGTCAGGAGTGCCTCACGACTTTTTCATCCTAGGCCGCCAAAGAAAAACAGAACTACGGATAATCCCGGATAAACACCGATCATCAAAGGGTTCCAGTTATGACCCGCCCATCCGCCCAACTCATGAAATCCGCGCCCATCCGCGGTTCTTTCAAAATATCAGGAGCGTCTTACGACTTCCTCACGGCGGGCCGCGCCAGACAGCCCCACGCCGCCGGGGACCGCATTCCCCAATCTCCTCCGCGCCTCCGCGGTAAACTCTTCCTTCCCACCCGATCCCCATCCTCTTCCCATCGAAAAACTTTCCCGTTTCCATAAAATTTTCTTGCCCTACCGCCCCCCCCGCTGTTTCCTCCTCTCGAAACCTACGAATGGGAAAAGAAATGTGCCGGCAATTCGCCATCACTGCCCTCTTCTCAAGTTCGCTCGACACCTAAATACCTAGACTAAAACCAAAGACCAAACTGTCATGAAAACTACCATTTATTCACTCCTAGCCGCCGCTGCCTGCGGAATGGCCCTCGGCCAGACGGCTTACACGACCCCGGTGGGGTATGTGAGCCAGACATGCTTGAAGTCCTCCGACACAGTCATTGGCCTTCCACTCCAAACTGCAACCCGTGGAGCAGGTGCTCTGTCTGTCAACCCCGACCTTGTTACGACTCCGGGCTCTGCAATTCTTACCCTCGCTGGGACTCCAGGTTTTACGGTCAACGCTTTTCAAAATGTGAGCTATGTCAGGTTCACTTCTGGCCCTGCAAATGGAAAGTTCTACACTGTTACTAGTAATACTGCATCGACCATTACGGTAAACCTGAACGGTGACGTGCTCAGTGCAGTTGCTACCAACACCCTCTCAGTTATCGATTTTTGGACTTTGAACGCTTTATTCAATCCAGCGGTTACCACAAACTCCTCCGCTACTACTGGAAATGCAGTCGTGAATTCGCTTTCAGCATCAAACGGAAATCGTCGGACTCAGTTGTTTTTCGCAAATGTTTCTACCGCAAATATCAACTTGGCACCATCGGCCACCTATTATGTTTTGGCTGATGTAACTAATCCTCCTACAAGGTGGGTTAGAGTCGGTGATGCTACCTTTACGGACCAAGGTGCAATACAGTGCTGGCCAGACGTTTCTATGACACTTCGCAATCCTGCAAGCCTTGCAGGTGATACGACCTACACCTGCACGGGTGAAGTGGTGACCGGGGCCACAGTCACTCCGCTTTTGACTCGGGTAGGTGCCGCAGCGGCACAGCGTGACAATCCGCGGATACTCTCAAGGCCAGTTGACGTGAGTCTCACTAATTTACAATTAGGCGGAACTTCAGCTTTTGTTACTTCAGCTACAGTATCGAACGGAAACCGTCGCGATACGCTGTTTGTGTATAACAATAACGCAGCCGTGATCAATAAAGCACCATCTGCCAGTTATTACTATTTAGCTGCCCAAGTCGATCCTCCATCGCCTGACAAGTGGGTGAGAGTTGGCGATGCTACCCTAGCTGACAGTGGCAATGTCGTAATCCCTGCCGGCGCCGGTTTCTTCATTCGGAAATATGGAACGGCGGGTGGGACCACATCGTTTTGGACTAATACGCCTACCTATTGAAATTCTCCTTAAAACTACAACAACAGTTGAAAACAAAAAATAATATGAAAACAGTTAAACATCTCGGGTTTGCTCTCGGACTGGTTGCCCTGTCGAATAGCGCAAATGCTACCGTTTTGATCAATGGTTCGTTCGGGCAAGCTTTCTCGAATTTGGCCAGTAGTGGACTCACAACAACAGTGGTTCCGAATGGTACTCTGTGGGCTCTGATCGTCGATGGTGGTGACGGAATTCTTCCAAGTGGCCTCACTTCTGGGCAGTCTATTGGTGCAAAAGCAGCTGCAAATTTGACTACGACAACTGCAGCAGCCGAAGCGTCATTTGGCAATAGATCTTTCACTCTTGGCAGTTTGTTTGGGACCGATACGGTGTTCGCCTTGGGTGGTTTCACTGGAGGTGCGGGTGCCCCGGGGACAGCCGCTCCTGCTCTAGATCTGACTCTCGGCATCAACGGGCTGGTCACCGGCAGAATTTATGGTTTCTACTACTTCCCAGGAGTGACTTTTAGCAACGCCGCTGCCACTTACGCGTCTGCTGGAACTGTAGGAGGAATTAATGGAGTTGCTGATGCGTCTGCTGCCCTTGATGCAATGATCGTTCCAGCGGATAATTACGCTGGATCCCAAGGGTTCAACACGACTATTGGTGCTCTCGGAGGAGAAACTCCAAATAGTAGTATGACAACAGTTCCTGTTTCAGCTATACCAGAACCATCTGCGGCTTTTCTCGGAGCAATTGGTGCTCTCGGTCTTCTCCGTCGCCGCCGGAACTGATCCGGAGCGGTCTTCAAGACTGACTTGATTCACGAAAGAGGCGGGCGCAAGCCCGCCTCTTTTTCCGTTTCCTAAGGATTTTCGAACATGGAACATTGAACGTCCAACATCGAAGTGAACGGGGTTATTGAAAGCGCCGTGAACGGGGTCATTGCTCTCCGATTAACAACATTGTGCAATGAATGGGGTTCATTGCTTACGGATTAACAAAATTGTGAAATAGTTTACTCTGACCCCATTCCCCTGATGAAGCTCGCCCACGGAACGGACGGGGACATCGCTTACAAACTGACCGACAACATCGCTTACACTTTCGTTAGTGTTCTGGGGGCTGACCGGGCGGATCACCAGCACGATTTTGGCAGTTAGATCCGCCGGTGCTTGCTTGCCCCGCCCGGCTGCCCGACCCTGCGGCGTCATACGCAGGATACGGCTCTGCTGGAGAGCAACCGGAGCGGCGGATTTCGCCAACGGGGCTTTCTGCCTCAGGGCCGCAGTGGCAGGGCGACCTTGCCGCCGCAGCCCGGGTGGCATGGCATCCGCCCCCATTGGCCCAATGCGCAAAACTCCGGGGGTTTGGGGGCTGGCCCCCATGAAGCGGCGGGGAGAGGCAGACCTCGCCATCAGATTGCGGTCGGT
>JAYSYA010000097.1:0-15396 GCA_043716765.1 Akkermansiaceae bacterium
GATGCCACCAACGACAACGTCATCGGCGCGGGCGACACGCCGCTCGCCTCCATCACCGTCAAGCTGTTCTTCGACCGCGATGCCAACGGCGTCGTCAGCGCGGGTGACTCCGAGCTCAGCTCGGCCGTCACCAACGGTTCCGGCGCTTACAGTTTCACCGGGGTGCCTGCGGGGAACTACATCGTCCAGGAAATCGACCCTGCCGGTGCGATCAGCGATTGGGATGCCCAAGGTATCCTAACCGACAATCAGATCGCCGTCGCGCTCGTCAACGCCAACATCACCAACCGTGATTTCCTCGACGACGGCTACCTCGGCAGCCTCGGCAATCTCGTCTGGTCCGATACCAACCACAACGGCCTCGTCGATTCTGGAGAGCCGGGCCTGCCGGGTATTCCGGTGAGACTCTACACCTCGACCCAGACGCCCGGTGTGGACGCGCCCATCGCCACCACCGTGACCAACGGCAGCGGGATCTACGGTTTCGCCAACGTCGTGCCGGGCAATTATAGAATCTATCTGCCCACGCCGCCGGCCACTCTGCCCGGCTTGAGCAGCATCAGGAACACCGGCGACAACCAAATCAACAATGACAACAATGGCAGCCAGGCCGTGCTTGGCGGTCCGGTGACCAGCCCGGTCATCGCCATCTCCGCCGGTGAAAGCGATTCGACCATCGACTTCGCCTTCACCTGCCTGGGCACTTGGGAGGAATGGCAATTCCTCAATCCACTCGGCGGCCAGAACCAACCTGCTAACAACCCGGACGGCGACGGCTTCGACAACCTCACCGAGTTCGCCTTCAACCAGCCCGCCGCCAGTGGAGCAGGGGATCCCTACACGATCCGTCCGTCCCTCACCGCGCCGGGCACCATCGAGGCCTTCTTCACCCGGCCGGAAGGTGCCACCCAGAATATCACCTACACGCTCGAATACGCCTCCGTCCTCAACGGCGGGACCGCTTGGACGACCCTAGTGCTCACCCCCGCCATGCTCGAGGTGGTGAGCGTCGGTAACTGCCTTGAAACCGTCACCATCAAGGATCTCGAATTCCACACCGGCCTCACCGGCGGCGAAGGATTCGTCCGGATCAAGGCGGTGCTTGACGACACCGTCGACCACACCTCCCACACCGAAGTGGAAGGCTGGCAGGAAACCGCGCTCGAGCTTTGCTGCCGCACCTATAAAAATCCGTTCCTCCGCGGCGCCGTCTTCACCGGCACCATCGGCGGGGCGAGCGGCCAGACACTCGATCTAACGTCCAGCGCGGGAACCCAAGACCTGGCCGCCCTCATGACCGGCGGCTCCTACTATGTGGAGGTGACTTCCGGCGAAAACGAGGGCCATCGCTTCGACGTGGTTTCCGCCACGGCTAGCAGCCTCACCCTCGCCAATGACAGCAACCTGTTCGAGAACGCCGCTCCCTACAACACCCTGGCGGGCGCTTTGCCTGCAAGTCTCGCGGGAGACCGGATCGTCCTCCGCCGCCATTGGACGCTCGCTGAAATGTTCCCGCCGACAGGTTTGGCCGCCACCGCCGACCGCACCACCGCCGACCAGGTGCAGCTCTTCGCCAACGGCCAATGGATTATCTACTGGCTCTACAACGATGGCGTCCTGCCGCCGCGCTGGGTGAAAACCGGCGACAACACCTATGCCGACCAAGCCGCCGCCGTGCTGGCGCCCGGCCAGGGAATGTTCTTCAACAAGCGCCAAGGCGCGACCTCCATCCTCGCCTACGGGGAGGTCCGTGAGAACGACTTCATCCGCCCGCTCGCCATCGGTTCCAACCTCGTCGGCGGCGGCTATCCGCTGGATCAATCCGCCGCCGGCCGGGCGATGACGCTCGCGAAGGGCTTCTTCGGCAGCCGCGACTTCAAGACCGCCGACTCGTTCTTCGTCTGGAAGGGCGACGCCACGACCGGAGCGAACGGCTATGATACTTATTTCCTCAACAACAACGCGCCCCGTGTCCCCTCGGTGATCAAATGGGTCAAGGTCGGCGATGCCAGCCTGCTGTCGAGGGACGCGGAGATCCTGTTGCCGGGGAACCGGAGTGTCTTCATCCGCTCGAAAGACGGCGTGACCGGCTACACCATGCCGAGTCCGTGGACCCCTTGAAACCGGATCGGTCATTAAGAATTCCGTATAATCAATTAGTCCTTTATTTATGTCCCGCCATCGGCTAAATGCTCCCTGCATTCCCAGAGTTCCAACGTTTGAAAAAATGAAAGCGCATCTCGCAAAGCTCGTTGCCCTCGCCTTCTTGCTCGGGGCAGGAGCAGCCCGCTCCCAGACGTTGAATTGGGGCAGCCTGTCAGGCAGCACGATCGTCGATAGCCAGGGCGATCCGCTGGACACCACCTTCCTGTTCCAACTAGGCTCCTTCGATGTCGGTTTCGAGCCCACCCAATCCAACGTCGGCCAATGGTCGGCAAAATGGCGTGTCTTCGATACCGCGGCCTATGCCTATAACCCGACCGATTTGGGATATTTCACGGGAACCGAAAACGTTCAGGATGTTCCTGGCTACGCCAGCATGTTCGAAGGCCTACAGGCTTACCTGTGGGTCCGCAACGACTCCAATACCGAGTATTTTCTAGCCGGTGCCAGCACCTGGACTTTTCCCGTCAAAGACCCGGGCTGCTGTCCCAACGGCGAGGTCACCCAGTGGTCGGTTAGCGATCTCGGGATTGGCGTCCCCATCTGGGGAAGCCAGGGCGGCAATGATGGTGGCGGTGAATTCACCTCACCGGGTCCATACGACCTGCAAACCCATGCCGTCCCGGAGCCGGGCCCGTCATTGCTCGCGCTTATCGGATGCGGCCTTGCCACTCTCCGCCGCCGCCGGGTGACGACCTGATGCAACACCATCGTTTTTCATGAAAGTCTCCCGCCTGCGGAAATACTTGCTGATAGGCGTCCCGCTGGTCATTGGCAGCGCCGATGCGGAAACGATCTTCTGGAATAGTTCCCTTCAGAAAACAAACCTCACCAGTATTGGCCAGAATATGGACGGGACTTTTCAGTTTCAACTCGGGGTCTTCAGTGGCGGCTTCGTTCCTACGGCGGCCAATACCACCCAGTGGGCGACATATTGGGTTTCTGCTGATGCCGCCAGTTACAACCCCGCGACAGTTACGAGGGCGTTTGATGGGGAATTCACGCTTACTGGGAACATAGCCCCCCTCCTAATCGGTGTGAAAGCATATGTTTGGGGGCGCAGTGCCGGCACGATCAAGGACGAGTGGATACTCTTGCGTAAATCCGATTGGATCTTGCCCAATGCCGGGGCCTCCCCTCCTAATTTTTATGATTGGAGGGCCGAGGACGCAGATCAAGTCATCCTCGGAACCATCAACGCGAGCGGAAGTCCCTTCCTGATGAAATCGGAGGCCGTCTTTTCCTACGCCCAGTGGCGGGATGCCTCGCTGGCCGGGGAACCTCTGAACGGCCCGAACGATGATCCCGATCACGACGGTGTTACGAATCTGTTGGAATTCGTTTTCGGAACGCCGCCGGGCCAGGCGTCCGCACTTCCGCCCGCCCCGACATCGTTTGTCGAAATCGCCGGACAGAGTCATCTCCAGATTTCCATTCCCCGCCTCCGCAACCGGCTGGCGGCGGTGACCGTCGAGGTGTCAACCGATCTAATCAATTGGAGTTCCGGCGACACTTTCACCGCCGAGGTTTCAAATGCCGCCGACGTTCTTGTCGTCAGGGATAAAACCCCTATCGGACCCGGCCTGCCAAAGCGTTTCATGCGCTTGAAGGCGGAAATGCAGCCATGAACACGTGGTTCCGGCTGCTGGCGGGGGACTTCCTCCGGTGAAGCCGACTTCATCCGCGTGGAGCAAAAACTCTGCCTCTAGCAGTCTCGCGAAGCAGGCCCAAGGAACGGCGGAACGCGTCCGCTGCCGATGTTGGGGAGCCCATGCTATTCATGGACATCGCCGCTCCTTTGAAAAAACCGAATCTCATCAGCTTTGGTCGTGGGTTTGCGCGAGCAAAGGTCGATGACGACGGCCAGATAGATCTAGCCGGAGGTGGTCGGGATGAAGGTGATGTCGCCGCCGCCGAGTTGGCGGCTATCCCGACGTGCTACTGGCCCATGGCCGGCAAGGTTTCTTCCGATTTGCGCGTCCCCGGCACCGCAGCTCCTTTCATCCCGCGCTATCCAGTGCGGGACAGCCGCTCACGCCTCTTTCAGATGAAATAGCTCTGCATGCAGCAATGATCGCCGCTACGGTGGTCTCCCAATCGATGCAGGCGTCGGTGATGCTTTGGCCGTGGACGAGTTGGTCGAGCGGTTGGGGAAATTTCTGGGTACCGGCGACAAGGTTGCTTTCGAGCATGGCGCCGATGATGGAGGTGTCTCCGGCGGCGCGCTGGCGGACGATTTCCTCGAAGACGGCGGGCATGAGTTTGTAATCCTTCCCGCAATTCCCATGGCTCGCATCGATCATAATGGCGGGGCGGAGGCCGTGTTTGAGCAGCATTTCGCGGGCGTTGGCAACGTGGGCGGCGTCGTAGTTAGGCCCGCTGTCGCCGCCGCGGAGGATGATGTGGCAATCGGGATTTCCGGTGGTGGTTACGGCGGAAGCGCGGCCGTCCATGCCGACGCCGAGGAAGGTCTGCGGCGCGGTGGCGGCTTTAATGGCGTTAATGGCGGGTTCGAGATTTCCAAGGGTGCCGTTCTTGAATCCGAGCGGCATCGATAGCCCGCTGGCCATCTGGCGGTGGGTTTGGGATTCGGTGGTGCGCGCGCCGACGGCGGACCAGCAGATCAGGTCAGCGATGTATTGCGGGGTGATCGGATCTAGTAACTCGGTGGCGGTGGGAATGCCGAGGCGGATCACGTCTAGCAAAAATTGCCGCGCGAGGTGGAGGCCTTCCGCGATACGGTTGCTGCCGTCGAGCCGGGGGTCCATGATCAGCCCTTTCCAGCCGACGGTGGTGCGGGGCTTTTCGAAATAAACGCGCATGACTAGCAGCATGTGGTCGTTCACTTGGTCCGCGAGTTTGGCGAAACGGTCGGCGTATTCACGGCCTGCGGCGATGTCGTGGATGGAGCACGGACCGGCGATGACAAGCAGGCGGGGATCGCTCCCAAAGATGATCTCGCGGATCGCGCGGCGGCTTTGGAAGATGAATTCGGTATCGCTGTCGCTGGGCGGCAGCTGGTCGAGCAGGTCGTGCGGAGATGGGAGGACGAGGTTCGAACTGACGTGGATGTCGCTAACGAGTTGCATGGTTGGAGGGAAACTTACGAGTGGGCGTCGGCGTCCGGATCTTCGTGCCACGGGATGCCGGCGTTCGCGCTGCGCTGGAGATCGGCGATGACCTGGGCTCCTAGGAGCAAGATTAGAGCGACGGCTTCGAGAGTGAGGAGAACGATGATGATGGTGGCCATGGAGCCATAGAGGACGTTGACCACGGAGACTTTGGTATAATAGGAAACGAGAAGGTGACGCACGATTTCCCAGAGGATGGTGGCGGTCAGGCCTCCGACAAGGGCGCGCCGGAACGAGACTCTCGCCACCGGCATGATCTTGTAGAAAAGTGTGAATAACAGGACGAGCCCAAGGACGCCAGTTAGATAAATGATATGATTCACATGCTGGTGAAGCAGCGCGTCGATGCCGAGGAAGCTGTGGTTTCTCTGGTCCTGCGCATCGATGACGGCGTTGACTGCGGTGATACCTATCAGGCCGCCGGCGACGATGAGAATGAAGAGGTAGGGCATCAGCGCCGAGACCCAGAACTTCCGCTTCAGGGTCGGGAGCGGGCGATTGAAAATGATGGCGATGGCGTCTTCCATAACGCGGAATGCGAGCGAGCTGAAGAGGAGTAGCGAGATGCCGCCGAGCCAACCGATCAACTCGCGGGTACGCAGGAAGCCGGTGAGCACCTCGGTAAGGGTGGGGACGAATCCCGGGGCGAGGAGGGAGACTTCGGCGATGATAGTTTCTATCAGCAGTGACTCATTGATGAAGTGCGAGAAGATGACCACAAGTACGGCTGAGAGCGGAATCAGCGAGAGCATCATATTATAGGCGACGGCGGCGGTGAGCAGTAGGCCGTGATTGCGCAGGAAAAAGTCGCGCAGCACCCGGCTGGCGAACCGAATGATTTTCGGCAGTCGTTTTTCCATCGGGCTTCAGTCTGGAGGGGGGCGCCGATCGGAGCAAATGCAAACCCAGCGGGCTATAAATGCAGCGAGCGGTCGATTAGGGTAAGGAAATCCGCGCGGTCGGCGGCAAGGGTGGAGGAGGCGATTTCCCGGGCGAGCGCGGCGACGATTTCGGCATCGATCACGCCCTCGTGACCGGTGGCGAGCCACTCGGCGTAAGTGCAGACCAATGCGGCGAAGCGGGCGTCATCGGACGGCTCGGCGTCGTTTTTGCGGGCGAGGGAAATGGCGGGCGCGGACTTGTCGTCGGCGGACCATTCGAGCGATCCCAGATTGCCAGTCGGGGTGGATGGCTCGATGACGAGGGCGAGGTTGGTGACGGAATTTGCAGGCAGCTTGGCGGGCAGGATTCCCGGTGTCCGGCCCTCGACGGGATGGAAACCGAGGAGGCGGTAGCGGAACACGTTAGCTGGATCCGGCCGGAAGGTGATTTTGACGTCGCCGTCCTTCTGGTCGTTTCCGTGGATGGAGATGAGGAGCAAGGTGGCGGATGGCTTCCACGGACAGGGGATCATTTCGGTGGAAATCGTGGCGATATGGCTGCTCACGCCGTTGGCGCGTTCGTCGGGGTGCCAGCTGTTAGCCGGGCCGCGCGCGATGGCGGTGACGCCGTGCAGGCGGAGAGAAAAGTTGTTGAGGATCTCCTCAAGGCGGATGTCTTGAGGAGGCGGTAGCTGGCGATCTTCATGGATCGATTTGGAAATAGCGGCGAGATTTTCTTTCGCGGAGGTGACCGGCAGGTCGAGCGTGGGCATGGCGGCGGCGTTGTCTGGCAGAAACCAAGCGGGAGGTGCCGGGGCGGGAGCGGCGACGGGGACCGGGGCTTGCGCGATTTCCGGTGGAGCCGGTTTGGAGTTGGTGGTCGGAAGCGGTTTGTCCGCAGGCATGCGCAGCAGAAGGAATGTGGCTAGAATGAGGACGGCGGCTGCGGCGGCCGGAATGAGCCACGCTTGCAGCGAAGCGAACGAAACGACCTCCTTGCCGGAACCCGCTAGGTGTGCGCTGCGGCGGATATTCTCACGCTGGCGGGGCAGAAGTTTGTCAGCGGGCCGGGCCAGCCGGTCAGTTAGAAATTGGTGAATGTCTCTCATTTCCGCGACCTTCGCTTGAAGCGCTGGATCGGCAGCCACGGCAAGTTCGACGGCGGCGGCTTCTTTTGGCGCGAGTTCGCCAAGGACGTAGGCGGTGAGTCGGGGATCATCTGGGTGGAGTTGCATGGCGAAAGCGGGTTTCAGAAGCGAACGTCGACTGGCAGGATTTCACGCAGGCGTTTAAGACCGGTGTGAATGAGGAATCCGACGTTGCCGGTCTTGAGGCCGGTGATCTGCTGGATTTCCTGATAGCTGAGTGCTTGTTGGAATCTGAGGATGATGACTTCGCGCTGATTGGCGGTTAGGCGGTCGAGATAGGTCTCGAGCCGGGAGGAAATCTCCTTCCGGTCGGCCTGTTCGTCGGGTTTGAGGTCCGGACAGGCGATTTTTTGCCACTGGATTTCTTCGAGCGGATGAAGACGGTGGTTTTTGCGGCGGACGTCGAGGGCGCGGTGCCGGCAGACGGTGAAGAGCCAGGATTTGAGGCCGTGCCGGACCTTGGCGATGTCCTGCTGACAGAGCCGGATGAAGGTGTCCTGGACCACGTCCCGGGCAAGGTTGATGTCGTTGAGGATGGTGGAGGCATAGCCGATGAGCGGGGATTCGTAATCCGCCATCGCCTGCTCGATGAATTTCTCCAAAGTGAGCGGGCAAGTAGGAGTTATAATATCAACGGACGAGGCCGGCAGGACATTAGGAAAATTTTCCGAAGCTTCCGACATGTCAGCGAATGAAATAGCTAAGGTGCTCGAGTTCGAGCGCGAGATCGACGTTGTTGACGGTGACCTCCGGCGGGACTTCGAGCATGATCGGGGAGAAATTCAGCACGCCTTGGATGCCGGCGGCAACGAGGCGGTTGACGACGGCTTGGGCGAACTCGACGGGCACGCAAAGGATGGCGAGTTTGACGGAATGTTTGGAGATGAATGTTTCTAACTCGGTGTCCGGAAAGACCGGGATGGTGACGCCGCGGGCGACGGCGGCTTCCGGATTCGCATCGAACGCGGCAACGACCTCGAAGCCTTCTTTTTCGAATCCATGGTAACGGAGTAGTGCTGAGCCGAGGTTGCCCGCGCCGACGAGGATAACCGGTTGGAGGTGCTCGCGGCCGAGTGTTTCGCGCATGATCGAGGAAAGCGTCTCGACGGGATAACCGAGTCCACGGGTGCCGAATTGTCCGAGGTAGGCGAGATCCTTGCGGAGCTGCGCGGGTTTCACCCCGGCGGCCCGGGCGAGGGTGGTGGAGCTGACGGTTTCCACGCCGTTGTCATTGAGCTTCTGAAGGCAGCGGTGATAGATCGATAGCCGATAGATCGCTTTTTTCGGGATGTCGATCCTGGCGACTTTGTCATGAGGTTCCACGGTGAGCGGGGATTTAGAGTTCCTCGGGTTTTTGGAGGAGCGCGGAGACCCGGTTGAGCAGGACTCCGGCACCGCCGCCATCGACAACGCGGTGGTCGAAGGTGAGCAGCAGGTCCGCTTCCGTGGCGGGCAGGAAGGCTTCGACTTGTGCGCTCCAGACCGGCTTTTTCACGCCGGCGCCGATGCCGAGGATGAGTGTTTCATTCGGCAGCGGAATGGGCGTTCCGGTGGTGAGGCCGAAGGTGCCGAAGTTTGTGACAGTGGCAATGCCACCGCTGCAATCCTGTTCGGTGAGGCGGCGGCGGCGGGCGCGATCTACCAGATCGTCGTATTCGGAAACAAGATCGCGCAGCGATTTCTGGTCCACTTTCCGGACGACCGGCACGACCACGCCGTCCTCAACTTGCACGGCCACGCCGATGTCGAACGAGCGCGGATGGACGACCTTGTCGCCGATGAGGTAACCGGCGGTGGTCGGATTTTCCGTTAGTGCGAGGGCGAAGGCGCGGAGCAGATAGAGCGTCAGGCCCGGTTTGGGCGATTGGTCTCGTCGGTGATCGAAAGTGCGGTCCAGCAGGACGGGGCGTCCCACCGTCGCCAGCGGGCGGGTCCAACTGCGGCGCATCGCGTCGGCCACCGCGAGGCGCATCGGCGAGGCGGCGGAGCTTGGCCAGGTGTCCAGATAGTCGAGGAAACGTTCGAGATCCTCGACCGTGACGCGTCCGCCGGCACCGGTTCCGGCGATGGCGGAAATGTCGGCCTCGCGGATTCCGAGGTCGTTCATGCGTGCCCGCATCCGCGGGGAAATGTAATGGGCACCCATCACGCCGGTCGGCACGGGCAGGCCTTTCACGCTCGGCACGACGGCGGGTGCCTCTTCGTAGGCGTCGTCGTCCAAGGCGAAATGCAGGTTCGCCTCGGCTTGCGCTGGGCTGTTGGACTGGCTGCTGGCGGCGCGCTTTTCCTCGATGGATTCCAATGACTCCACGCCGGTGCGGACTACTTCTTCCTGCGTGACTTCGAGCAGCCCTAGCAGGGTGCCGACCGAGTAGGAAATCCCCTCTTGTGCCCGTAGCTCGGAGACGATTCCGTCGCAAAGCGTGGTCACACCCATGACCGCCTTGTTGGTTTCCACCTCGATGATTTCCTGGTCGGTGCGGACGGCATCGCCCACCTTGATGCCGAGGCGGACGACGGTGGCCTCGGCGATAGACTCGCCGAGTTGGGGCATAAAAATGGGGACGGTTGGCATTTGGGTAAAAGCTGGAAGCTGAAATGCTAGAATTAGAAAGAAAGGAGTTTGCGGAGCGCCTCGCAGATGGATTCGGGCGTCGGCCGGTGGGCGGCCCAGAGTTTCGGATGATAGGGAACCGGCGTGTCGCGGGCATTCAGCCGCTGCGGCGGAGCGTCCAACAGGTGGAATCCTTCCTCGGTCACGCGTGCCACGACTTCTGCGGTGACGCCGCCCCAGGGGAAGGCTTCGCCCACCGCCAGCAAGCGCCCGGTCCGTGCGACGGATGCCAGGATGGTGTCGAGATCCAGCGGCTTCACCGAGCGCAGGTCCACCACTTCGATTTCCCAACCGTCTTGTTGGAGTCGCTCGGCGGCGCGCACGGCCTCGTGGACCATCGCGCTGTAGGCGACCACGGTCGCGTGCTTGCCGGGGCGAGTGATCCGCGCTTGGCCGATGGGCAGGTGGTCGCCGTTGATCGATTTCGCCTTGAGCCAGCGATAGAGAAATTTGTGTTCGCAGTAGATGACCGGATCGTCGAGCGCCACGCCGTCGAGTAGCATGTGATAGGCATCGGAAACAGTCGCCGGAGTCAGCACCACGAGGCCGGGATACTGGGCGTAGATTCCCTCCATGCTCTGGCTGTGGAACGGGCCGGAGCCGGGAGTGCCGCCGGAGGGCAGGCGCACCGTGATCGGAATCGGCATCCCGGTCCGATAGAAATGCGTCGCCGCTTGGTTGACAATCTGGTTGAAGGCCACCGACGAAAAATCCGCGAACTGCATTTCCACGATAGGCCGCATGCCTTCGATGGCCGCGCCGACCGCCATGCCGATCATCGCGTCTTCCGAGATCGGCGCGTCGAAAACGCGGTTAGGAAATTGCTCGGCAAGGCCTTTGGTGGCCTTGAAAGCGCCGCCGAAGGTGGCGATATCCTGGCCGTAAAGAAACACTCGGTCGTCCTCGCGCAGGAGTTTTTCCTGGGCCTCACGGATGGCGTCGATATAGGTCACACTCACTGGGCGATTGACGGGGAAATGGACTCGGAAAGGGGAAAACGGGTGGCAAGCGCGGTCCAGTCCTCGTGATAGGGATCGGGGACCGCTTCCTGTTGGGCTTGGGCCACGGCGCGCTGGACTTCATCGGAGAATTGGTCCTGCCAAACGAGGATTTCGTCCACGGTGGCGTGGTGGTTTTCAACCAGTTGGCGCATCGCCACCTCGATGCAGTCTCGCCCGTAGTGACCGCCGCGGATTTCCGCCGGCACGTAGGAGCCGTCGTCATGCTCGCCATGGCCTGATAGACGCAGCAAATGCGCGACGACCATTTGCGGCCCGCCTCCTTCGCGCGCGCGCCGGACGGCTTCGCCGATCACCGACGCGCAGGCCAGCAAATCCGTGCCATCGACCGAGAATCCACCGATGCCGTAGCCGCGGGCTTTTTCCACCAAATCGGTGCAGGCGAACTGGCGGTGGTTGGGCGTCGAGTAGGCAAACTGGTTGTTTCCCACGACGATCACCATCGGCAAGCGCTCGACGGCTGCTAGGTTTAAGCCTTCATGAAACGCGCCCGTCGAGGTCGCGCCATCGCCGATGCAGGTCGCGCCGACGCGACCGGCCAGCGTGCCTTGCAGGCGCTTCGCAAACAGCATTCCCGCGATCACCGGCACTTGCGCGCCGAGGTGGGAAATCATCGCCGGCATGCCCATCCCCGGTCGCCCGCGATGGATATTGCCGTCCCGCCCGCGCATCGGACCCTCGACCGAGCCGAGATAAGTCCTTGTGCAGTCGATCATTGGCTCGCCGAAGGCGGTGCGGCCGGCCTGGTCGCGGATCAACGGGGCGAAGAAATCCGTGCCTTGGATCAAAGCGGTTCCGAGCGTGGCGCTGACCGCTTCCTGGCCGCGCCCGAGATAGACGCCACCGACGATTTTGCCGGCTTTGTAGAGGCTGGAAAGCTTGTTTTCCAAAATCCTCGCGCGAAGCATTGACTGAAACACCGACCGCAGGAAATCGCGGTTCATCACCACTCCGTCGGCGAAAGATTGCATATCCAATTGCGGCACGCGGCGAGCCTAAGACAGTGCATGCGGAACCTGCAACCGCTTTCCCGCAAACTCATGCATCGCGCCGGGTGCCTGACCGTAGCGCAGGCCGAGCATCAGCCCGCGCAACTCGGCGAGCCCGCGCATGCGGCCGGGCGTGATACCGGCGGTTTCGGCAGGTCGTCCATCATGGTGTGTCCGTGATCGGGGCGCAGCGTGATCCGCCAATCGGCTCGTCCGGTGGCGCGGCGGCGGTCTTGTTCAGCGAGGAGATTTTGCACGACGGCGGGCATGTCCACCGAGCCGGCGAGGTGGTCCGCCTCGAACATGATCCGTCCGGCAGCCGCTGCGTGCTGCGCAAATGGGTGGCGTGGACGCGCGGTGCGAATTCCCTAACCATCTCTGGCAGGTCATTGTCAGCCTGCGCGCTGAACGAGCCTGTGCAGAAGCAAAGTCCGTTCTCCGGGCTGTCCGCCATTTGGAAAATCGTATCGATGGCGCTCGCTTGGGAGATGATCCGCGGGAGACCGAGCACCGGGAACGGCGGGTCGTCGGGATGGATCGCCATCCGCACGCCGACCTCTTCTGCCATCGGGATGACGGCTTGGAGAAATCGCGAGAGATTCCGCCGCAATCCGTCCGCTCCCATGCCGTCGTATTTCGCTAACATGGCCCGGATGTCGTCGAGCGAGAGCGCCCATTCCACGCCGGGAAACAAGTCGATGATTGGTCTCACGAAGGCATCGCGGGCACCTTGGTCCAAGCTCGTCCACCACGCCGCGGCTTGTTTTAGCTGCTTCGGCGTAGTCCGCGATATGAAGTTGTAAATGACGGCGAAGATCCCTTCGGCCGCTAGATTGCGCAACCGGTCTTGATGTCCTCATGCACCGGGATCCGGACCAAACCAGCGGAAACCTTCCTCCAACAGAAACAGATCCGGAGCGGACAGGTCCATGATCAGACCCCGGAGAACGCGACGAATCCGCCGTCCACCGCCAGCACCGTGCCGGTCACGAATTGCGACGCGTCCGAGAGCAGATAGTGCAGCGCGCCGGAGAGCTCATCCGCATTTCCGAAGCGGCCGAACGGGGGTGTTGGTGATGATAATGTGGCCGCGGTCGGTTAGGGATCCGTCCCCATTGGTCAACAAGCGGCGGTTTTGCTCGCCGAGAAAAAACCCGGGCATCACCGCGTTCACGCGCAGCTTGCCGCCGGTGCGTTTCGCCATGTCCACGGCCAGCCAGCGGGTGAAATTATCCACCCCGGCCTTCGCAGCGGAGTAACCCACCACGCGGGTGCGCGCCTGTGGCGAGGAGACCGATGAGTAATTGACGATGGAGCCGCGGCCGCCTTCGATCATCGCCGGGGTGAAGACCAGCGATGGCAGGACGGTGCCGTGCAAATTCAAGTCGACGATCTGTTGGAAGGAGTCGAAATCGAGATCGGAGAAGCTCTTGTCCGGAGTGATGGTCGCGCCGGGCATGTTGCCGCCCGCGCCGTCGAGTTTCTCCTGGCTGCGACCGAGGAAGGCGATGCGCGCGCCTTGGGCTGCCAAATAATCGGCGGCCGAGCCTGCGAGGGTGCCGGTGGCTCCGGTGATGACGAAGACGCGGTCGGTGGGGGAAGGAGACTTCATTGATCAGCGCGCAAAGCAGTCCGGCCGAGATGCCCGGCAATCTACCAAGGTCCATGCCCCAGGCGGTCTCAAGCACCGCGAACTGTAGACTGATCTTGCCGACGTCGCGTGGGGCGCGGGGGGCTTGCCGAGAACGCCACTCACATGACGGCTTTCTATGGCTGCGGTTTTGACGCGGCATCCTAACAACCAGTCGCGCAGCGCATGGATACCGCTGGTGAAAGTGGTGTAGGTGCGGACGGGTTCTTCGCAGCGGCCTGGCGCACGGCCACGACAAACTCCTCGGCTCCCACGTCGATGCCAGCTGCGTCGGGGTGGGTTAGGGTGTTGACGGCGGGCGGCGGCTTGGCCGCCGGATGATTTTTTTCACACTTACGCCTCATAGCAAGGCCCGCCGTCGCATGACAATCAAGTTAGTCAGTAGGCCTTATGGATGCGTGCGGGATTTGCGCGGATGACACGCTCTACCCCTCAGCTCTCAACCCTCAACTTCCTCTTACTCAGCCATCTGCGGAGCAGGTGAGTCAGCACTCCTCCTAGCACGATCAACGACACCCCGGTGATCGCCCATTTAAGCTTTCCGTCAGCCAAACCCGCCCCGCTGAGGACAACTCCGCTGCCGATCACTCCGGTACACAGAATCGAAATCGGCAGATAGAGATAGAACGGGGCGCGCAGGAAACCCAATAGGTAGTTTTGAAAAAACAGCGGAATCCCCGGCGTCAACCTCATCACCAAAATCAATTTCAAATGATCGCCGCGTGGCAGTTTCGGAATCTGGATCGCCGTCGCCGCTAACAGTTTCTCAACCAGCTTCCGCGCCGGTCCCGCCGCCAGCCAGTAGGTCCAGGTGAAATTCAGCGCCAAAGCCAGCAGGCACAACAAGCAAGCCATCAACGGCTGCTCTTTCCAAACCACCCCCGCTGTTAGCAGCAGGAGACTCGTCGGCACAGGCAGCCCCGGCAATACCACCAGAGCTAAAAACAAGGCCCACGGGTTATTTACCAGATAGCCATTCACCTGATCCCACCCCGCCTTCAAGCCCGCCAAATCCACCCCTGCTTTCCAAGCCAGCACCCCGCCGGCCAGCGCCAGTGCGCACACGCCGGCCAACCCGATCCGCACGCGCCGGTGCGCCAGTAATTTTTTCAAAGGTTCCATCCGCCGCAGAAGCTCCACTCTTCCCCGCACCTTAGCAAGCGGCGACCAAAAGCGCTGCCGGCGGACGGAGCGACCATGCCGCCATCCACACGACAAGCGGGTCCGAATTTACAGCGAGAGATCGCCTTATTCGAGGAGATCAAGGGCTCAAGCGTGTTTGCGAGAAGTGGTCCCGAGTGGAATCGAACCACTACCTACGGCTTCGGAGGCCATCGTCCTATCCATTGGACCACGGGACCAGTGCGTTTGCGCTGAGCGGGAATGCGTAACGGGCCTTGCAGGAATTGGCAAGGGAAGGATTTAATTTCTCACGCATCACCGGTCACGGGTGTTCCCTGTTGCCTTATAAATCGAGCACACCGAAAGATTTCTGTTCGCCCGGGAGCGTTGCCTCATCAATAGGACACCATAGCGGCTTGGTTGATTTTGGTGGGTTCGCCTGCCCTTGCGGGCACTTCGAAGCGTAGCGGAGAAGTGGTAAACCTAGTGTCGCGTAAAATTCAAATTGTTGGATAGAGTGATTTGAGTTTGATCCTGGCTTTTTCGTTGGTGAATTGCCAATTGATTGATTTGGCATCCCCGTTCTTCCGGGCGAGATAGGCTTTGACTTCGTCTGTGAATTCTCCGACCGAGCCGATCCTTCGATCCAGACAGGTCCGCCCCAGAAGTCCGATCTCG
>JAYSYA010000098.1:0-1703 GCA_043716765.1 Akkermansiaceae bacterium
GGCTCCACGCTGTTAGCCGTCACGCTGGTGCCCGTTCTCTGCTCGCTGCTAGTACGCGGGCCGTTCCATTCCGAGGACCGGAACATCGTCATGAAGTTCCTGCTCCGGCTTTACGAACCCACACTTAACTGGGCACTGGAGCATCGTAAAACCGTCGTCAGCCTTGCCTTCGTCATTCTTTCGATCGCACTCCTAACCGCGTTTGGTCTACCTCGTAGTTTCGTTAAAAAGATTCGCGACAAGGGCTACGAGCGCACCGCCAATCTGGTCACCGGTTTTGGCAAGGAATTCATGCCGCCACTCAATGAAGGCAGCCTGCTTTACATGCCCGTCATGATCCCGAAGACGGGGTTCAAGGAGATCCAGCGTGTCATGTCCTGGCAGGACAAGGTCATCAGTGAGGTTCCCGAGGTGGCCAGCGTCGCCGGCAAACTCGGTCGTTTCGAAACCGCCACCGACCCAGCCCCAACCGAAATGTTGGAAACCACCATCATGCTTAAGCCGGAATATATACCTAACGGTAAGTTTAGTGTGAAGCGCAATCCGGCATGGCGCGAAGGCATGACCACCGCAAAGCTCAAGGCCGAGCTCACGGAAAAAATGAGGCAGGTTCCCGGCTACGTCCCCGCGTTTCTCCAGCCCATCGAAAACCGCATCCTCATGCTTTATACCGGCATCCGCGCGCAAGTGGGCGTGAAAATCTATGGCGACGATCTCGCCAAGATCCAGCGCAAAGCCTTCGAAATCGAGAAACTCGTCAACGGCATCGAAGGGGCCACCGGAGTTTCCGCTTCGCGGGTCCAGGGCAAACCCTATCTCAACATCAAGGTCGATCGCCAAGCTATGGCCCGCTACGGCCTCAGCGCGAAGGACGTGCTAGACGCTGTCGAAATCTCCATCGGTGGAAAAAACGTCAGCACCACTATCGAAGGCCGCGAGCGTTTTCCAATTCAGATCCGCGTCGAACGAGGTGAGCGCGACGACATCGAAAAGCTCAGCCGCATTCTTGTAGCGGCGCGTCCCGGGATGAGCGCCGCGCCGGCAGCTCCGGCCGGTGGCATGGGAGGAATGGGCGGTGGCGGCGCGGCAGCACCCGCAGCGGCAGCAGCGGCGGGTGGCCCGGCGGAAACCGTGCCCTACATTCCCCTTGGTATGGTGGCCAAAATCACCCGGGAAATCGGCGCGAATGAGATCGCCTCCGAAAACGGGCTGCTCCGTTCCTACGTCCAGGCAAATGTCCAGGACCGCGACCTCGGCGGTTTTGTCGAAGAAATCGAACACAAGCTCAAGAGCATCGACATGGAAGGCATGACCTACAAAATGACCGGCGAATTCGAGAACCAACGGCGTTTTGTCAAAACCATGGTGCTCGTTTTCCCGCTCGTATTGATGGTAATCTTCGTGCTGCTCTACTTCGTCTATCACAGCGCGCTGGAGGCCGCCCACGTGATGCTCGCCGTGCCCTTCGCCCTCAGCGGCGGAGTGTTATTGCAGAAGCTGCTAGGCTATAACTTTAACGGTGCGGTCTGGGTCGGCTATATCGCACTGTTCGGCACCGCCGTGCAGACCGGCGTGGTCATGGTCGTCTATCTTGAGGAAACCGTTAAAGCCCGCCTGAAGGAAAAAGGCGCAGCCTTCACTTATGAGGATCTCGTCCAAGCCGTGAAGGATGGAGCCCGCCTGCGCCTCCGCCCGAAGGTCAT
>JAYSYA010000099.1:0-1702 GCA_043716765.1 Akkermansiaceae bacterium
CAAATTCCGCGAATTCCGCGAAGGATCGATTGTCAAAGGCACGATTCTCGAAATCCGCCCCCAGGTCGTGCTAGTCGACATCGGCTACAAATCCGAAGGCGCCATCCCATCGAACGAGTTCGAGGATGAGGAAATCGAAATCGGCGACGAGATTGAAGTGTTGCTCGAAAGACTTGAAAACGACGAGGGCATGGTCGTCCTCTCGAAGGAAAAAGCCGCTCACAAACAGAACTGGGAGAAGATCGTCAAAGTCTTCCAAGACGGCGGTCTCGTCCGCGGCAAGGTCAAGGCAGTCGTCAAAGGCGGCCTCACCGTCAACGTCGGCGTCGAAGCGTTCCTTCCCGGCTCGCAGGTGGACATCATCCCACCGAAGGACCTCAACGAATACGTCGGCAACGTTTACGAATTCAAGATCGTCAAAATCAACGACGAGCGCAAAAACATCGTCATTTCCCGCCGCGAGGTCATCGAAGCCGAGCGCTCCGAGCAACGCCAGACCTTCCTTCAGTCCGTCAAAATCGGCGACAAGGTCACCGGCGCGATCAAGAACATCACCGACTTCGGCGCCTTCGTCGATCTCGCGGGCATGGACGGCCTTCTCCACATCACCGACATGTCGTGGGGCCGCATCAACCATCCTTCCGAGCTGCTCCACATCGGACAATCGGTGGATGTCGTCATCCTCGACGTGGACCGCGAGAAAGAGCGCGTTTCGCTCGGCCTCAAGCAAACTTCCGAGAACCCCTGGGAAGACATCGAGCGGAAATACCCGATCGGTCACAACGTCAAGGGTCGCGTCACCAAGCTCCTGCCATACGGCGCGTTCATCGAAATCGAGCGGGGCGTGGAAGGCCTCGTGCACGTTTCCGAGCTCAGCTGGGTCAAGCGCATCACGCGCCCGTCCGACGTGCTCGAAATCGGCCAGGAAATTTCCGCAGTCGTCCTCGGCATCAGCATCGAGGAGCAGAAAATCTCGCTCGGCGTGCGTCAACTCGATTCCAACCCATGGGATGAAATCGAACTCCGTTACCCGGTCGGCGCCACCATCAAGGGCCCAGTCCGCAACCTCACCGCTTACGGTGCGTTCGTGGAACTTGAAGAAGGCATCGATGGCATGATCCACGTCTCGGACATGTCTTGGACCCGCAAGATCAACCACCCGTCCGAAGTTCTCAAAAAGAACGACGAGGTCGAAGCCATCGTGCTTGCCATCGACAAGGCCAACCAACGCGTCTCCCTCGGCGTCAAACAAACCGAGAACGACCCATGGAGCCTCATCGACAGCCGCTTCAAGGTCGGCGACATCGTTAAGGGCACGGTCGCCAAGATCGCATCCTTCGGCGCCTTCATCAGCCTCGACGGTGACATCGACGGCCTCATCCACATTTCGCAACTCAGCGAAGACCACGTGGAGAAGGTCAAAGACATCATCAAGGTCGGCGAAGAGATCGAAGCGCGCGTCATCAAGGTCGACAAGGTCGAGCGCCGCATCGGACTTTCGATCAAGGCGGTCGGTTACTCCGACGAGCAGCTGAAGAAGGAAAGCGCCAGCTTCGAGAGCCTCCGCCCATCTTCCGAGATGGTCGGCCTCGAGCAAGCGTTCAACCTTGCCGCCGCCGCCTCCGAAGACTGGAGCCCTGGTCAGGAAGACTAAACGTAGTGGCGATCACCGGTCGCCACGAGTTTTCACAAAAAGCCGGAC
>JAYSYA010000100.1:0-15174 GCA_043716765.1 Akkermansiaceae bacterium
ATAACCCCTCTACCATGCAAAATCAGGGCAACCTGTCTAGGGAAAAAGCCGGGTTCTTAGTCTGGTGGGGACCGTAGCTCTGCCTGCCAACCGCCCTGAATCGCCCCCTCAGACAGATGCAAGTTTCTTGCAAGTCGCCAACAGCGAGGCCAAATTCGCGGCGTGCGCGGCTCGCCTCTCATCCGATTCATCATCCTCGCCCTCGCCCTCGCGGTGACGGGCGCGGGCTTGGCGCGGGTCACCGCCACCCGCAAATCTATGCCGCCGCTGGTCGCGGCGACCGCTACACCCGCGCTTCCGGGAAAAACGGTGCCGTTCCGCCTGCTGCTCTCAGATCCGGCCACCATGGTGGAATTCGATACCGGCAAACTCATCCGGCCGGCGGCGGACTCCGCAGCCCTCTCCGGAACGCTTGAACTCGATCCGAAAAATCCTCACGTCGCCCTAATCGTCCGTTGGAAAACCCCCGTCGCACCCGGCGAGCATCGTTTCGCGAAGCTCACGCTGGAAGCCCCCGGGCAAGACACATTCACCCACGTCTTCGATGCCGGTGGCGACATCGATGAGTTCTTGGAACTCCCCTTCCCCGCTGCCCAATGAGCGAAATCCATCACGATTGCTGCGCCCACCACGGGCACCATCACGAGTTGGTGATCGAAAACCTGACGGTCTGTTACCGCCGCGTGTTGGCGTTAGAAAACGTCTCGCTCGCCACGTCCTGCGGCAACCGCGTGGCCTTGATCGGACCTAACGGTGCGGGCAAGAGCACACTGCTCAAAGCCATCGCCGGGCTGGTCCCCCGGGACAACGGCACCATCCGCTGGCGCGGCACGGCGGTGAAGAAATGGTCGCGCGAGTTCGCCTATCTGCCGCAGCGCGAGGAAGTCGATTGGTCGTTTCCCATCACCGTGCGCGGGCTGGTGGAAATGGGCCGCTACCCGCAAACCGGCTGGTGGCGCAAGTTTTCGCCCGCCGACACCGCCGCCGTGGACCGCGCGCTGGAGTCGCTGGCGCTGATGGATTTGCAAAACCGCCAAATCCGCGAGCTCTCCGGCGGGCAGCAGCAGCGGGCCTTCCTCGCCCGCGCGCTGGCGCAAGAAGCGCACGTGCTTTTGCTCGACGAGCCATTCACCGGCCTGGACCGCAACGCCTCGCAGCTGCTCGGCGATTTGTTAGCCAAACTCGCCCTTGAGGGGCGGCTGGTCATCGCCTCGCACCACGATCTCAACACGGTGCCGCGGCTTTTCGACGAGGCGTTGGTGCTCGCCACCCGACCGCTGGCATTCGGCCCGGTGGCGGAAATCCTCACTCCCGAGCTGATTGAGCGCACCTTCCATGAGCCGGCCGCCCGTGCATGACCTATGGACTTTGAACTCCTCACCAACCCGTTCTATCAGCGCGCGCTCGCCACCGCGGGCTTCATCGGCTTTGCCAACGGCTTCTTTAGCGGCTTCGTGGTGCTGCGACGCAACGCGCTTTCCGTTTCCGCTTTGTCGCACACGATGCTGCCCGGCATCGCGCTGGGGATTTTCCTGACAGGCGCGCTGAGCCAGTGGAATGCGTTTCTCGGAGCGATGTTCGCGGCGTTGTTAGTCGGGCTCGGCTCGGTGGCCGTCGCGCGCGGCAACCGGGTGGAACAAGGCACCGCGCTGGCCGTGCTTTACACCGCCGCCTTTGCCGCAGGGATCGCGCTGTTGCCCAAGCTCGACACCCGCCAGGAGCTGGAACACTGGCTTTTCGGCGATATCATCGCGGTGGGAAATGCCGACATCTGGGTCGCCTACGGCATCGGCACCTTCACGCTGCTCATCACCAATCTATTGATGCGCCCGATCCTGCTCACCTTGTTCGAACCGAACGTGGCGGCGGCGCAGGGCGTGCCGGTCCGCTCGATGCAATACCTCGTTTTTACGCTGCTAGTCCTTGCCTTGGTCTCGTCGTTGCAAGCCGTGGGCTGCGTGCTTTCCGTGGGCTTGCTGGTCACTCCGGCGGCAACGGTTTCATTGCTCACTGACCGGACCTCCGCCTTGTTCTGGGGCGGCGGCCTGATCGGCGGGATCGGCTCGGTGGTCGCCGTGCTGTTGTCCGGGAAATTCGGGATCGCGCCGGGCCCGGCGATCGTGATCGTGCTCGGGCTGCTATTCATCGCGGCCTATCTCTTCAGTCCGAAATACGGCTTGCTGGCGCCAAGGCGTCGTTAGACCACCGCCCGCGAAGTTGTGCGGTCGATGGTTCCGGCGTCCATTGCTCCCGCCGTCGGGGTGTTTCGGATACGTATTCACTGGCCAACGGTGGGTCACCATCCTTGCAAAAACACGGAGACTGCTTCCCTTGAGTTCAGAACCTCGGAGGTGCATTCCCATTCCTCGTCGAGATACTCGTAAGTCTCCTTCAAGGTGAACGGACTGCCAGCCTCATCGGACACATACGTGACGAGGTCGTTTTGGGTCACGGTCCTGTTCTCCAACATTTCCTTCACCCAGTGATCGGTGATGAAATCCGGCACCGTACCGAAAATGTTGGTGATCTCCTGAATCCGGCCGGTGAGGACTTGGAAAAGGCGCTGCTCGACTCCTTCGTCATAGCGCAGGTTGCAAAAGGGAATCCGTTTCCCGACGGTGCCGCGCTGCACGCGACCTTTCCGTTGCTCCAAGGTGGTCGGGTTCCACGGAAGATCCAAATTCACAAGGCTGCCGAGGGTTTGGAGATTCAGACCGGTGCTTGCCGCGTCAGTGCCGATGAGTAACTTGAGCACGCCCGCCTTGACCTTTTCCAGCAGGAGCTTCCTATCCACGCTTTGGACCTTACCGTCTTCAAATATTTTGGACGACAGCGAGCTGGCGTAGAGGCCGATTGGCAATTCCAGATGCTTGGCGAGGAACTCGCACAGCGCGAAGGCGGAGTCGTAGTATTGGGTGAAAACCAATGCACCGCGCTCCAGCCAGGTGATTCCCTCGAAGGACGAGCGGAGGATTTCCAGCACCCGCTCGCACTTGGGATCACCCTCATGTTCTAATTGCCGGGCGAGTTGGTCGCGGAGCCGGGTGAGAAGCTCCCGCTCCTCTTCGGTGAGCGGGTAAATGCTCTCGCCGTCTTCGTTCAGGCCGTCCTCATCGTCGATTTCCCGTTCCTTCAACATGCCGTTGGCAGTGTTCAAGCCGGCAACGACCGAGCTGCCAACCCGACGTTGGAGCTGGGTTTTGATGAAACCGGCAGCGGGTGCGCGTTTGTGCAGCGCTTGGGAAAAATTCTCCGCCAGCTCCAGGGCCAGCCGGATGCTGTGGGTGGAAATCACCGGGCGTTCGTCGCCCACCGCCACCAGCTCGATCTTCACCAGCTTGCCATCTTCCTCCAGCCGTTCCCGCGAGCGCTTGATGACTCGGATCGTGAAGGGGTTGAGTTCACGTAGCTCGATGCGCTCCAGCTCGTCTTGGTCAAATGTGTCGATGTTGTCGAAATCCGCGTTGCTGGCCGCGTCCCCGGTGACGTGAATCCCGAGCGTGTTGCGGATGAGCCGGAAAACATCGCGGTCTTCCGCGCTTGGCAGCGGGTTTTTCCACCACTCCCACTTGGGATACGCACCCTCGATTCTGATCCGGCCGGAGAGGATGTCGAACATCGTGCCGTGGGTGGCATCCCGCCAATTGGAAAACTCCGTGCCCAAAACCTGCGGATTGCCCACGGCAAGGACGGCGAGCAGATCCCACAGCTCGATGGGATGAAGCTGCACCGGCGTCGCCGTCGCCAGGACCATCGTCCGGGTCCGGGCGGCGAGCTTCATGGCCCATTGATAGAGCAGGTTCATCTCGGGAGCCTGCCAGACCTTTGGCGCTTGCAGGTTCGAGCGGCGAATTTTATGCGCCTCGTCCCACAGCACGCAACTGAAGCGCATTTTCAGCAAATCCTCGGTCAGCTTGCCGTTGAACTTGCTGCGGGCCGCGCTGAGGACCACCGAAGTCGGCACGATGGCGATCTTCCGCGGGCAGTTCGTCACGTCGTTTTCGCTCGCCGGGTGAAACTCGTCGCGCTCCGTGAGCCAGCCGCGGCCGGTCCAGAGGGCGCTCGGGGCAGCAAGCTTGTCCAGCAGTTCCTCCTGCCACTGGCCGGCCACCGCCTTGGGGGCGACGATCAGGATCGGTTCCGTGTCCAAGGTGCCGATGAGCTTGGCCAGTCCGCCGAGTTGGAGGGTTTTGCCCAAGCCCACGCCGTCGGCTAACAAATACCGCGCTCCCCTTCCCGGCTGGCCCGCGTAGAGCCGGTGCTCGTCGAAGGCCTTCTTGATGAAATATTTCTGGTGGTCCCAGAAACCGAACAGCTCGGTGCAAGTCGGCACCTCGGCCAGCACGGCGGCGATTTCCGGCTTCTTCCGCCAGGCACCGACATGCTCGATCACCGTCCGCGTGCCGAGCCGACCTATCTGTTTGACGATGAACTCGCCGATGGGAAATCCTTTCTCCCAAAGCGCTTCGAATTCGTCCTGCACCCATTGGATGCTTTCAGGATCGTCGTCTTCCCAGACCAATTCGTAGTTCTCCTTCCACGCCCGCCGGCTGTCGTTGGCGCTGCCCATGAAGCAGGTCGCCGGGCCATCGGGATAGCGGAACACCCCCGCCTTGCCGTGGACGAAGCCAAACTCGCAATCCGGCACGATCCGGATCTCAAAACTCCGCCCGCTCGCCGGATCCCCTCGCACCAACTCCTGAAGAATGCGCAGGCGTTCCTTGGCTTTTTCGCCATAGACATCCACCACGTGGGGGAAATTCCCGCTGTTCTAGACCATCCGCAACATCGCGTCCTGGAGTTCGCCCTGGCGTGGTCCTGTCGCCTGACGCACGGCGTGGACGTCCGCAGGATTCACGTCGGTGTTGCAGACGATGCGGACTTTTGGGATGGCCTTGAATTCCTCCGCCGCGAGTTCCAGCAGGCTGGATTGGAAATAACCGGCGATCCGGTCATAGCTCGCCGCACCGGGCAGGCGTTTGCCGAGAAACGCGTCGAACAGGCGGTGGCGGCGGGAGCTGAAGCGTTGGAGCGCCATGGGAAAAGATCAGATCATTCCACCGCAAATGAACAGGATGGACGCAGATGGGGAGGGATGAGATGCTAAAAGAGATGTGACAGAGTGGCTGGCGCGTCTCGCGCCAGACCGTTGTCCGGGTGTCTCGCCCGGACTGGAAGAGTAGGAGGCGAGACGCTCCAGCCACTTTCCGGCTGCACCGGAAGTCCAACTCTTCCCCTTTCTTCCATCTGCGTGAATCCTGTCCATCTGCGGTTGAATTCTTCCTTTTTAAGCCCGGTGGTTTTCCACGGCGAGGCGCAGGGTTTGGAGATGCGGGCGGAGCGCGGCCCAGGCAGCGTTGGGCTCGGTGGTTTGATAGAGATAGGCGAGGATGACGAGGTGCCTGCCCTGGCGCTCCGGCCAGAAGTTGGTGCTGTCCACCAGGTGTTTCACGGCGCGGTCGGCCTCGGCTCCGTCTTCCAGCAGCTTGAGCGCGTGGTAAAGGTGGCGGGTGACGCTGTGGGAGAATTGGCCGCGCTCGTTGGGCGGCAGCTCGTCCCAACGTGCCGGATCGGGACGCGGAAATTCATCCGGCAGCTTGCTGCGCGCGTCGTTGGCCGCCACCGGGCCGAGCAACGCCTCGTAATCGGCAATGCCGTAGGCCCGGCCGAGGTCCTGGAAGGTGCCGATCTTGGAAACACCGCCCGCTTCGAGTTCAAGCGCTTTGAGCAAGAACTTCTCCTCCGGCGCGAGTCCGCGCCAGAACTGGTAGGCTCCGGTGCCGTCGGGCGAGCGTTTGAGGTGTTCTTCCAACCCAAGCGGGACGAGGAAATCCACGGCGGTGCGCTTCGCCTGGTTCATCAGGTCGCGCAGCACCGAGCTACCGCGCTGCTTGTTGGGCGTGCGCAGTTCCTCGTCCAGGTCGATGCCGTCGATGCTGGAAAAGCCGGTGACCACTTCCGCCGCCACCGCTTGGGCGGCCAGCAGGTAGTCGGTATCGGTGTAGCCACAGGTCAGGCCGCCGGACTGGACCTGGCTGTCGCGCATGTTGCGGATGACTTCCTCCACCCGGATCTTGATCTGCGGGATGACGAGATCCACGAAACCCATCGGCGCGCTTTGCGGGCGCTTGCGGAGCACCATGTTGTAGGTGGCTTGCACGTAGTTGCCCACGCGGATCCCGGTGCCTGGCGTTTCGGTGGCTACGCTCCAAACCTGTTTCACCTGCAATCCGGCGGACCACATGATCAACGCGAGGTCTTCCCAGACATCGGTGTCCTTGTGGGTGAACATCAGCACCTGCATGCCGTTGTCCGGCATCTTTTCGGCGAGCCGGGCGTAACATTCCGACATCGAGACGCGGAACGGCGCGTCGTCGCCTTTCACCGCCTGCTCGCGCTTAGAATCGGTGTATCGATCCGGGAAACACGCCTGAAGATGCGGCTTATACCAAGCGAGGAAAAACTCGGAGAGTTCTTCGTAGTTCACAGCATCGGCGTAGGGCGGATCGGTGATCCACAGGTCATTCTCAACGTCAACTTCACGCGCATCGAGCAAACCAACCGATTTCTTATCACCCGCCATAACATGCCCGTGGTTAAGGCAAATCTGACTTTCCATATTCGACAACCCACGCACCACATAGTTTAGAAACGTGTTGAATGCCTGGTTGTAGAAGACCCGGGTAGTGCTATTGCCGCCCGCGTGCCATTGGCATAGTCGGGCTCCATAATTGAGGACATGTCCAAGTCCCAAAACCAACGCAGGCCGTAACTCCAGTTCCACCGCCGCGATCCGTTTGGAATACTCCGCCGCCATCAGCAACTGCCGCGGGGTGAAAAGATGATGCCAGTGGGTCCAGCCGCGGGTGCGGATCAACTCTCTCGTTTTCGCACCCTCCTGAATCCGCCAATCCGGGATCCAGCCGTCCCGTTGCCAGTCGGCGAGGTGGGTTTCCACGCGGCGGACGGTTTCGGCCTCCACTTCCAGATCGTGCGCCTGCGGCTCGCGGAAAAGGTTGATCGAGCGGCCCTTAGGCAGCGGCTTTCCCCAGCGGATGGCGTAGAGCCGCTCACCATAAAAATCCCCGGGGCGCGGCGTGAAGTCGGGTTTTCCCCAGCGCCGCAGGCCACCGTGGTTTTCGATGAGGGTGTTGAGCTTGAGCGTGCGCGAGGCGTTGTCGGTCTTGCCCTGGCGGTGGAGGATGTCCCACAGCGGCTGCGGGCAAACCACATCCGGGCCTTTTTTCGTGCCGTCCGCCGCGCCGGGGAAGCCCTCGCCGCCCTTGTGGACTTTGAAGTCGAAGCGTTTTTCCGCCTCGACCGGGATCAGCTCCACCCACACGCCTTCCTTGGAGGACTTGAGAAGCTGCCAGGTGCCGGACAGCGGAATCCGCCAGCCGTCCCACTCGGGCACGGCGATTTCCACGCAGTAGAAATACAACGTTGCCCGCCAGCCTTCCGCGCTGGTTTCGAGTTTCTCCGCCAGATACCAGCGGTTGATTTCGTCGTAGATCATTTGCTGGGCGGCGAGCACGCGGGCATGGAACTCCGGCTTGCCGGCGATGATATTGAGCGCGCCCCAGGTCAGCAGGCAGGCGACGGGATTGAGATCGGAGGCATACACATCGCAGCCGAGTTCGGCGGCGGCGAAGGGAATGGAACCCATGCCGGAAAACGCGTCGCCCACCCGCAGGTTCCGCCCGAAGCGGCGCTGTGAGATTTCCGCGACCCATTCCTGCAACGAACTCGCACGGGTGCCGCAATAGGCGTTGATCTCCGCCCAGCTCTCCGGCGGCGGGCCGTCAATTTCCTCGACGCGCTTGCAATACCGGCGCTGCACGGCGTGATCGAGGGTGTAGAAAACGCGCTTCTCCAGCGCCGCGCGGCGGTCCAGCTCGTCATCCGTCATGCGCGGCCGCCAGCGGATTTCGTCATTCTTAGGCCAGAACAGATCGAGGTCCGCAGGCCGAGCCTGCTGGTGGCAGACTTCCACAAAGCGCGGCCACGGCGGCTTGGAGGAGATTTCCTTGAGTCCGTCCAGCCGCCGCTTCCACATGCCCGCGCTGTCGAAGCACATCAGCTTGAAGAAGATTTCCAGATCGTCCGGCCACCGCGCGGGATCGTCGGAAGCCTCGAACAAGGAGGCCAGCACGACGGCGCGGGTGAGCACGATAGGCTTGGTGCCCCACCATTTCCCCAGCGAGTTCAGAACTTTTCCGGTGCGGGCGTCGCGCTCCAGATAACTTTCCAGCGAGAGCTGGCCGATGGGGAACTGGACTTCGAGCAGGGATTTTCTTTGGGGAGCGGGCATGGAGGCCTATTCAGTGAGAAGGCGGAGTTCGAGTCCGGCGGCTTTGAATCGGCGGAAGTCGGAATCCAGGGTAGCGAAAGGAATTCCTGCACGGATGGCGAAGGCGGCGAGGTAGGCGTCCATCCAGACCTTGGGCGAGGCGGAAGGGATGGCGGCGAGTGCCAGCCAGAGTTCGCGGGTGCCTGCGGGTTCGGTATCGAGGCAGAGGACGTGAGGCTGGGCGCGCCATTCTTCGAGAATCTCCACCGCCTTAGGATTGTTGATCACTGGAGAGTCGTAACCACGACAGAGCGCAGCATTGGTGAGAAGCCGGAGGAAAGACTGCTCAACGGCGCGAGGGAGGCTAGCCGGTTCGTCCACCGATCTCCCATGCATGAATTCCGCAGCGATGGCGTTATGTGGATGGCCTTTGAAATAATAGGCAATCCACACATTGGTATCAACGAAGTAGGCCGGCACGGCTCAGGTCCTCCTCCTCGTTGGCGCGTTCTATCATCGCTTGGGATTCCTCCGCGGTAGGTGGCACGAAACCCGGGGTATTCAGAGAGCGAGATACTGCCATGCCTGTTCTTGGATCAATCACATAAGGAAGTTCGTCTTCTGCGAGCGTTTGCGAGGGAGGCGATGGATTGCGTTGCGCCTGCTCGCGGTCGGAGCGTCCGATGGGGGCGTCGGTATTGCGACCACTCGAAAACGCGACCGCCAGTTCGCCGGGACCGGATTTCGCCTGTGTGGGTTCGTCCAGTTCACGAATCAGAGACAGGCAGATGAGTTCCTTGAGAGTCGTCTTGCGCTGGATGGCGGTGATTTTCGCCCGTTGGAGGACTTCTTCAGGCAATTCGATGGTGGTTTTCATGAAGGAATATTCCTGTCAATATGGGTTCCTGTCAATTTTCAAAACAAGTCGAGCTGGGTCACTGCGGGAGCTTCTTGGGGGATTTCTTCGGGGCTTTTTTCGCCGGGATTGGCTTCTTCGTGGCTTTCTTGCTTGTGCCGGCTGAATTCGGCGGTCCGGCTTTCCTGGATTTGCGGAGCGGCCCCATGAGATAGGTGACGCTCGGCATAGGCGCGGAGGTTTTTTTTTGAGCCGAGGCGGTTTCCATGAGTTCCAGCATCCGGGGGGCGGTGCGGGTGTCCGCCGGATCGGTGAGGGCGTAGAACAGGGCGCGCCGCCAGCCGTGGCCCTGCCGCTGGGTGGGATTGCTGGCCCGGGCGTAAAGCCACCAACGTTCCTCGCGGGCGAGCTGCCGCCAGCCTGCGAGCAAGGCGTCGATGTGGGTGCCCTCGCCATCCTCCATCAGCGACCACAGCAGCAAGGCGAGTTCGCGGGTGACCAGCGGGCTGAGCGCTTGCTCGCCATTGCCGAAAGCCAAGGTCTTGACGCCGCCGGTTTCCTCCGGCCCCATGCCGCGCAGGAGTTCCTTTTGCGCAGCGGTGGCAAGCCGCCGCCAAGTGGCCAGCGGGATGGCGGCGAGTTCCCGGCGCGGGTAGCCGCGCTCGGTGCGGGCGACGAGGGTGAGGCTGCAATAGCCACCGGTGCCCGTCGCGATGGAGAAAATGCCGTGCTCGCCGTCCTGATCGACGACTCCGAAGGCGGGAATGTCCGATGGCGCGGTCATTGGGTAATCAAGCCGGGTGCGATTTTGAGGGAAAGCTCTTTTTGCCAGTCGATCAAGGCGCTACCGGTGGGGAAGACGATGCCGCCGGTGGCTTCGAGCTCCCACTCGGCGTCGGT
Organism: Akkermansiaceae bacterium; assembly: GCA_043716765.1. Taxonomy (GTDB): domain Bacteria; phylum Verrucomicrobiota; class Verrucomicrobiia; order Verrucomicrobiales; family Akkermansiaceae; genus Luteolibacter. The sequence goes on from JAYSYA010000100.1 coordinate 10,047, forward strand.
GAGCTCGGCGTCGAGGAAATCGTAGGCTTTGAGCAGGCGTCCGGCATCGAGGCGGGTCTTGGCGTCCCAGACGATGGCGACGCGGTTGTCGGTCTCCGCTTTGACGGACTTGGCGCGGGCACCGACGATGACGGAGCCGACCGGGAGCTTGCTGAGGAAGGTGTGGACATTCTGGCGATTCACCAGATCGAGGCTGCGGATCGCCTGGCTGGAGAGCGTGGCGGGCAGCGCGGAATCGAGGACCGCGGGTTTTTCATCACCTTCGCCGGAGTTTTCCTTGGGGATGGGAATGGTGATCGGCCCAAGATGAGCCGGGCCTTTTTCCGCATGGATCTTGATGGACGTGGCTTCCTTGGCGTCGATGCCGAGCACGGGGTAAGGGCTGCCGTTGTTGGCGGGATCGCTGCCATCCGCCGTGTATTTCACCGCGGCATCCGCAGGGACGACGCCAATTTTGAGCGTGCGGTGGCCGGGGGTGGCGCTGGGGAGGAATTCGTGCTTGAGCGTGATGTGGTTCTCGATGCGGAACGGCCTGCCGTCGGCATTGGTGCCGGTGGAGTCGCGCGCTTGGAACACGAGGACCATGGCGCTGGAAACGGTGGCTTCGTCGTGTTTGATTTTTTGCTCCGGCTTGCCGTCTTCTGAGAGATAGAGGGTATCGGCATGGAGCAGCTTGATGTCGGTGGTGGTGATGCCGCCGGTTTTCGGGTTGCGCTCGTATTCGATGCTGACGGTGGCTTCCTCGACGAAGGGAGGTTTCATCAACTGGCCGGCGAGTTCCCGCCATTCCCCGGCGGTGAGCAGCGTGTCCTTCATCCGCTCCAAGGTGCCGGGCTCCGCCCAGACCATGATGCCACGGCTGCCGGCGGAATCGAGAATCTGGTCCCACGAGGCGCGGCCTGACGAGGGAAACAGGAATTGCTCGACGCGGGTGCGCAGCGAGCGGAGTGGCTTGATCTTGTCGGTGCCGCTGGCGGCAGGGACGACGTGGAACTTGGCCACAGAGCGCAGGGTGTTTTCGATGACGAGTTCGCCTTTCGAGGTGTTCTTTTCGCCCTCGAACTTGACGGGCTGGCCGCTGGAGTCGTCCTGATAGTTGTCGAGCAGCGTGGTGTCGGTGAGTTTGGTATCACCGGAAGCCAGATCGCCAAGCGGATAGAACAAGCGGGCGTACAGCGAGCGCAAGGCGAGGAAAAGCTCGCTGTGGATGGTGGTCTGCTCGTCCTTGGCCTTGTCGTATTGGGCGTCGTCCTTGGTCATGTCCTTGAAGACCTGCTTGATGGCCCAGAGGCGCTTGGCATGGTTCCGGATGCGGACGAGGCCGGCGGGATCGACGAGGGTGAGGAAGGCGACGCGGTTCTTGTATTTCTCGCCGTCGAAGAATTTCTGGAACGGCGCGTCGTGGTGGCAGATGACAAGGGTGGTCTTTTCCCGCGATAGGCTGACCTTGCTTAGGTCCGGGTGGATGTGGAGCGTCTGATAGCAGCGCTTTTCCTTCGGCTCGAACATTTCCTTGAGCTTGTCCTCGATTTCCTGGTCGCGGTCGAGGTCGGCGCAGTTCTTGTGATAGGAATTGATCTGGGCGTTGAGGTTTTTGACCTTGTTGAAGAAAAATCGACCGCTGCGGAGCTGGTCGAGATACCAACAACTGCGGGCAAGTTCCTCCAAGGCGGTGGATAGGCCGGAAATGTCGAGGCCGGGAGCAGCGATGTATTCGGCGATTTCCTCCTTCGACAAACCGCGCGGGCGGGCATCGGAAAGAGAGGCGACATAGATCCATTTCGCGGCGTGAAGCGACAGGCCGCCGGTGTCGGCGGCGAGGCTTTCCGCGTAGGAGGTGCCGTTGTTGGCGATGTCCGTGTGGAGCGCGCCTTCGAGGTTGCGCTTGATCTCCTTGAAGCGGGCGGTCACGGCGGAGACATTCAGGTCAGCCGATGCGAGCGAAAGCAGGCTGTGGCGGGCGACCTCGGTATCGCCTTTTTCCCAGATGGACCGGACAATCGACGCCATCAGGCGGATGACGTCGCGGGTCTTTTGGAAGCCGGGGTTATCGTTGAAAGTTTCGATCAGATGCTTGGTGGAAAAATGGAACGGATAGGAAACTTCCAGTTCCTCGCGGATGGTCGGCAAGGCGCGGTCGATGAGGCCGGCGTTCTTCGCGGTCTGGAGTTCGGCGTGATAGGCGTCGATGAGGATTTTCTTTTCCGCGTCGGTGATGGAGATGGTCTTGAATAGGCGCTTGCGGAGGATGGAGTAGAGTTCGTCTTTGGAGTTATCGACCGGGGAGATCGAGACCGCGCCCTTGCTCATTTCATTGTCGGCGCTCTGGAGCGTGCCGCCGAGGGTGGCGTCCGAGCGCATGATCTTGGCCAGTTCCTCGTGGCCCTGATCCCAGTCTTTCTGAAGATCCGCGACGACGATCGCGACACGGGCGGCCTCCTTGTGGTCGCGGATCGCACCGAAGAGATTTGTCAGGGCGATGGCGGTGCGTTGGGAGAACCGGGTGCCTTCCTCCCTGCTGCCCTTGGTGCTGGCATGCACCAGATAAAAGGCCAGCTCGTCAAGCAGGATGAGGACGGACTTGCCCTTCAAGAGATCCGCCCATTGTTTTTCGGATGGGGCGGAATCATCGGGAAAATTCGTCCCCAGCTGCTCGCCAAGCGTGACCCACACGTTTTCGTCGGTGGAACGACCGGTGAAGGCGATGACGTGATCGGGTTTGACGGACTTGGGACTGGTTTTAAACGGAAGTCCGGCAGCGAGTTTGGGGAAACGGGCGAGAAGTCCGCAGACGATCATGCTCTGAGTTTTGCCGCCGCCCATCGCTTCGGAGAGTTTGAAAATCCCCCGGCTGGGACCGCCGGAAAGACGGTCGAAGGACTGGGTGATCAAATCCTCCATGCCGGACGTGAGGACGTTGGCGTCGAGGAATTCGGCGGCTTCCGCGGCGGAAAGTTCCGGGAGGGCCGAGAGGTTGACGACGAAATCTTCAGAGCCGTCGAGAACGGACTGGCGGGGCTGGCAGCATTGAAGCGACTTCATGGGACGGCAGGTGTAATCGTCTGAATCAGCTGTTATTGGGAGAACAAACGACAGAAGCGTCGTTATTTTCTCACAGGATCGAACCCGGCCCGTAGGCGGCTGCTTCGGGACTGGCTGCTTCGAGTTTTCTAACCGCAGCGGCGAAGGCGGCGATCTGGGCCTTGGCGGCTCCGGATTCCTGGTCGCCCTTGGCGAGGATCGCGTCGAGAAAATCACGGGAAAGCCCGAGGCGGGAGTCGCCGGCGAGGCGCTCGACGAGGTTGTTCCGGGCGGTGGTTCCCTCGCGCAAATCCTTCACGGTGGCGACGGCGTGCTCTTTGATCGCGTGGTGCGCGGTCTCGCGGCCGACGCCCGCTTTCACCGCTTCCATCATGATGGTAGTAGTCATGAGGAATGGCAGATAGTGGGCGGTTTCCGCATCGATAACGGCTTCGTAAGCGTCCATTTGATCGAGGACAGTTAGGAAAGTTTCGAACATCCCGTCGATGGTGTAAAACGAGTCCGGCAGCATGATGCGGCGGACGACGGAGCAGGAGACATCGCCCTCGTTCCATTGGTCGCCAGCGAGTCCGGCGGCCATCGCAAGATAGCCTTTGAGAATGACGTGGAAGCCGTTCACGCGCTCACAGGAGCGGGAGTTCATCTTGTGCGGCATGGCGCTAGAACCGGTCTGGCCGGGCGAGAAACCTTCGCTAGCGGTTTCATTTCCCGCCATCAGGCGGAGGGTCTTGCAGAAGGACGATGGGCCGGAGCAAAGGTCCGTTAGCGCGGCGACCACGCGGAAATCTAGCGAGCGCGGATAGACCTGGCCGACGTTGGTCCAGACGGCTGGCATGCCGAGGTGGGCGACGACGCGCTTTTCGAGATCGGCGACTTTTCCGGCATCGTCCTCGAACAGCGAGAGCTGGTCCATCTGGGTGCCGACGGCACCCTTGAGGCCGCGGACGGAATAGTTAGCGATGACGGAGTCGAGCGCTTGCAGGCTGCTGAGGAGTTCCTCGCCGAACATCGCGATGCGCTTGCCGAGGGTGGTCGGCTGGGCGGCGACGTTGTGGGTGCGGGCGGTGAGGATGAGCTCGCTCCATTGTTCCGAACGCTCGCGGAAACGGCGCAGCGTGGCGATGGTCTTACCACGGATGATGAGCAGCGAGCGGTAAACCTGGAGTTGCTCGACGTTTTCCGTGAGGTCGCGGGAGGTCATGCCCTTGTGGACTTGCTCATGGCCGGCGAGATCGTTAAATTCCTCGATGCGCGCCTTCACGTCGTGGCGGGTGATTTTTTCGCGCGCCATGATCGAGGCGGGATCGACGCTGTCTTTGACGGATTCGTAGGCGGCGATGGCTTCGGCCGGGACGTCCAGACCGAGATCGCGCTGGGCCTTCATCACGGCGATCCAGAATTCACGTTCTAAAACGATCCGCCCTTCGGCGGACCAGATGGCTTGAAGGGCGGGCGAGGCGTAGCGTTCGGCGAGGACATTGGGGATCACGCGACGGACCTTGGAGAGAGAAAATCGATGTTTCAAGAGACACTTGTCCGAAAAATCACCGGCCTGGGTCTCACCTTAACAGCGGCCAATTCTCATTGTTGGGTTCAAGCGAGCTCGAGTTCCCGTCGCAGATCCGCAGCGCGTTGATCGGCGCAGGTGAAGGCGAGGGTCTTCGCCGGTGCGGAGCGGGCGGCGTTTGTTTCGCCGAGGCCGTGATGGGCTAGTGCTAACAGCAATTGGTTCTCCGCGTCCCGCTGGGCTTGCAAGTCGTCATCGAACACTAGCAGGTTGGGCAGCGAGGTGGCGAAGTAATCGATCTCAGCGGTTTCCTTGACCTTGGCCTCAGCGAATGTTTTGAGGTCCTCGAAGATAGCACACACCGCTTGAATCCGCGCCGCGTTTGTTCCGGAAACATATAGGAATTGCCCCATCGTCTTGCCTCCATGGACCGTGATTTCCAATCACGAGCAGTGCACTTGAATCAACACACTTCTTGCAAGAAGTGGTCGGGGCGGCCAGATTCGAACTGACGACATCCGCGTCCCAAACGCGGCGCTCTACCAGGCTGAGCTACGCCCCGGTGCACGGGCGGACCCT